>DASUFC010000137.1:0-100892 GCA_036274755.1 Gaiellaceae bacterium
CGACCCCTCCGACACGTCAAGATCCCGCTCCATGGTCGTCCCAGAGCTTCCCCCCGACATCGCCGAGCTGAAGGAGCGCGTCGGCCGCTTCGTCGCCGACGAGGTCTTCCCGCTGGAGGAGAAGATCGCCGCAGCGGGTGCGATCGACTTCGCCGCGGTGGACGAGGTGCGCAAGAAAGCGCGCGCCGCAGGGTTCTCGATGCTGAACATGCCGGAAGAGGCGGGCGGCGCAGCACTGAGCATGCTCGGCCAGGTGGCGCTCGAGGAGGAGTCGGGCAAGGCGACGAACGGCCTCGGCTTCGCGGTGGTCGACCGCGGCCCGGCGGAGCTCTGGGAGATCCTCACGGCCGAGCAGCGGGACCGCTGGGTCGTACCCATCCTGAACGGCGAGTTCCGGGAGGCCTGGGCGGTCACGGAGCCCGGCGCTGGATCGGACGTGAGCGCCGTCGCCGCGACAGCCGTCCGCGACGGCGGCGAGTGGGTGCTGAACGGCGAGAAGTGGTTCGTTACGAGCGAGGGCGACCCGGGCTTCTACATCGTGCTCGCCGTCGCCGACGGCGAGCAGACGCTCTTCCTCGTCGAGCCGGACGCGCCCGGCCTCGAGCTCGCCCGCGTGCCTGGCTTCCTCCACGACCCCTACCTCGACCACCACCCGGAGATCGTGTTCACCGACTGCCGCGTGCCCGACGCGAACCGCGTCCCCGCGAGCGGCGATGCCGGTGCCAAGGAGTGGATCCTGGTCGAGCGGCTCTTCATCGCCGCGCGCTGCTGCGGCGCGGCGCTCCGGCTCGTCGATCTCACCGCTGACTGGGCGCAGGAGCGCGAGGCGTTCGGCTCCCCGATCGCGGAATACCAGGGCATCTCGTTCCCGCTCGCCGACTCGCTCACGGAGCTGCATGCCGCGCGTCTCCTCACGTACCACGCCGCGCATGCGTTCGACGAGCTCGAGGACCGCAAGGTCGTCCACGGGAAGGTCTCGATGGCGAAGCTGTACGCGTCGGAGATGGCCGGTCGCGTCGCCGATCGCGCGGTCCAGGCGCTCGGCGGGCGCGGCTACATGCTCGAGAACCCCGCCGCGCGGTTCTACCGCGAGCTGCGCGTCGACCGCATCTGGGAGGGGACGAGCGAGATCCAGCGCTCGATCATCTCCCGCGGTGTGCTCAAGCGCGGCGCGGCACCGTATCTCGGCTGGCGCTAGCCACTCACAGCGCCGCCTTTCGTCGCCCGGCCGGGGCGGCGCCGGTCGAAGGCCACTGCGCTTGTGACAAGTTGTAACTTGCCGCAGCCCTCCAGCGCTGGAGCCACTTCGGCTCGTTCGTGACAAGTTGTCACGAGCGCTCATGTGACGTGTCGAGCCGTCGGTGACGTATTGGCTTCGTCACCGACTCAGCGGAGGTCTCCCATGAAACGCGTGCTTCTCCTCTCGGCCGCCGGGCTCGCGATCGTCGCGCTCGCAGGCGCGGTCGGGCTGCCCGATCTCGCCGGCGCCCAGTCATCCGACGACTCCGACACCCTCACCGTCTCCGGGGTCGCGTCCGTCGACGCGGTGCCGAACGAGGCGCAGATGTCGTTCGGCGCCGAGACTCGGCGCGACACCGCGCAGGCGGCCGTCGCCGCCAACGGCGACGCGATGCGGAAGATCATCAACGCTCTGCGTGACGCCGGAGGTCGCGAGCTTGCGACGCAGTGGGTCACCGTCTACCCGTACACGGACGACGCCGGACAGGTGAACGGCTACGCGGCGTCCAACAGCGTCTCGGCCGTGAGCAACGTCGGGGACGCTCCCAAGCTGATCGATGCCGCTGCGGCGGCGGGCGCGAACCAGATCTCCGGGCCGGGTCTCAGCTCATCGAACGCCGAGCAGCTGTACCGCCAGGCGCTCGCCAAGGCCGTCGACGCAGCGCGCCTCAACGCCGACGCGCTGGCCAAGGCGTCGGGCCGTTCGCTGGGCTCCATCACGGCGATCGTCGAGGGCGGCGCGGTCTCGCCGGAGCCGATGTACCGCACAGCGGCCGCTGCGGACTCCTCGACGCCGATCGTCCCCGGCGAGCAGAAGACGTCCGCGACCGTCACCGTCACCTTCTCCCTCCGCTGAGGGTGGGCGAGAGCGCTGCGGTTCTGGCCCGCGGCGCTCTCGCACCTCGGTGGCGTTCCGGGCTCGTCCAAGAGGGCAAGCGGGCGCGGAGCCCGACGCGGCGCAAAGTTGACCTCGTCCAGCGCGGTCGCTACCCTGGCCGAGCTGTGATGCTCTTCGCGCGTATCTGAGACACCGGTCGCCGAGGCCCGCCGACCGGGGTCGGCGTTGGCATGTGGAACCGGTGGCTTGCACGTTTCTCGTTACGCACGCGATTGAAGGAGCATCAGGTGGTCGACGTACAGGAAGCAGTCATGGAGGCCGTGCCCGTTCAGAAGGGCGAAGCCGTCGAGGTGCACGAGCTGCGCAAGGAGTTCCGTCGCAAGGATTCCCGCAAGCGTGGTGAGAAGCGCGGTGAGCGCCGCTCGCGCGTGGCCCTCGACGGCGTCTCGTTCACGATGGAGAAGGGCGAGACCGTCGCGATCCTCGGCCAGAACGGCTCGGGGAAGTCGACGCTCGTCCGTCTGCTCTCGACGCTGTTGCTGCCCGACGGCGGGTCTGCACGCATCCTCGGGCACGACGTGGTGGCCGAGCACCGCGCGGTCCGGCGCGTGGTCAACCGGGTCTCGGTCGAGGCGTCGTTCTTCAAGAAGATGTCGGCCGCGGAGAACCTGAGCTACGCCGCGCGCTACTACGGCATGACGTCGAAGCAGACTCGCGAGAAGATCCCGGAGATCCTCGAGCGGGTGGGGTTCCCGTCGGATCGCCGCGACGAGCCGATGGAGGCACTGTCACGAGGAATGCAGCAGAAGGTCGCGCTCGCCCGGGCGCTCCTCACCTCGCCCGTCGTGCTCCTGCTCGACGAGCCGACGACCGGGCTCGATCCGCGGTCGAAGCTCGAGGTGCAGGAGTTCGTGCGCGAGATCCGCGACTCGCACGACTCGACGATCCTTCTCTGCACCCACGATCTCGCCGAAGCGGAGGTGCTCGCGAACCGCGTCGGCATCCTCGATCGTGGCCGCCTGCTCGCGCTCGAGCCGGCCGACGCGATCAAGCAGCGCTACGGCGCGGAGACGCTCGAGGAGGCGTTCTTCGCCGCGACCGGGCGCGAGTTCGAGGCAGAAGTGGACGACGACGACGATGACAGGGAGGTGTTTGCCTGATGCGCGCGATGCTGGGAACGATGCGGGCGGAGCTCGTCGGCGCCGGCGGCGTCGTCGAGCGCAACGCCTACCTGACGAAGCGCTACATCTGGTGGGACCTCGCCTGGTTCGTCTGGACCGTCGCGAACACGCTCACCATCGTCTTCATCGCGAAGGGCATCGAGGCGGAGGGCGGAACGCTCGACGTCAACGAGACCATGTCGACGCTGCTCATCGGAGCGGTCGTGTGGGCGTACCTCGGGATCCTCTTCGAGTTCCTGATGGAGACCGTCGCGTGGGAGCGCTGGGAGGGGACGATCGAGTACACCTTCATGGCGCCGCTCTCGCGGGCCATGCACCTTGCCGGGCAAGGCGTGTTCGCCGTCCTCTACGGGATGCTGCGGGCGACGTTCCTGTTCGTCATCTGCGGGTTCGTGTTCTTCGACCTCTCGATGCCCGACGCGCAGTTCTTCGCGGCGTTCGTGGTCCTGCTCGTTGCGTCCGTGTCGTTCATCGGGATCGGGATGATGATGTCCGTCCTGCCGCTGATCTCACCGGAGAAGGGGACGCAGCTCGGCTTCGTCGCGCAGGGCACGCTGCTCGTCGTCTCGGGCGTCTACTACCCGGTCGACGTGCTGCCGCAGTGGATGCAGTGGATTGCGGTCTTCTCGCCGGCGACGTACGCGCTCGAAGGCGTGCGCGCAGCGATCCTGGAAGGGGCGCCACTCTCCGCGCTGTGGAGCGACATCTGGCCGCTGCTCGTGATCGGCGCCGTCTCGATCCCGCTCGGCCTCTGGGTTTTCTCGCGCGGAGAGACGTACGCGAAGCGCCATGGAAAGCTGAAGAGGTCCGGATGAGCGAGCACGCCGTCGTCGTCGATCGGCTCGAGAAGGTCTTCCAGGTTCCCGAGCGGGACCCGGGCCTCGTCGCCGCGACGAAAGGCCTGTTCCGCCGCAAGACGCGCGAGGTGCGGGCGGTCGACGCCATCTCTTTCACGGTGGACCAGGGCGAGGTCGTCGGCTTCCTCGGCCCGAACGGCGCGGGGAAGACGACGACGCTGAAGATGCTCTCGGGGCTGCTCTACCCCAGCGGCGGTGAGGGGCGCGTTCTCGGCTTCGTTCCCGCAAGACGACAACGCGAGTTCCTGAGCCGAATCACCCTCGTCATGGGGAACCGGAACCAGCTGCAGTGGGACCTGCCGGCGCTCGACTCGTACGAGCTCAACCGGGCGATCTACCGCATCCCGCGGGAGGAGTTCGCTCCGCTGCGGGACGAGCTCGTCGAGCTGCTCGACATCGGCGACCTCGTCCGCAAGCCGGTGCGCCAGCTGTCGCTCGGCGAGCGGATGAAGGCGGAGATCGTCGGTGCCCTGCTGCACAAGCCACAGGTGCTCTTCCTCGACGAGCCGACCATCGGGCTCGACGTGACGATGCAGAAGCGGATCCGAGAGTTCGTGGCCGACTACAACGCGCGCTACGGCGCGACCGTCCTGCTCACGAGTCACTACATGGCCGACGTCGAGGCACTGTGCAAGCGCGTGGTGGTCATCCATCACGGCCGGATCCTCTACGACGGCCCGCTCGCTGGGCTCGCCGATCAGTTCGCCGCGTACAAGACGATCGGCGTCGCGCTCGAGAACGGCGGTGCGGACCTCTCGCGCTACGGCGAGGTCCTCCACACGGAGGGGGACTGGATCACCCTCCGGGTTCCGAAGGCCGAGACGTCGAGCGTCACGGCCCGGCTGCTCACGGAGGAGCAGGTGCTCGACCTGAACGTCGAGGACCCGCCGATCGAGGACGTCATCGAGCTCGTCTTCGCGCAGGAGCGCCCGGAGTGAGCGTCGTCCCGGAGGTCGCGCCGGTGCGAGAGGCCGGGCGCTTCCGGTCGATGGTCGACCTGTACGTGACGACGGCGCGCACCGCCGTCTCGCAGCAGTTCCAGTACCGGACCGCGAACTACTTCTACATGTTCGGCATGGTCGCCGAGCCGGTGATCTACCTCGTCGTCTGGACGACGATCGCGGATCAGCAAGGCGGCTCGGTGAACGGTCTGACGGCCGGCTACTTCGCGGCCTACTACATCGTCTGGACCCTCGTCCGGAACATGAACATTGTCTTCGGCGCCCCGTTCTGGGAGCACCGGATCCGTGAGGGCGATCTCAACCGCGACCTGCTCCGGCCCGTCCTCCCGCTGCACTACGACATCGCGTACTTCGCGGGCTGGAAGGTCGTCGTGATCGTCCTGTGGATCCCGCTCGCGATCGCGCTCTCGTTCCTCTTCGATCCGGCGCTGAGCCCGAACGCGCAGCAGGTCGCGGCGTTCGCCATCGCGATTTGGGGTGCCTATCTCATCCGCACGATGTTCCAGGAGGCGCTCGGGATGCTCTGCTTCTGGACGACGCGAGGCGCCGCGATCTTCGACCTCTGGATGACGCTCGAGCTGCTTCTCTCCGGCCGGCTCGTCCCGCTGCCGCTCATGCCGGACTGGGTGCAGGAGATCTCGCGCTTCCTCCCGTTCCAGTGGGCCTTCTACTTCCCGATCGAGACGCTCGTCGGCGACTACTCGAACGCCGAGCTCGTGCGCGGCCTGCTGGCGCAGCTCCTGTGGATTCTCATCGGGCTCGCCATCTTCCGCGTCGCATGGCGCTTCGCGATCCGCAAGTACAGCGCGGTAGGAGGCTGAGGTGAACGCGCTCAGGGTCAGCTGGCTCTTCTTCAAGCTCGGCGTGCTCAACGAGCTGCAGTACCGCGTGAACTTCTTCGTCTCGCTGTTCCAGGCGGCGATCGCGCTCGTCACGGGCCTCGTCGTGCTCGCGCTCGTCTACTCGCACACCGAGGAGTTGAACGGCTGGTCGCAGCCCGAGCTCCTCTGTGTCCTCGGGATCCAGATCCTCATGGGCGGGATCATCCGCACGTCGATCCAGCCGAACATGACCCGTCTGATCGAGGACGTCCACGATGGCAAGCTCGACTACGCCCTCACGAAGCCGGAGGACTCGCAGATGCTCGTGAGCGTGCGCGAGGTTCGCATCTGGCAGGTGGTCGACGTCTTCTCGGGGCTCGTCGTGCTCGGCGTCGGGCTGTCGCGGATCTCGACGAGCGTCGGGCCGGACGACGCGGCGGCCTTCGCGGTCGCGCTCCTCCTCGGTGCGGTTCTCATCTACTGCTTCTGGCTCTTCATCGCGACCGTCGCATTCTGGGTCGTGAACATGTGGCACGCGGTCGAGCTCTTCGACGGCGTGTTCCAGACCGGTCGCTGGCCGGTCGGCATCTACCCGCCGTGGCTTCGCGTCGGCGTGACCTTCCTCGTGCCGATCGCCTTCGCCGTGACCGTCCCGGCCGAGGCGCTCACGTCGCGACTGGACTGGGAGACGCTGCTCTTCGCGTTCGTCTTCGCGTTCGCTCTCTTCGCCGCGACGCGTTGGTTCTGGGGCTTCGGCTTGCGGCGCTACTCGGGCGCCTCGGCGTAGAGGCATCACCTGCCGAGCCACAGATCCGCCTGGACCCGCAGCCTGCGACGTAGGGGTTACTTACTCCGTATCGCCACCGTTGGCGGATAGGAGGGGATCCACGGATGGGCTGTCCTCAGGGGTGAGAAGGAAGTCCGCAACCCAGGGTGCCGCTCGGCATCCCAGGCTCCGGGATAGACCTTGCGACGAGGGGCCATACTCGTTGCAGGCCGTCCTCCACTGACTCGATCTCGTCGGCTAAGGCTCCGAATACGACGAACTCGTGCGGGGTGCTCGCCCTCGATGATGAGCACCGTTAGTCCGAACGAGGATGTCAGTTCGTGCTCCTCGCCCTGAGACAAGAGCAGGCAGTTCGTGCCGCACGATACGACCTGTCCGCTCGACGGTCAATCAGGCGCGGTCTCATGGAGTACTTCATCGAGCGGCGCGGATCTCCCATCGGCGTGCAGGCGCTCGAACTCCTCGATGCCGAGCGAATGTCGCAGCGATTCCCTCCTCTCCTCGTGCGCCGAAGCCTCAACCGGTACGAGTGGAACGCCGACCTCCTCGCGCATGGCCTCGCTCGCGCCGAGGATGCGGGCGGCCGCGTGCGGGCTTCCGGCTCGCACCAAAGCACGCGAGAG
This sequence comes from Gaiellaceae bacterium, assembly GCA_036274755.1. Lineage (GTDB taxonomy): Bacteria > Actinomycetota > Thermoleophilia > Gaiellales > Gaiellaceae > GMQP-bins7. The sequence continues at coordinate 7,309 of DASUFC010000137.1, forward strand.
GAGATCGAGGGAGCCGCACACCCAGGACGGATTCCCGAGCTCGCGTGACAGCCGCAGACACTCGTACACCGAGGAGAGGACCCATTCGAGATCGAGATCGTGGCCATCCTCGTCGAGCGCGAGTTCCGCGACGCCGCCGAGCGTCGCCGCTATCGACTCCTTGTCGCCGAGCTCGCGCGCAAGCTCGAGCGCTTCCGTGAGTGCAGCGCGGGCTTCGGCCGTTGCTCCCTGTTGCTGCGCCACCGCACCGACACCCGTCAGAGACTGGATCACCCCGACCCTGTCTCCGATCTGGCGGCGACCCGCGAGAGCACGCTCATAGTGCTCGCGGGCACGATCTGGATCGCCGCCTGCGACATCGATCGAGACGGCCAGCTCGTGTTCCGTTCCCGCGATGAGGTCGGGATCGCCGAGCTCCCGCGCGAGGGTGACGCCCTCCTCGGCACGCTCGATCGCAAGCTGCCAGTCCCCCCGCTCGCGCGCCAGCGCTCCGGATCCGACGAATACCCAGAACGCCGCCCGTTCGAGCGGGAACGACCGAGCGACCGGCACGAGCCGCTCGAGCCATAGTCGTCCCTCGCGCGAAGCTCGTACCCACCAGTACCGGCGCAGGCCAGCTGCGATTCGCAAAGCGTCCCGCGGCGCTAATGCGAAAGACCCCGCGAGGACGTCTCGGAGATTCTCGTACTCGGCATCGACGCGGCCCAGCGCCTCCGCCTGCGTCGGCCCCCGGAGCCTCGGCGCGACGTCCTCGACCCAGCCGAGGAAGTAGGCGCGATAGGCCGTTGCAACAGGGGCGGCGTCGCCGCCCTCCTCCCCCAACTGCTCGCCGGCGTACTCCCGGATCGTCTCGAGCATCCAATAGCGGCCGTCAGCCCCGGACGCGGTGAAGCGGAGGAGGTTCTTCTCGACGAGCGACTGCAGGGTGTCGAGGTCGGCGCCGCACACCTCTTCGGCGGCTTCGAGCGTGCAGCCGCCGGCAAAGACGGAGAGAGAGGCGAAGAGCTCCTGCTCCTCGGCTGAGAGGAGCTCGTAGCTCCACTCGATCGTCGCGCGGAGCGTCTGCTGGCGGGGGTCTGCGTCGCGGCCCCCCTTGAGCAGGTCGAGGCGGCCGGAGAGGCGCTCTGTGATCTGGGTGGGTGTGAGCGCTCTTGTGCGCGCGGCGGCGAGCTCGACCGCGAGCGGGAGCGAGTCGAGGCGCATGCAGAGCTCGGCGATCTCCTCTGAGGGTTGGAGCTGCGAGCGCGCACAGAAGAGCTCGACCGCCTCCAGGCTCGCAAGCGGGGGCACCGGGTACTCGACCTCGCCGGAGATGCGAAGGAGCTCTCTCGAGGTGGCAAGCAGGGTGAGGTTGGGACAGGCGGCAAGGAGGGATGCGAGCTCGGGTGCTGCCTCGACCACCTGCTCGAGGTTGTCGAGGAGAAGCAGGAGCTCGCGCTCACCGATGTGCTCGGCGAGAGCGTCTTTGGCACCGAGCACCTGCGCGATGGTCTCGGAGACGAGTGTGGGGTCTCTGAGCGACGCGAGCCCGACCCAGAAGACCCCCGCCTTGTAGGAGGGGACGAGGATCATTGCCGCCTCGAGCGCGAGCCGAGTCTTGCCGGTACCACCGGGGCCGCTCAAGGTGACGAGTCGTGCTCCGGCCTCGATGCGCGAGAGGACCTCTCGGAGCTCTTCCTCGCGGCCGAGGAAGCTCGAGGCAGGTCGGGGCAGGTTCGTGTTCGAGATCGTCTTGAGCGGAGGGAAGCTCCCAGCGCCGAGCTGGTGGATGGAGACCGCCTGCTCGATGTCCTTGAGCCGGTGCTCGCCGAGGTCGATGAGCGGAAGCTCGACGAGGGCGGCGGTGGCCGAGGAGAGGATCACCTGCCCCCCGTGACCCGAGGAGGCGACCCGGGCGCCGACGTGGACGTCGTCTCCAACGTAGCCCTCCTCGGTCAGGAGTGGCGTCCCCGTGTGCAGTCCGACCCGCACCCGGATCGGGCCGGAGGAGAGGGACGCGGTGAAGGCGGAAGCTGCGGCGAGCGCTCCAGGCGCTGTAGGGAAGGCGAAGAAGAAGGCGTCTCCCTGGGTGTCCACCTCGACCCCGTCTTCGTTCGCGCACGCCTCCCGGATCAGCCGGCGATGTTCGGCGAGTGCGTCTGCGTACGCCTGCGCGCCGAGCTCGTGCAGCAGCTTCGTCGAGCCCTCGACGTCGGTGAAGAGGAAGGTGACCGTGCCGGAGGGGAGGTCGCTGCGCACGCGGGTGATCATCCGTCCAGCGTTGGAGATCGTCCAGTCGGACGCGGGTTGGGAAGGGACTGCGTCGTGCGCGAGTGTGGTCTCGCTTGACCGCCAGGAAGCCATACTTTTCGCTCAGTCCGTGACTCCACAGATGAACTCGGCTTCGTAGCCGCTGAGCCTGTTAGTCTGCCGCGGTCTGTGTGAGGCGACGTGGCCTCGGACGGGGAAGCTCCCCTGTCCGGGGTCTTTTTCGTTTTCAAGGGAGGTTTCATGGCACGACCACGAGCAGCCCAGCCGAGGGCAGCGTCGAAGGCAGCGATGGTGAAGAGCAAGGATCGGGCGACATCGAGCGTGGCGTCGCGTCGCGCCGTGCTCAAGCGCATCCGCGACGAGGGCGTCGAGCACGTCCTCTTCTGGTTCACGGATCTCGAGGGCCATCTCAAGTCGTTCGCGATCACGCCGTCCGAGATGGAGGAGGCGCTGAACGACGGGATGGGCTTCGACGGCTCGTCCATCACGGGGTTCAACGCGATCGAGGAGTCGGACATGGTCGCGATCCCGGACCCGGCGAGCTTCCAGCTCATGCCGCGTCCCGTCGACGAGCACGGGCATGCGATCGGGGCGAACGTCGCCCGCATGATGTGCGACGTCGTCACCCCCGACGGCTCGCCGTACGAGGGCGACCCGCGCTACGTCCTCCGAAAGGCGCTCGACCGGATGAAGGGCATGGGCTTCGACACCTTCAACGTCGGCCCGGAGCTCGAGTACTTCCTGTTCGAGGACGACAAGGGCACCGAGACGCTCGACGAGGGCGGCTACTTCGCGATGACGGCGCAGGACGCCGCGACCGAGGTTCGCAACGACACGATCAACGCGCTCGAGGCCGTCGGCATCCCCATCGAATACCACCACCACGAGGTCGGCCCGTCGCAGCACGAGATCGACATGCGCTACGCCGACGCCCTCGCGATGGCCGACTACACGATCACGTACCGGCTCATCGTCAAGGAGGTCGCCGCCTGGCACGGCTACTACGCGACCTTCATGCCGAAGCCGCTCTTCGGGGAGAACGGCTCGGGCATGCACACGCACATGTCGCTCTTCAAGGGCGGGCGGAACCAGTTCTTCGACCGGCGTGACGAGCACCACCTGTCGGCCAACGCGAAGAGCTTCATCGCAGGGCTCCTGACCCACGCTCGCGAGATATCGGCGGTCCTGGCGCAGTGGGTCAACTCGTACAAGCGGCTCGTGCCGGGATACGAGGCGCCGGTCTACGTCGCGTGGTCGCAGCGCAACCGCTCGGCCCTCATCCGGATCCCGCTCTACAAGCCGGGCTCCGAGCAGGCGACGCGCGCAGAGATCCGCTGCCCCGACCCTGCGTGCAACCCGTATCTCGCGTTCGCGGCGCTGCTGCAGGCCGGGCTCGACGGGATCGAGAAGGGCTACGAGCTTCCCGATCCGATGGAGCGGAACCTGTACCGGCTCACCGCATCCGAGCGTCGCGAGCAGGGGATCGTCTCACTACCCGAATCGCTCGGGGAGGCGATCGACGAGCTCGCCGGCTCCGACCTGATGCGCAGGACGCTCGGCGACCACATCTTCCCGCGCTACGTCGAGCTCAAGCGGCGCGAGTGGGACGAGTACCGCGTCCAGGTCACGGAATGGGAGAAGGGGAAGTACCTCTCCGCGCTCTAGGAGCCACTTGCATCCATCCGCCGAAAGTCGGATGATGCGCGCTGCAGGGAACGCCGCAAGGCGAGCGGTGAACCCTGTATCTGACGGCCGATCGCGGGCTCCCTGGTGTGGAGCCCGTGGTCGTTCTGGGCAGGTGGAAACCTGCGGTTTCCCCCCGCCAGCCCCCCTTCCCTCGCGCTGCGTGCACTCGGCCGGTTCGGGCCTACCGGCTGGCGAAGCCAGCCTTCGGCGATCAACCTGTTCGACCGAAGACCTAGTTGGGCTTGCCGGCCATGGCCCAGACGGCGACGAGGGCCGCGGCCAGCACGATCCAGGCGATCACCATCGCCGCCTTGAGGAGGCCCTGGCCGCGACCGTGCCCCAGGCGACGCACGCCGATGCCGCCGAGGATGAGCGCGATGAGGACGAAAAGCGCCCCGACGTCGGCGACGACGTACCCGATACCGATCCACGCAGGATCGTCGTCGAGCTTGTCCCAGCCCTCCCGCGAGTAGATCCACTGCGCGCCGATGCGCATGACGACGTAGCCGGGGAGCGCGACCGCGAGCAGCGTCCAGTACCCGAGGCGGAGCGAGCGCACGTCTCCACGCGAGAACGCGAGGAAGCTCGCGCCGGTGAGGAGCCCGCCCACGAGGATCATCGCCCCCAGCACGTGGACGAACAGCGGAACGTTCCAGTCCGTCGGGCGATGGGCCGCGAGCAGGCCGATCATGCTCCGGGCTTCCAGATCATGTCGATGAGGATGAGCAGCGTGAAGAGGCTCGCGAGCGTGTGCAGGACGAGGCCACGCTGCGTGCGGTTCAGCGCGAGGAGCTCGGCGCTCGGGCCGGTCTGCCCGGCGGCCTGGAGCTCCTCGGCCTTCTTCATCCCCGCCAGGTACTCCTTGCCCGTTCGGCCGCCGAGGCCCGTCGCGACGGCCCAGAGGACGATTGCGGCGATGATCCACCCGTCCCAGATGTCGTACCCGCCGACCGAGAACGCGAGCCAGACGCCGAACACGATGGTGCCTATGCCACCGACGCCTGCCGCGGCGTTCCCGATCTTCGCGACGGGCGCCATGCGGATCGTCGCCTCGGGCGTGTCGGTGCTCCGGACCGCGACGATCATGACCCAGAACAGGACCATCGCGGCAACGAGCGCGAAGGCCGCGAGAACGTGCAGTGCAAGGAGCCAGTCGTCGAAGGTCACGGGACAGCGATCCTATGGGTCCGGCTTCACGGTTTCCAAACCATGAGCGCCACGATCGCCACCGTCGCCACGAGCAAGGACGCGTTCAGTACGAGGTTTCGTGCGTCGCGCAGTCGGTGCGCGACCTCGGCGCTCTCCTCGGAGCCGTCCGCCGCGAGGCGCTCGGCGAGCTCCCTCGTGCGGCGGTCCTCGCGCCCCGCCACGGCGCCGACGACTCCGATCCAGGCGAGCAGGGCGAACGTCACGATCAGCCAGGTCGAGCTGAGGTCGATGTGGAGCCGGTCGGCGAGCGCGAAGCCGAAGCCGATCGCCGTCAGGAGGCCGACACCGATCAGTGGGACCAGCGGCCTCACGGCTCGGAGCAGCACGGCGACGTCCGCCGGTCGCGACGCGCGGAGCGCGGCGAGTCGCAGCGCGCCCGCGGCGACCGCGCCGGAGACGAAGAGGAACGCGCCGACGAGGTGTCCGAAGAGCAGCCAGTCGGTGCTCACGTCGTCAAACGGTAACCCGCGACGGTGAGGCACGTGGACGAGAGCGGTCGCCATCTCCGGCTCCTCACGGAGACGATCGCCGCCGTGAATTCGTCGCTCGACCTTCAGGAGGTGCTCGAGCTCGTGGCGACGAAGGTCGCGGACGCGCTGGAGACGGACGCCTGCTTCGTCTACCTCTACGACGAGCGCTCCGACGAGCTCGTCCTGCGCGCGACGCACGGCTCGCGGGTCGAGGAGCTGACGCGCACGCCCCGGATGCGGCCGGGCGAGGGGATCACGGGGGTTGCGGCGGCGGAGCGCGAGCCGGTGATGCTCTCGGAGGCGGCGCACCTCGATCCGCGCTTCAAGGGCTTCCCGAACCTGCCCGAGGACGAGTACGAGTCGATCCTCGCCGTTCCGATCGTCACGCGCGCCGGGGAGCTCGAGGGCGCGCTCAACGTACGAACGCGCGAGCCACGGGTCTTCACCGAGCCCGAGATCGAGCTCCTCGTCGCGATCGCCTCACAGGTCGCTCAGACGATCGAGCACGCGAAGCTGTACGAGCGCGCTCAGCGCCGCGTCGTCGAGCTCGAGGCGCTTGGGAGGATCTCGGAGGCGGTGTCCGAGTCCCTCTACTTGGAGGAGTCGCTCGAGGCGATCGTGCGGACGACGATGGAGTCGCTCCACGCGACGGGCGCCGCGCTCGTGCTCGAGGACGGAAAGATCGCGTGGCCCGAGGGGCGCGCGGGCGCGTACGCCGTGCGCATGCCTCTCCGCTGGAAGCGGCGCCAGATCGGCGAGCTCGTGTGCGATCGCGACACTCCGTTCTCCACCGATGACGAGGCGCTCCTCGAGGCGATCGCCCATCACGCGGCGGTCGCCCTCGAGCACGGCCGCGCCGTCATGCGCGGCGTGCTCGCGCAAGAGATCCACCACCGCGTGAAGAACAACCTCCAGTCGGTGGCGTCACTTCTGCGCCTGCAGGCGCGAGCCGAGAACGTCGACGCGCAGAAGTCCCTCAACGACTCCGTGAACCGGATCCTGGCGATCGCGGCCGTGCACGAGGTGCTCACCGAGCATCGCGAGGACGACGTCGACCTCGACGAGCTCGTCGACCGTTTGCGAGCCATGCTCGTGCAGGGGCTCGTCTCCGGGAAGGACATCACGGCCGATCTCCAATCCGTGTCGCTCGCCGGCCAGCGCGCGACCGCGCTTGCGCTCGTCTTCACCGAGCTGTTCCAGAACGCGCTCGAGCACGGCGGCGACCACGTGTCGATCTCACTCGGGCGACGCGACGACGACGTCGTCCTCACGATTGCCGACGACGGCCCGGGCATCGACGGCGAAGGCGACGGCACGGGCCTCTCGATCGTCCGTGCGCTCGTCCGCGACGAGCTCGGCGGGGAGCTCGCGCTCGAGAACGTGGACGGTCTCCGCGCCGAGGTGGTGTTCCCGACGTGAGTGAATGGCTCTGCTTCATCCGGCCTCCGCGGGCCACGTTCATGGACGACACGTCGCCCGAGGAAGACCGCGTGATGGACGAGCACTTCGCGTACCTGCGGCAGCTCCTGCACGAAGGCAAGCTCCTCCTCGCCGGGCCGTCACTCGATCCCGTGTTCGGGGTCATCGTTCTCATCGCGGACACGGAGGACGAGGCGTGGGAGCTCGTTCGCGCCGACCCGTCGGTTCGAGCCGGTGTCCAGACGCCCGAGCTGCACCCGTTTCGCGCGTCCCTCGTCGCGGGGCGGGACGCGTGAGAGTCCTCGTCGCAGAGGACGAGACGATCATCCGCCTCGATCTCAAGGGGCTGCTCGAGAGCGCGGGTTTCGAGGTGTGCGCCGAGGCGCGCGACGGCGAGGAGGCGGTCTCGCTCGCGCGCGAGACGGAGCCGGACGTCGCGCTCCTCGACGTGAAGATGCCGCGGCTGGACGGGATCGAGGCCGCGCGGCGAATTCTCGACGAACGCCCGATCCCGATCGTCATGGTCACGGCCTACGGCGAGCGGGAGCTCGTCTCACGTGCCGTCGAGGCGGGCGTCTTCGGGTACCTCGTGAAGCCGTTCCGCGAGACCGACCTGCTCCCGGCGATCGCGACGGCGACCGCGCGTCACGAGGAGCTGCGCGCGCTGCGGGAGGAGGCGGACTCGCTCGCGGAGGCGCTCGCCGCGCGCAAGGCGATCGAGCGGGCGAAGGGGATCCTCATGCAGCGCGACGGGCTCTCCGAGGAGGAGGCGTTCGCGCGCCTCCGCAAGGCGAGCCAGATCTCGGGGCGCCCGTTGAAGGTGGTCGCCGAGGCGCTCGTCGCCACGCTGGGCGCCTGACGCCGTACGCGGCGGCACGGCCGTCGGACTAGGTTGCGAGCAGCCGCTCCTCCTCGTGCCTGCGGTAGAGCCGCCGCCCGAGCCACGCGGCGAGTGCGACGAGAGCGAGCGGCGCGAGCACGATGAGGAGACCGAGAGCCACGACGCCCTCCCAGGCAAGGACGTTGAGCGCCTCGTCGATCGTCCGGTCGATGCGCGAGGCCGGGACGACCGCGCCCGACGACTCGGGTGTCACGACCGTGAGCTGGATCGTCGACATCTCCGCGTCCGACGTCGTCGCCGCGATCTGCGAGCGGAGCCCGGCGAGCTCCTGGCGCAGCGTCTGCAGCCGCGCGCGGAGGACTGCTTCCGTCTGCGGGTCGAGCGACTCCGTGGCGAGTCGTGCCCGGAGCTTCGCGATCTGCGCGCGCACCGCCGCCTCCTGCTTCTCGAGCTGGTCGAGCGTCCCCTGCAGGTCATCGATGTCGACCTGCTGCGAGACGATCCGGCCCATCGCGGAGAGCCGCGTGACCGCGTCCTGCACCTGGTCGACCGGAACGCGCACTGTCAGCGACGCGTTGCCCTGCTCGCCGGTCGTCACCGACGACGAGACGACGTAGCCGCCGAGCGATCGGGTCAGCGCGAGGACGTCCTGGGCGGTCTTCGACACCGCGCCGGAGTCCTTCACCTCGAGCGTGAGCGTCGCGCTCACGCGCTGCGCGCGTGGCGCGGCAGAATCGGCTGCGGCTCTCACGCCGCTCACACCTGCGTCCGGAACGGCGGTCTCGAGCGTCTGCTTCTCGGCCGAGTCACGCCGTAGCGCTTGCGGTGAGTCCGAGCGGGCGAGGCCGAGAATTCCGGCGCTCGCGATGGCCACCGCCGCCGCTGCGGGGACTGCGACGAGGACGCTCCGCCGGATCGGGAATCGCCACGTCGCCCACGGCGACCGGCTCCGCGCCGGCTGCTTCGCCGCGAGCGCGCGGACGCGAGTGCGGAGCTCGGCGGGCGCGGAAGGACGCGACGCCCGCAGCTCGTGGATCAGGTCAGGCGACGACGTCATGGGATCTCATCCTCTCCTCGAGCTTCGTCAGGGCACGGCTCAGTCGCGTGGACACGGCCGTCGGCGTGATCCCGAGGAGGCGCGCGACTTCGTCGCCCTCGAGATCGAGAACGATGCGCAGCACCACGACCTCGCGCTCTCCGGCCGAGAGCCGTTCCAGGCTCTCGGCGAGCTCCGGTGAGAGGCTCTCGGCGAAGGCGGTGCTCTCCTCGTGTGGCTCCACGGCGCCGGCCTTCTCCTCCCGCTTGCGCCGCCGGGCGTCGGAACGGAACCAGTCGAGCGCGGTCGAACGCGCGATCGTGAGGAGCCAGGAGCGGGGAGTCCCCCGCGCCGGATCGAAGCGGCGCCACTTCCGCATGGCCGCCTCGAAGGTCTCGCTCGTCAGATCCTCTGCGACGGCCCAGTTCTTCGTCAGGTACAGGAGATAGCCGTACACGTCGTCGAGGAGCTCCTCCGCGACGGCGGCGAAGGACGGCGTCGTGTCTCCGAGGCCACGCGGCGCGTCGATCGTCACTGCATGCACGCCCTCTGTACGCCGCCGGAGGCCCTCGGCGTCACGTCGCGGGCGCCTCCGCGAACAGCACCTCCCAGCGCTCCAGCAAACGGACGAGCTCGTCTCGTGCGGCTCGGTGCGCGCCGAGGACGTCCATGTTCGTCCAGTCGTCTGCGAGCGTGCGCTCCAGCTCGGCGATACGCGCCTCGACGCCGGCGATCTCTCCCTCGAGCTTCTCGAGCTCCGTCGGCTTGCGCTTCGCGGGGCGGGTTCTCGGCGGGCGCGTGACCGGCGGCGCCGGCTCCGGGGCGGGCAGCTCGGTGGGAGCGGTGGGCGCGGCCCGCTCGCGCTCCATGTCCGCCCAGCCGCCGTCGTACGAGCGAAGAGCCAGGTCCTCGAACGCGACGATCCGATCGGGCACGGCGTCGAGCAGCGCCCGGTCGTGCGAGACCAGCAGGATCGTCCCCGGGAAGGCATCGAGCGCGGCTTCGAGTGCCTCACGGGACTCGACGTCGAGGTGGTTGGTCGGCTCGTCGAGCACGAGGAAGTTCGCCCCCGACGCGACGAGCAGCGCGAGCGAGAGGCGCCGGCGCTCGCCGCCCGAGAGCGCGGTGACCGCGCGCTCGTGGGTGTCCCAGCCCGAGAAGAGGAAGCGGCCGAGCAGCGCCTGGGCGCGTGGTCGCGACAGCCCGGTCGCCGCCGCCGTCGCGTCGAGCACCGAGCCGGTCTCCGGCAGCTCGAGCGCGTGCTGGGAGAAGTAGCCGGGGACGACGCCGTGGCCCAGGTTGATCCGGCCCGCGTCGAGGGGGTGCCCGTCGAGGATCGCGGCGAGCAGTGTGGTCTTGCCGGAGCCGTTGGGCCCGACGAGGCCGACCTTCTCTCCGCGCTCGATCGCCATGCTCGCACCGTCGAGGAGCCGCTTGTCTCCCGCGGAGAGCGACACGCCTTCGACCTCGAGCACGACGCGGCCACTGCGTGGCGGATCGAGGAAATCGAAGCCGAGCGTCCGCTTGCGCTTCGTCAGCGCATCGACCTGGCGTCGTGCGTCGGAGCGCTCCTTCTCGAGCCGCGAGATCTGCGTGAGCTTGGCCTGCGCCTGCTTCGCCTTGGATTTCTTGTAGCGAAAGCGCTCGACGAAGCGCTCGAGACGTGCGATGTCGACGGAGACACGGTCGGCGGTCTTGCCGGCGGCCGCGGCGCGCCCTGCCTTCTCCTTGCGCCAATCGTGCCACGGGCCTGCGAAGTAGTGCGCGCCTCCGGGTGAGAGCTCGAGCACGGAGGTCGTGACCGCCTCGAGGAACCAGCGGTCGTGGGCGACGAGGATCACGGCCGCGTCGATCGTCTCGAGCTCGCGCTCGAGCCACTCGAGGTTCTGGACGTCGAGGTGGTTCGTCGGCTCGTCCAGGAGGAGCAGGTCCGGGCTGCCCGCGAGCGCGCGCGCCAGCGACGCGCGCGTCAGCTCTCCACCGGAGAACGTCCCGAGCGGACGATCGAGCTCGTCCTCGGCGAAGCCGAGGCCGCGGACGGACGCGGCAGCGCGATCGCGCCACGCCCAGCCGCCCGCGTGCTCGAGCCGCGCCTGTGCCTCGGCATAGCGCCGCAGCGTGACGTCGTCGTGCGCCCCGTCCGCCATCGCCTGCTCGAGCCGCCTGAGCTCCGTCTCGAGGTCGAGGAGGTCGCGCGCGCCGGAGAGCGCGTACTCGCGGAGCGTGATGTCGAAGTCGAGTGGCGGGCGCTGGTCGTGCAGCGCGACCCGCGTGCCCTTCGCGAACGCGAGCTTGCCGCCCTGGATGGAGGTCTCGCCTGCGATCGCGCGCAGAAGCGTCGTCTTGCCGGCACCGTTCGCGCCCGCGAGGGAGAGGCGGTCCTTCCGGCCGACCGTGAACGAGACGTTCTCGAACAGAGGGTCGCCCGAGAACTCCTTGCGCAGCTCCGATGCGATGAGGACGGCCATGGCCGCTGAAGGGTAGAGCGTGCGAGGAGCGCTCTAGGTAGCGGGAACCGTGGCGGCGACGAGCTGCCGCACCGCTGCCGCGATGTGCTCCGCGTCGATTCCCGCCGCCGCGAGGCATTCCTCGGGCGTCCCCGAGCGCGGCATGTCGCGCACGGCGATCTTGCGAACGCGCGGCGGCTCCTCCAGGTCGGCCACCGCCTCGAGGACGGCGTCGCCGAGCCCGCCTTCGGGCCAGTGGTCCTCGATCGTGACGAGCCGACCGGTCGCCTCTGCTGCGGCGCGCACCGTCGCCGCGTCGAGCGGCTTGATCGAGTAGGCGTCGACGACGCGCGCGGAGATCCCCTCTTCGGCCAGCGCTTCTGCGGCCTTCAGCGCCTCGTGCACCGTGATGCCGGCCCCGATCAGTGCGACCTCGTCCTCGTCCGACGAGCGGAGCACGCGGCTGCCGCCGATCTCGAACGCGTCGTCGGCCGAGTACAGCACGGGCGTCGCAGGCCGGAGCGTCCGCAGGTAGGAAATGCCCGGGACGTCGGCCATCGCCGCGACGAGCCGCGCGGTCTGGTTCGCATCGCACGGGTGGAGCACCGTCGACCCGTGGACCGCGCGGAGCGATGCGATGTCCTCGAGCGCCATCTGCGACGGGCCGTCCTCGCCGATCGAGACGCCCGCGTGCGATCCGCAGAGCGAGAAGGTCGCCCGGCTGACGGCCCCCATGCGCACGAAGTCGTACGCGCGCGAGAGGAACGCCGCGAAGGTCGACGCGAACGGCCGCCAGCCGACGGCCTGGAGCCCGACCGCCGCGGCGAGCATCTGCTGCTCGGCGATGTACATCTCGAAGTACCGCTCGGGGTGAGCCTTGGCGAAGGTCTCCGCGAAGGTCGAGTTCGACACCTCGCCGTCGAGGGCGACCACGTCCGGCCGCGCCGAGCCGAGGGCCGCGAGCGCGTCGCCGTAGGCCTTGCGCGTCGCGACCTCGGAGCCGAGCTCGTAGCGCGGGAGCTCGAGCGCCCTTGCGGCCGCGCGCGGAGGCACGGACAGCTCGGGCTTCGCGACCTCGATCGTGATGTCGCGCTCGCCTCCGAGCTCGGCGATCGCCTCCTCGGGGTCGTCGAGCGGTTTCCCGTGGAACCCGTTCTTGTCCTCCACGGCGGCGACTCCCTTGCCCTTGAGCGTCCGGGCGACGACGACCGTCGGCTTGCCGGTGGTCTCGACGGCGATGCGGAAGGCACGGTCGATCGCGTCGACGTCGTGGCCGTCGACCTCGATCGCGTTCCATCCGAAGGCCTCCGCGCGCGCGACGTCACGGTCGAGATCCCAGCCGACCATGGTCTGGCCGCGCTGGCCGAGCCGGTTCACGTCGATGATCGCAGTGAGGTTGTCGAGCTCGGAGTAGGACGCGTGCTCGAACGCCTCCCACATTGAGCCCTCGGCCAGCTCGCTGTCACCGCACAGGACCCACACACGCGTCGGCAGGTGCTCGAGCCGCTTCGCCGCGAGTGCCATGCCGACGCCGATCGGGAGCCCCTGGCCGAGCGAGCCGGTGGCGACGTCGACCCACGGGATGAGGGGGGTCGGGTGACCCTCGAGCATGCTGCCGTGCTTGCGATAGCGGAGGATGTCGTCCTTCGTGACCGCTCCGGCTGCGCGGAAGATCGCGTACAGCAGCGTCGAGGCGTGGCCCTTCGAGAAGACGAGGCGGTCGTTCGCGGGGCTCTTCGGGTCGTCGAAGTCGTAGCGCAGGTAGCCGTCGACGAGAACCGCGAGGAGGTCGGCGGCGGACATCGCCGACGTCGGATGCCCCGACTTCGCCGCGGCGCTCATGAGCACCGAGTCCACCCGGAACTGCTGGCCGAGCTCGCGACGTCGTTCGGCTGTGCTCACGCGGGGCATTCTACGGAGGTACCCCGAACAGTTACCCTTGACCCGTGGCACGGAGCAGGCTGCACGAGCTCGAGGAGCACGGGGTCAGCGTCTGGATGGACTCGTTGTCCCGCGAGATGCTCGAGACCGGCGAGCTGAAGCGCCTCATCGAGGAGGACGCGGTCGTCGGAGTCACCTCGAACCCGACCATCTTCGAGAAGGCGCTCTCGACCGGCGAGTGGTACGACGAGCAGCTCCGCGCCGAGCTGGAGCGCTCCGACGACACGCGCGAGGTCTTCTTCTCGCTGGCTATCGAGGACATCAAGCGCGCCTGCGACGTCCTGCGTCCCGTCTGGGAGCGGACGAACGGCATCGACGGGTTCGTGTCGCTCGAGGTCGACCCGGATCTCGCGTACGAGCGCACGGCGACGTATGAGCAGGCGAGGGAGCTCACCGAGAAGGTCGGCCGCAAGAACCTCTACGTGAAGATTCCCGCGACCGAGCCGGGAGTCGGCGCGATCGAGGACTCGATCGCCGCCGGCCGCCCGATCAACGTCACCCTCATCTTCGGCCTCGATCGCTACTCCGCTGTGGCGGAGGCGTACGTCCGCGGGGTCGAGCGTCTCGTCGCCGACGGCGGCGACCCGGCGCAGGTGATCTCGGTCGCGAGCTTCTTCGTGTCGCGGGTGGACACCGAGGCCGACCGCCGCCTCGATGAGCTCGGCCGCCAGGATCTCCAGGGCAAGCTCGCCGTCGCGAACGCGAAGCTCGCGTACGAGCGCTACCAGGCGATCTTCTCCGGCCCGCGCTGGGAGCCGCTCGCCGCGGCCGGAGCTCGACCGCAGCGGTGCCTGTGGGCGTCGACATCGACGAAGAATCCCGCGTACCGCGACGTCCTCTACGTCGAGGAGCTCATCGGCCCGGACACCGTGAACACGATGCCGCTCGAGACCGTTCAGGCATTCCAGGATCACGGCGTCGTACGGGACACGCTCACGGAGGGGGTCGAGGAAGCGCATGCGCTCCTGGGCGAGCTCGCCGCCGCCGGCGTCGACTACGACGACGTCACGGACACCCTCGAGCGAGAGGGTGTCCAGAAGTTCTCCGAGTCCTTCGCGCACCTGCTCGAGGGAATCGACGCGAAGCGCGCCGTCCTCGCGTAGAGGAAGGCCCCGCCGGCCGTTCGCTCGACGGGGCCTCGGTGGGGGTTCTCAGTGGGTCATGGTCGTCGTCGGATTGCCGACCTTGAGGAGGCCGACCTGGCCGAGGTCGACGTGGGCGAACGAGTGGCTGACGAACGGGTACGTGCCCTCGCCGTCGATCTTCACGTCGAAGACCGCGCCGCCGCCGGCGGGAACCGCGACGGTCTGCACGCCTCGCTGGAACTGCGTCATGTCGCCGTTGACCCAGGCCCGGTTCAGGATCGTCCCGACGACGTGGAAGTTCGTGTCGAGCGTCGGGCCGGCCGCGACGACGTAGAAGCGGGTCGTCTCGCCCGGATCGGCGGTCAGCGGATGCGTGACGTACTGATTCGCGTAGCCGTTGAACGTCGTCCAGTCGGGCTGCATCTCGCGTGCCTTCGTCATGTCGAGCGACGCCGGCTCGTCGACCCCGTTGCCGTTCAGGTACCACTCGCTCGCGACGAGGACGTACTCGTGGTCGGCGTGGGGGAGCGGCTTCGCCGGATCGACGATGATCGCGCCGTACATCCCGTTCGCGATGTGCGCGAGGACCGGCTTCGTTCCGCAGTGGTACATGTAGACGCCGGGGTCGCTCGCGCGGAACCTGAACGTGAACGACTCGCCCGGTGCGACGTCGCGGAACGCGACGTTCGGGGCGATCCGCGCCGCGTGGAAGTCGATCGAGTGCGGGATGGCTCCGCCGTTCGTCAGCGTCATCTCGACCATCTGGCCCTCGCGGACGTGGACGATCGGGCCGGGCGCGCCGTGCCCGTCGAAGGCCCAGGTGTTGTACTTCACGCCCGGTGCGATCTCGATGACCATGTCCTTCATGGTCATGTGCACCTTCACGAGGTCGCCCGCGGGCACCGGCGGGAGCACCGCGCTCGTCGCCTCGTGCGCGATCGCGAGCTCCTCGGCGTTCGCACCCGTCTGACCGGCGAAGCTCTGGATCGGCAAGCTCACGTTGCTGCTCGCCGTTGCGAGGTGGCTCGAGTGGTCCGTTGTCGCGGCGGCGACATTGGCGTCGTCACGCGCGTCGTCCGCCACCTTCAAGAGGAGGACGGCGGTGACGGCGAGGACCGCGACCGCGATGCCGAGGAAGAGCGCGAGGACCATGAGGCCTGCGCTCGACTCTGACTTCCGACTCTTCGTTGCGCCGTGATAGGGCTGGCTGGACTGGTAGCTGGTCATGCTCTGCCTCCCGGAAACGTGGAACTGCGCGCAGGCTAGGCCGAGCGTCCCCGGAAGGCTTCCGGAGCTTCCCCCCGGCCTGGCTACGGCCTATTACGGAGTTGCGACCGCGGCCAGGAGCTCGTCGTGGAGCAGGCCGTTCGACGCGATCGCGCTCCCGCTGTCGATGCGCGAGCTCCCGGCTCGGTCGGAGAACCGACCTCCGGCCTCCTCCACGATCACCTGCACGGCGGCGAGGTCCCATTCGCCGACGCCGTCCGCGTCGATCACGCCGTCGACCGCGCCCTCCGCGACGAGCATGTAGGCCCAGAAGTCGCCGAATCCCCGAGCGTGCCAGGCGCGGCGCGCGATCGCTGGCACCTCGTGCTCGAGCGCGAACGAGAGGACGGAGTCTTCGATCGCGGAGACCGACGAGACGTGGATCGGCTCTCCGTTCCTGAAGGCTCCTGCGCGCCGCTCGGCCCACCAGCGCTCCCTGAATGCCGGCGCGGATACGACCCCGAGCTGCACCGTGTCGTCGGACTCGAGCGCGATGAGCGTCGCCCAGATCGGGATGCCACGTGTGTAGTTCCTCGTCCCGTCGATCGGATCGATGATCCAGCGACGCGAGGCGGTTCCGACGGCGCCTTCCTCCTCCCCGAGGATCGCGTCACCAGGCCGCTCGGCGGCGAGAATCCGGCGGAGCTCGGCCTCGACCGCCCGGTCGACCTCCGTCACCGGCGTCAGATCGGGCTTCGTCTCGACGGCGATCCCGGAGCGGAACCGCGGGAGTGAGATCGCGTCGGCGGCGTCGGCGAGCCGAAGGGCGAGCTCGAGATCGGCGCTCATCGCGCCGAATCTAGCGAGCGATCAGCGTGAGACCCGGAAGGTGGGGCGAACCACTCTCAGGGCCACGGGCGCCGACCAGGTCATCGCCGGCGTGCCGACCTGGGCTGCGTTGAGCCCCCGCACGCGGTAGTACCATGTTCCTCCGGAGAGATTCAGGACGGTCGATGTCGCAACGGTCCGCTTTGCGCCGCGCTTTCGCCACGGGTACGACGTGCGCGACCACTGAACCTCGTACTCCGTTGCTCCGACGGCCGGATGCCAGGCGACGAGCGGCGTCGCGAAGACGGTCGGCCGCGACCCCGCCTGCTGGAGGAGACGTCCGTTCGGGGTCAGGCCCGAGACGTACGGGCTGCCGCCCGCGGTCCGCGCCGGCTGCGAGTCCTTTCCGAACACACCGACCCGGCCGGCCTGGCACGCGTCCTGCGGAAGCTCGACGTCGGAGTAGACGAACGTCCCGGAGTCGTCCACCGACACGCCGACCGGGACGACCGTCCAGTAGTAGCGGGTGGTCCCGAGATCGAGGTCGGGGAGGTCGACCCGGTTCGACGCCTCGGTCGCGGCGACCGGGGTCGTGTCGGCCATCGAGCCCTGGACGCCCTCGCCCGTCGCGAGTGGAAGCAGCCCGTACTGGGCGGCGTCGATCTCCGTCTGGTTCGCGGGCAGCTTGAGCAGCCCGGCGAGCCGCGGGGCGTAGGCCGGCCCGCCGACGACGGAGCCACGGAAGACGACGTTGACGCAGTCGCGATCGGTCGCGATGTAGACGCGGAAGAGGCGGTAGCTCCCGCCCTCGAGCGACTGGTCGCCGGTCCACGTCAGGGCCGGCATGAGGTAGTGCGCTGGAGCGGCCCCGGTGCTGACCCGATCGGACACCGTCGCGCCGAGGCGGATCTTCCCAGGGGACCAGCCCGGGTTCGTGGTTGCGTAGATCTGGCTCCAGGGGCCGTACGAGACGGCCGGAAGCCCGTTCGGGATCGCGCCGACGACCTGGCGGATCGCGCGCACGCGCCACTCGACCGTCCTCCACCATGCGTCGTCGAGGTGGAAGGTGTAGAGGTCGCGCAGGTCGACGACGTTCGTGTGCGTGCTGACGATTCTGTTCGGGAGGTGCGTCGGGCCGCGGCCGCCGAGCCACACCTGGTACATGGTCGCCCCGTCGACGGGCGTCCAGCGGACGAGGCCTGCTCGTCCGCTCAGCGGTATGGGCGTGCTCTCCCAGTGCATGTCGAAGCTGTACGGCCTGCTCCACGCAGAGGCGCCCTGCGTCGTCACCGAGCGGACATGGGCGTAGAGGGCGAAACCGTTCTTGCCGGTGAACCAGGGCAGCGTGAGATCGAGCGACGCCGCCGGGACCTTGATCGGCGCGATCGTCGTCCGCACCATCTCCTGCGCGGCCGCTCCGGCGTCCTGCTTGTCGCCGCCCTTCGCATCGTCATCAGGGGTGGCGGCGCGCGGGAAGCTCACCTTCACCGGCGTGCAGTGCTTGCCGGAGTTGGCGTCGGTCGAGACGTTCGACCAGAGCACCGAGCTGCCGTTGAACGAACGGCTCGTGGCGAGCTCGAACTCGTAGCAGGAGGCGCCCCGCACCGGGTTCCACGCGAACGCCGGCGTGCGCGTGAACGTGTGCGACGGCGTGTCGTTCGGGCGCAGCTGGAAGCCGCGCAAGCCGGTCGGGACACCGGGCGTCGACGCAGCCGCCGTCGTCGCGAAGGCCGTGCCCAGAAGCACGGCAACGAGGAGACCGATACGGGCCGCACGCATCCAGTCTCATGTCGGCAGCGCCAGTAGCTGACTTGAGCAGTCGTGCAAGCCCATCACCACGAGCGGGTACGGCCGCGAGGAACGACCCTTGCACGCGATCGTCTTGCCTGTCGCGCGGTAGGAATCCGCGCTCGCGGATTCCTGCCTTGCGCAATAGCTAATCCAGCTGGAGGTACAGGACGGCCACGAGGATCGTCCCGGCGAAGATCAGCCAGAACAGCAAGAACAGCGCCCAGCCGAAGCGGAGGTTGCGGCGTGCGAGGTCGGGATCCATCAGAGGAGTACCGGGTCGAGCGCAGCGGCGACGAACAGGAGCGCGAGGTAGAGGAGCGAGTAGTGGAAGAGGACCTTCGCACGCGCGCGCGAGAGGTCGCGTCGTAGGAGCAGCGCGAGCGCCACGAACACGCCACCCAGCACGACGGCCGCCACGGTGTAGAGCGGTCCGAGCCAGATCCCGACGAAGATCGTGAACGCAACCATGACGATCGAGTAGAGGACGATCTGGCGCGCGGTCTCCTGCTCGCCGCGCACGACCGGGAGCATCGGGACGCCGGCGGCTGCGTACGCGTTCTTGATCATGAGCGCGAGCGCCCAGAAGTGCGGCGGCGTCCACAGGAAGACGATGAGGAAGAGCCAGAGCGCGGGCAGCGCGAGCGAGCCGGTCACGGCCGCGTAGCCGACGAGCGGCGGCACCGCACCGGCCGCGCCGCCGATGACGATGTTCTGGGGCGTCGAGCGCTTCAGCCAGCGCGTGTACACGATGACGTAGAAGAGATTCCCGACGAGCGCGAGCGTCGCAGTGAGGACGTTGACCGCCGATGCGAGCAGCGCGAACGAGATCGCCGAGAGCACGATGCCGAACTCGAACGCCTGCTCGGGCGAGACGCGGCCTGCGGCGACGGGACGCTCCTCGGTGCGACTGCCCATGAGCAGGTCGATGTCGCGGTCGAGGACGTGGTTCAGCGCCGACGCGCCTCCACAGGCGAGCGCGAGCCCGAGCATGGTCACGGCGAAGAGGCCGAGCGGCGGCACGCCCTGCGCACCGACGAACATGCCCGCAGCGCCCGTGAGCAGGAGCAGCGTCATGATGCGCGGCTTCGTGAGCGTGAGGTAGTCCCGCGCCGAGGCGAGCGGCACACGCGCGCCGCGGAAGACACCCGCGCCGACGACGAGCGTGACGCCGAACGCGACGGCTGCAGCGGCGACGTGCAACGCCGAGGCCCAGGTCGCCTCGTCCGACCACGCGACGATGCCGCCGAGCGCGATCGCGACGAGGAAGGTTCCGAGCGCCGCGATCGTCCGGGTGAGCAGGAACGGGTAGGCGAGGCGGGCGAGGACGACGTTCCCTGCGAGGAAGGGCAGCGCGACGAGCGCGAGGCCCCAGTGCGTCGTCCCGAGGTCGAGGCCCGCGCTGACGACCACGAGCCCGACGGCGAACGAGCTCACGGCGGCCGACGCGCGGAAGAGCGCCCCGGGCGACACGCGAACGTCGCTACGCGGGTGCGCGCTCGCCACGCTGCTCACGCAGCTTCCTCCTCAGGTCGTACAGGGGTCGCGCACTCGTCACGTAGGGCACCTCGTCGAAGTTGTGCGGCGGCGGCGGTGACGTGGTGTACCACTCGAGCGTGTCCGCCTGCCACGGGTCGTTGCCGACGCGCGGCCCGCTGCTCCGCGTCTTCAGGATGTTGATCGCGAAGAAGAGGACGCCGATGGCCATGACGTACGAGCCGATGGTCGAGGCGAGGTTGTAGCCCTCCCAGCTCTCGTTCGAGTACGTGTAGATCCGCCGCGGCATCCCTTCGAGCCCGGCGAAGTGCTGCGGCATGAACGCGACGTTGAAGCCGACGAACATGAACCAGAACTGCCACTTGCCGAGGCGCTCGCTCAGCCTCCGCCCGAACATCTTCGGCCACCAGTAGAAGAGCCCGGAGAAGATCGCGAACACGACGCCCCCGAGCAGCGTGTAGTGGAAGTGGGCGACCACGAAGTAGCTGTCGTGCACCTGCCAGTCGACCGGGAAGGCGGCGAGGTAGATCCCGGTCAGGCCGCCGATCACGAAGAGCGACAGGAACCCGAGTGCGAAGAGCATGGGCGTCTCGAAGCTGACGTTGCCGCGCCAGAGGGTGGCCAGCCAGTTGAAGATCTTCATCCCCGTCGGGACGGCGATGACCATCGACGCGATCATGAACCACGCTTGTAGCGGGATCGCGAGGCCGGTCGTGAACATGTGGTGGGCCCAGACCAGCATCGAGAAGAAGCCGATCGCCACCGTCGACGCGACGATCGCCTTGTAGCCGAAGATCGGCTTGCGGGCGAAGACCGGCAGCACCTCGCTGATGATCCCGAAGGCTGGCAGCACGATGACGTAGACCTCGGGGTGCCCGAAGAACCAGAACGCGTGCTGGTACAGGAGCGCCGAGCCGCCGGCGTCGGGGTTGAAGAAGTGCGTCTGCACCTCCCAGGGCCCGATGGTGAGGCCGCGGTCGAGGAGCAGGAGCGTCAGCCCGGCCGACAGCACCGGCATCACGGCCATGATCAGCCACGAGTACAGCTCGACCGACCAGACGAAGAGCGGCAGCCTCGTCCACGTCATCCCTCGCGTTCGCATGTTGTGGATCGTTACGAGGAAGTTGACCGCTCCGGCCACGGTCGAAACCGTCAGCAGATGGAGCGAGAGGATCCAGAAGTCCTGGCCGTTGCCCGGAGCCTGGATCGAGAGCGGCGGATAGGCCGTCCAGCCGGTCTGGGCCGCGCCGCCCTTCGCGAAGAAGCTGAGCATGAGCACGGCCCCGCCGAGGAAGTAGAACCAGTACGACACCGCGTTCAGGCGCGGGAACGCCATGTCGTGCGTGCCGATCATGAGCGGCACGAGGTAGTTGGCGAACCCGGCGAGGATCGGGACGCCGACGAGGAAGACCATCGACGTGCCGTGGATCGTGACGAGCTCGTTGTAGTGCTCCGCGCTGATCAGGGTCTCGTTCGCCTGCGCGAGCTGCGTGCGCATGACGAGCGCCATGAGTCCCGCGAGCACGAGGAACACGACCGAGGTCGAGATGTAGAGGATCCCGATCCGCTTGTGGTCCGTCGTGACGAGCCAGCTCGTCACCCGTCCCCGCTGCCAGCCGGGTACCGACTCAGCCCGCGTTGCCACTCGGCGGACTCTCCTTCAGGTAGCTGACGAGGGACTGCACCTGCGCGTCGGACCACTCGGCGCCGACGGCGGGCATCACACCGTTCGGCCCGGTCCGTCCGTTGCGTACCAGCCTCTCGAGGGAGTCCGGGTTCGCGAGCGTCGGCGAGCCCGCGATGCGCGGCCCGATGCCACCCTCGCCCGCGAGGCCGTGGCACTTCGCGCACGCCCCCTCCCAGGTCTCCTTCCCGAGCTCGGCGGACCCGGCGTCCTGCTCGCTGCGGCGTTGCTCGACCCAGGCGTCGAACTCGGTCCTCGGCATGACTTGGACCTTCGCGAGCATCTTCGCGTGCTCGAGGCCGCACAGCTCGGCGCACTGGCCGGTGTACGTACCGACCCTGTCGGCCTCGAACCAGGTCTCGTTGGGATTGCCCGGGATCGCGTCGATCTTGCCGCCGAGCGCCGGAATCCACCACGAGTGGACGACGTCGGTGACGGGCGCCGTGACGATCAGTTTGATCGGCTCGCCGACCGGAGCACGCATCGTTTCGACCGACACCGCGCCGTTCGGATACTCGAACTGCCACGAGAACTGCTGGCCGGAAACCTTGATCTCGAGCTGCTGCTCACCGGCCGTCGCGTCGGGGATGTCCTTGATCCCGGGGAGCTCGAGGAACACGAACACCGCGATGACGAAGAGCACGAGCACGGGGCCTGCCGTCCAGGCGAGCTCGAGCTTGGTCGCGCCGTGGATCGGCGCCCCGTCCTCGAAGCGGGGGCGGCTCCGACGCCGGTACTTCCAGATGAACGCGATCAGGCAGCTCTCGACGAGCACGAAGATCACGACGACCAGGATCGTGATGAAGAGGTAGCTGCGGCGGATTCCCTCGGCGTTGGGCGATTCGGGCGCCACCGGCGCGAATTGCGCCAGCGCGGAGGGCGCGACGACCGCGGCGGCGAGCGTGAAGCAGGCAGCTGCAACGAGAAGGCGTCGCACCGCCTGCCATTCTATGAACGTGTCGGAGGAGGTGTACCGAGGAACGCGCGTCCGCTTGCCCGCGGACGTCGTGCGGCCGTTCGAGGTCTTCGTGAACGGGATCGGCCAGGAGGAGGGAAGCGACTACTCCGTCGAGGGGCGCACCCTCGTCTTCCACCGGGAGCTCAAGACGGAGGGCAGGCTCGGCTTCTGGCGCTGGCTCTCGCTCTGGGTCGGTGTCGCGGGCACGTACCGGCAGAACGACTCCGTGGACGTCGCGTATCGCCGTGGCGGGAAGCCGGTCGTCGCGGCCAAGCTGCCGCTCGAGCCGCTCTAGGGGCTGTCTCGTCCCGTCCTGTCCCACCGGCTCGCCGGTAGCGTCCGCGTGATCCGATGGCTGACGAGCCGCGTCGCAACGGGATCGAGGTCAGGGGCCTCGTCCGCGAGTACCGCAAGGGGCCGCGCGCGGTCGACGGCATCGACCTGACCGTCGAGCCCGGAGAGATCTACGGCTTCCTCGGCCCGAACGGCGCCGGGAAGTCGACCACCGTGCACGTCCTCACGACGCTGTTGCCGCCCACGGCCGGAACGGCGCTCGTCGGCGGCTACGACGTGGTGAAGGACGGCCCGAGGATCCGCGGGCTCATCGGTGTCGCGTTGCAGGAGGCGGCGCTCGATCCGCTTCTCACGGCGCGCGACCACCTACGGCTGCAGGCGACGCTGCAGAGCGTCCCCAAGGCGCAGCGCGAATCACGCGCGGAGGAGCTTCTCCACCGCGTCGGGCTCGTCGATGCCGCCGATCGCAAGGTCGCCGGGTACTCGGGTGGCATGAAACGCCGGCTCGACCTCGCGCTCGCGCTCGTGCACAGCCCGCGCATCCTCTTCCTCGACGAGCCGACGACCGGTCTCGACCCTCAGAGCAGGACCGACATCTGGAACGAGGTTGCGCTCATGCGCCGCGAGGCCGGGGTGACGGTGTTCCTCACGACGCAGTACCTGGAGGAGGCGGACGTTCTCGCGGACCGCGTCGGGATCATGGACCAGGGCAAGATCGTCGCCGAGGGCACGCCCGCCGAGCTGAAGGCGGAGATCGGCCGGCCGAGCATCCACGCGATTCCCCGCACGGACGACGACCGGCCGAAGATCGCCGAGTTCCTCTCCCAGTTCGGCGAGCCGCTCGCCTCGACGCGAGACGTCGCGGTTCGGCTGCGCGACGGCCTCGGTCTGACCGACATCGTCCGCGCGGTCGACGCGAACGGCGTCGACATCGCCGATCTGGAGCTGCACGCTCCGACCCTCGACGACGTCTTCCTCGCAAAGACGGGCCGCACGCTCGAAGGAGCGGCCGAGGAGGCCGACACGGCGCGGCTCGCGGACACGCACCGGTGAGCGCCACCGTGACGCAAGTCGGCGCGATCGCGCGCAGGTCGGTCGTGCGGACGTCACGGCAGCCCGCGAGCATCATCCCACCGCTCGTCTTCCCGATCTTCCTGATGCTCGTGAACGCGGGCGGCCTCAAGTCCTCGACCGACCTGCCCGGCTTCCCGACCGATTCGTTTCTCGCCTTCGCGCTCGCCGTGCCGTTCATCCAGGGAGCGCTCTTCTCGACGATGAACGCCGGCACGGACATCGCGCGCGACGTGCAGACGGGGTTCGTCAACCGCCTTTCGTTGACCGCGCTGCGCGACTGGCCGCTCCTCATCGGGCAGCTCACGGGGATCGTCGTCCTCGGCGTCGTCCAGGTGCTCTTCTACATCGCCGTCGGACTGGTCGCGGGCGTGCACTTCGCCTCGGGGCCGGCGGGGATCGCCGTCCTGGTCGTCTACGGCGCGATCGTCGCGCTCTCGTTCGGCGCGCTCGGGGCGTGGCTCGCGTACCGAACCGGCTCGGGCGAGACGATCCAGGCACTGTTCCCGGTCCTCTTCGTCTTCCTCTTCATCTCGTCGATGAACGCGCCGCGGAACCTGATCGGGGTCGACTGGTTCCGAATCGCGGCGACCTTGAACCCGGTCTCGTACATGATCGAGTGCGTCCGCAGCCTCATCATCACGGGCTGGGACTGGCAAGCGCTCGCACTCGGTTTCGGCTTCGTGATCCTCCTCGGCCTCGCCTCGCTGTGGCTCGCCGCAGGTGCCCTGCGATCGAGGATGACGCGCACGTGAGCACGCTGAACGTCATCCTCGGCGTCTCGCGAAGGACGCTCAAGAACGCCCTCACGAACCCGCAGATCCTCCTGCCGACGATGGCGTTCCCGCTCTTCTTCTTCACCGCGTTCGCCGGAGGCCTCTCGCAGATCTCGAAGGTGCCCGGGTTCGACTTCCCACCCGGCTACACGGCCTTCCAGTTCGTCTTCGTCCTTCTCCAGTCGGCTGCGTTCGGCGGCGTCTTCACCGGCTTCGGCGTCGCGCGCGACTTCGAGAACGGGTTCGCGAAGCGGCTCATGATCGCGGCGCCCCACCGAAGCGGGATCGTGCTCGGCTACGCGTTCGCCGCGCTCGTGCGGTGGTTGATCGTCGCGGTGCTGCTCACGGTGGTGGGCTTCGCGGTCGGGATGAACGTCGGCGGAGGCGCGGTCGACCTCGTCGGGCTGTACGTGCTCGCGGCGCTCGTGAACTTCTGCGGCTTCTTCTGGGCCGGCGGGATCGCGATGCGCTTCCGGACGATC
Source organism: Gaiellaceae bacterium (assembly GCA_036274755.1). Classification (GTDB taxonomy): domain Bacteria; phylum Actinomycetota; class Thermoleophilia; order Gaiellales; family Gaiellaceae; genus GMQP-bins7. The sequence goes on from DASUFC010000137.1 coordinate 32,277, forward strand.
CAGGCCGGACCGCTCATGCAGATGCCCGTGTTCCTCATCCTCTTCTTCGCGCCCGTCTATGTCCCCCTCGAGTTGCTGGAGGGCTGGATCCACGGGGTTGCGACGGTCAACCCGATCACGTACCTGCTCGAGACGGGCCGCGGCTTCGTCTCGGGCAACCCGCCGCACATCGCCGGCGCGTTCGCCATCGCGATCGTGCTCGGCCTGCTCTTCTGGCTCTGGGCCTTCCGCGGGCTCCGTAGCGCGGAAGCCGCCGGCGCGTAGCGCCTACGCCTCCAGCACGCGCAGCAGCGCCTGAACCACTCGAGGATCGAACTGCGCGCCGGAGCCCTCGACGAGCCGTCGCTTCGCCTCGTCCTCGCCGAGCGACCTGCGGTAGGGGCGGTCCGTCGTCATCGCGTGGAAGGCATCGCAGGCGAGCACGATCCGCGACTCGAGCGGGATCTGATCGCCCTCGAGACGCTCGGGATAGCCCGTTCCGTCGAAGTGCTCGTGGGCGCAGCGCACGATGAGTCGTACCTCGCCGAGCTGCTCGATGGGCGCGAGGATGCGCTCGCCGAGAACGGGGTGCTTCTCCACGATCGCGCGCTCTTCCGCTGTCAGCGGCCCAGGCTTCGAGAGGATCCTGGCCGGGATCCCGATCTTCCCGATGTCGTGGAAGAGGGCCCCGAGCTCGAGGCGCTTCAGCTCGTGCGGCGTGAAGTCGAGCTCCTCGCCGACACGGAGCGCGAGGTCGGTGATCCAGCGGGCGTGCGACGAGGTGTACTCGTCGTTGGCTTCGAGTGCGTTGGCGAGTGCCTCGACGGTTGCGAGGAACGTCCGCTCCAGCGTCTCGTAGCTCACGGCCGTCTGCAGAGCGAGCCGCGCATGGCGTGCGATGCTTCCGAGGAGCTCCAGGTCGCGGTCGTCGTGCACCGTCTTGCGCGGCACCGCTGCCGCCACCACTCCCCAGCGTCCTTCGACGACGAAGGGCCCGATGACGAACCGGCCGTCGGTGCCTTGCGGCGCCGCGGCGATGGTCGCGTAGTCCGGCCCGTCGACGATGTAGGGCTCGGTGCGGCCGAGCCACGGCCCGAGGCGTTCCACGGCGATCCGGAGCGACTCGTCGGCCTCGTCGACGGCGGGGAAGCGCGCGAGGCGCTCGAGGCCCCCGTCACCCGCGTCCTGCAGCCAGACCGACGTGTTCGGGCTGTCCAGGATGCCCGCTGCGCCGGCCGCGACGCGTTCCGCGACCTGCACCGTGCCCGAGGCTTCCGCGAGGTCGCGCGAGAGCGCGAGGAGTGCCTTCGCGCTCTCGGCCTCACGCCGCTGTGCCTCGTACAGCCGAGCGTTCTCGAGCGCGACGGAGGCGTGCCCCGCCATGACCTCGAGCAGTCTCAGGTCGTCGGCGTCGAACTGGTCGAGACCCAGCTTCGAGATGACGATCACGCCCGTCACGCGCGGGCCGAACCGCAGCGGGACGACGAGGAGCGACTCCTCGATCTCGGCGGTGCCGGCGATCTGCTCGCCGAGCTCGTGCCGGGCGGCGTCCGCGACGAGGAGCGCCCGGCCCGTCTCGGCGACGCGCCCCGTGATTCCGCGCCCGACCTGGGTGGGAAGCAGGGCGACCGGGTCGCCGGGGGCGTCGACGATGAGATCTCCGCGGAACGCGACGGGCACGAGGTCGTCCTCGTCGCGCAGGAAGACACGGCAGTTGTGGTAGTCGATGAGGAGCCGGAGCTCGTCGGCGATGGTCAGCCCGATCTGGTTGACATCGTTGAGGCGCGAGAGCTTTCCGGACAGGCTCTGCAGCATCTTGAGATGCGCGATCGAGCGCACGTCGTCCCGGCGGACCTGCTGCTCGGCGGGGCGTTCGCGCGCGCTCTCGTCGAAGGGGACGATGAGACCCTTGCCGCGTGTCTTCGCGGTCATCATCGCGGCCTCGGCACACGCGACCAGCTCGCGCGGGTTGGCCGCGTTCACGGGGCCGATCGCGATTCCCGTCGAGACGCTGAGCTTGCCCACGGCGTCCGCTTCGAGCTTCGCGAGCTCGTCTCCGATCCGCTCGGCGAGCGCCGTCGAGCTGCGCATGTCCCCGGACGGCATGATCACCGCGAACTCCTCGCCGCCGACCCGGCACACGACGTCGGTCGCGCGGACGGTCTTCCGGAGCACGTCTGCGACCTGCTGGAGGAGCTGATCGCCGATTCCGTGCCCGTACACGTCGTTGACCTTCTTGAAGTCGTCGAGGTCGAGCATCACGACCGAGACGTTCTCGTGCGCGGCCGAGGCGCGCAGCAGCTCCTGCCGCAGCCGGTCGTGGAACGCGCGGTGGTTGTAGAGACCGGTCAGCGCGTCCGTCTCGGCCTGGTGCTCGAGGCGAGCGCGAATGTGCGCGTTGTCGATCGCGAGCGCAGCGGCGTCGCCGAACCGCTTCGCGAGGAGGAACTCCTCGTCCGAGAACGCGGCGTCCTCGCCGACCCGGTAGATGTTGAGCGTTCCCTTCAGCTGTCCACGCGTGACGAGCGGGACGGCGATGAGCGCCTCGGGCTCGATCGGCGTGCCAGGGACGAAGCGGACGCGCGGGTCGAGGTGCGCTTGGTTCGCGAGGACCGCCTCGCGATGGTCGACGGCCCAGCCGGTGATGCCCTCGCCGAACGAGAACGACTCGCTCATCACCTCGTCCGCCCAGTCGCCGCGAGCGAGGACGGCGCGCAACTCGCGCTTCGCCTCGTCCGCCTCGTAGATGTGGACGTCCTCGTAGGGGATCAGCTCGGCGAGCGTGTCGGCGATCCGCTCGAGGAGCGCGCCGAGGCTCTGCTCGGAGAGCACGTCGTGGAAGATCTCGGCCAGCCGGCGATACGGCTCGGCCGAGCCGCTGGAGACGAGACTGATCTGTGGCCGAGGGGCCGGATCGATGGGAGCAGGGTCGGACATGCCGCCTCCGACGTCATCGGATCTCCGCGAACTCCGCTTGAGCGGGCTCTGCGAAGATCACCCGCATGGAAACGCATGATGCGCGGCGGGCGCTCCTTCGCGGTCTCATCGACCACGCACCGACGTTTCCGCCGGCCGCGCTCGGGACGGCGGCCGCGCTGGCCGAGGACGGGCGCGCTGTCGTGGATGAGCGTTCGTGGATCCTTGCGCGCCTCGTGTGGCCCGCCTCGCGGCTCGAGGAGTTGAGCTCGAACGGGCGCGCCGTCAGCGCCGTCCTCGACGTCACGCTCCCGGCGGGCGCGTCGGTGGAGGCGGTCGAAGCGCGCTACCGCGACGACCTGGCGGAGCTCACTGGCCTCGCGCCCGAGATCTACGTGGAAGTGGCGCTCGACGACGACCTCGAGCCGCGGCTGGACCGGCTCGCCGGGCTCGGGCTCGGCGCGAAGGTGCGCTGCGGCGGCACGAGCCTCCCGAGCGCGGACGACCTGGCGCGTTTCATCCGCGCATGTCGTGAGCGCGGGCTTGCGTTCAAGGCGACGGCCGGGCTGCACCACGCGGTCCGCTCGAACGGCGAGCACGGTCTCCTCAACGTGCTCGCGGCCACGGTGTTCGCCGGTGACGAGGACGAGGTGCTCGCGGAGAGCGACGCGGCGGCGTTCGCTCTCGACGGCTCGGGCTTCCGGTGGAGAGGCCGCGCGGCATCCGTCGAGGAGATCGCGCGCGTCCGTGCCGGTCTGCTCCGTTCCGTCGGGAGCTGCAGCTTCTTCGAGCCCGTCGACGAGCTCGAGGCGCTCGGGATGCTTCCTGCATGAAGGGTGTGGTCGGCTTCGGTGCGTTCTCGGTGGGCGGCTCGGCGCCGCGCGTCGGGTTCAGGATCGGCGACGGTGTTCTCGATCTCGCCGCACAGGGGATGGGCGATGCCTTCGAGGCGCCGACCCTCAACCCGTTCCTCGTTCGCGGGCGCTCAGCGTGGGAGAGTGCGCTCGAGCGGATCGCGGGTCTCGTCGACGCCGGGGCCGAGCTCGTGCCGATCGCCGACGTCGACGCACGCTTGCCGTTCGACGTCCGCGACTACGTCGACTTCTACTCCTCTCTCGAGCATGCGACGAATCTCGGGCGCATGTTCCGTCCCGACTCGGAGCCGCTCCTGCCGAACTGGCGCCGCTTGCCCGTCGGCTACCACGGACGTGCCGGCACCGTCGTCGTCAGTGGCACTCCCATCGTGCGCCCGTGCGGGCAGGCGAAAGCCCCGGCCGACGAGGACCCGCGCTTCGGGCCGAGTGTGCGGCTGGACATCGAGCTCGAGCTCGGCTTCGTCGTCGGCGTCGGCAGCGATCTCGGCTCGCCCGTTCCCGCGTCGCGCTTCCGCGACCACGTGTTCGGCGTGGTGCTCGTGAACGACTGGAGCGCGCGCGACATCCAGGCGTGGGAGTACCAGCCACTCGGCCCCTTCCTCGGGAAGTCGTTCGCCACCTCGATCGGCGCGTGGGTGACCCCGCTCGCCCTTCTCGAGAGCCGCTTCGTCGAGGCGCCGGTGCAGGAGCCGCCCCCGCTCCCGTACCTGCGCGTCGAGGGGAAGCAGGGGCTCGACATCGACCTCGAGGTCGATGTCGACGGAACAGTCGTCTCGCGGACGACCGCGCGCGGACTGTACTGGACGATGCCTCAGCAGCTGGCCCACTCGACGGTGAACGGCGCGTCGATCGCCACTGGCGACCTCTTCGCGTCTGGGACGATCTCGGGGCCGACACGTGGAAGCGAGGGCTCCCTCATCGAGCTCACCCGCAACGGCGCCGAGCCCGTCGAGCTCGCCGACGGCGCGACGCGGACCTTCCTCGAGGACGGAGACGAGGTCGTCCTGCGCGGGCTCGCCGGCGAGATCGAGCTCGCCGAGGTGCGCGGGACGATCGTCCCGGCCCGCTGCTAGACGGGCGGGAAGGCCCCTGCGCGGTAGAGCTGCCCCTCGAGCTGCCGGCCCAGGAGCTCGGCGAGCCAGCGGGTCGTCTCGATGACTTGGCCGAGGTCGACGCCCGTCTCGACGCCCTCGCGCTCGAGAAGGTAGACGAGGTCCTCGGTCGCGATGTTGCCCGTCGCCCTCGGCGCGAACGGGCAGCCGCCGAGACCGCCGACGGACGCGTCGAGCACCGTCGCGCCAGTCTCGAGCGCAGCGAGTGCATTCGCGTACCCGCCGTTTCGCGTGTTGTGGAAGTGGCCGCCGACGGGCCGCCCGAGCTCGAGGACGCGCCGTGTCAGCGAGCGCACGGCTGCGGGCGACGCGACGCCGATCGTGTCGGCGAGAACGACGACATCCGGCTCGACCTCGGCCACCTTCGTCGCGATCTCGAGGACGCGGTCCGGATCGACCTCGCCCTCGAACGGGCAGCCGAAGGCCACGCCGAGCGTCACGGTGCAGCGCACCCCGTCGCCGCGGGCGCGTGCTGCGATGCGACGTGCGGTCGCGGCGGACTCCTCGACGGTCGCGCTCTGATTGCGCTGGTTGAACGACTCCGTGACGCCGAACGAGAACCGCACCTCGTCGAGCCCGGTCGCAAGGAGGCGGTCGTAGCCGCGTTCGTTCAGCGCGAGCCCCGCGCGCACAGGTCCCGGGCATGACCCGAGCTGCTCGACGACCTCTTCCGCGCCGGCCATCTGCGGAACCCGGCGCGGGTCGACGAAGCTCGCGACCTCCACGCCGGGCAGACCCGCATCCGCGAGCCTCTTGACGAGCTCCACCCGAGTCTCGACGTCGAGCACGTCGGGCTCGTTCTGCAGGCCGTCCCGCGGGCCGACGTCGTAGATCATCACGCGCGCCAACGCGGTCAGCCACCTCTCCGGAGCACGTCACACGGTCCCACGAACGCTCTCCTTGTAGCCTGACAGACATGTCGGGAGCGATCGTGGTCGGTGTCGACGGCTCGGAGGCCTCGCGCGACGCCATTCGCTGGGCGGCCGAGGAGGCGCGGCTGCGCTCCACGTCGCTCGTCGCCGTCTATGCGTGGTCGTTCATCCCGCCGCAACCGATCGGAGACCCGGGGATGCTCGCAGTGCCCGTCGGCGACCTGCCGGGCCAGCTCGACGCCGAGAAGGATGCGGCACGGGCCGCGCTCGACGCGGCCGTCGACGAGGTGCTCGGCGGCGAGCAGGGCGTCGAGGTCGAGCGGAAGCTCGCCGAGGGAGATGCCGGTGACGTGCTCGTCGCCGAGAGCGCCGACGCGGAGCTCCTCGTCGTCGGCTCCCATGGCCGCTCGGGCTTCAAGGCGGCGATCCTCGGGTCGGTGAGCCGGCACGTCGTCGCGCACGCCTCGTGCCCGGTCGTCGTCGTCAAGACGCGACCTGCGGACTAGCGAAGCTCGTCCGTCTTCGCCGCGAGCTCGCGGTCGCGGTCGGTGACGCCGCCTGCCGTGTGCGTCCACCAGCGCAGGGTGACGTCGCGATAGCTGATCGCGATGTCCGGATGATGATCCTCGGCCTCTGCGAGCGCCCCCACCCGGTTCACGAAGTCGAGCGCCGCCGGGAAGCTCTCGAGCTGGAACGTCCGCTGGAGCGCTCCGTCGATCTCGGCCCAATCCGAAGCAGCCATGTGGCAAGTATCTACGATCGATTGCAGTGACCGTCGTGACCGAGGACGACGCCGCGGAGGCGCGCCGGCTCGACGACGCACGGCGTGCAGGCCGTGAGGTCGTCCTCGAGGTCGTCTTCCGTCCGCCGGCGACGCTGTTGGCCAGGGCTCTCGCGCGGGCCGGCGTCGCCGCACCGGCCGTCGTGCTCGCGAACGCGCTCACCGGCCTCGTCGCGGCCTTCGCGCTCGCGCGCGGCGAGCTCGTGGCGGCGGCGGTGCTCCTGCAGCTGAAGACGTTGCTCGACAACACGGACGGCCGGCTGGCCCGGATGACGGGCCGCGTGACCCTGGTCGGGCGTTACCTCGACACTGAGGCGGACCTCGTCGTGAACGCCGCGCTGTTCGCAGCGCTCGGGCACGTGACGGGAGAGCCCCTGCTTGCCGCTCTCTCGTTCGCCGCACTCGTGCTCGTCCTTGCCGTGGACTACAACCTCACCGGGCTCTATCGCGAGGAGCGCGGGCTCACCGTTCCGTCGGCGACGCGCTCCGGAGGCACGCTCGAGCGTGCACTCGAGTGGATCTACGGAGTGACGTTCGGGCAGCTGGATCGTGCGATCCGCGCCCTCTCGCGGCGACGGCTCGGGCGCATCGTCGCGGGCGGGGCCGACCCGGGACTCGCCGACGACGCGCGCCTGGCGTACATCGACCGCGTTGCGGTCACCGTGGTCGCGAACCTCGGCCTCTCGACACAGCTCCTCGTGCTCGGGATCTGCCTCGTCGCGGGCGTACCGGCCCTCTACCTCTGGCTCGTCCTCGCGTGTCTCGCTCTGCTCGTGGCACTCCACCTCCGCGCGGAGAGCCGCGCGCGCGCCGTGCTCAGTACGCGCCGCGCAGCGTGAGACGCTGGCCGTTCATGGACGCCGCGTCGTCCGAGCAGAGATAGGCGATCGCTTCGGCGATCTCCTCGGCGGGCGTGAAGGTCGAGAAGTCCTTGTCCGGACTCTCGGCGCGCATGGCCGGGGTGAGGATCGCTCCCACGACGACGATGTTCGCCGTCGCGCCGGTCCCCTTGAAGCGGTCGGCGAGCGCGAGCGTCCACGTCTCGGAGGCCGCCTTCGCGGCGGCATAGGACGCGTTGGGATGCGTCGGCGCCTGCGCCTGCCCCGCCGAGACGAGCACGAATCGGCCGCGCCCGCTCTCGATCAGCTTCGTCGCGAACGCCTGCGTCGCATGCTGGAGCGTGCGGACGAGCAACCCGCTCAGGAAATCCCAGTCTTCGAGCGGAGCCTCCTCGATCGGCGGGCCGCCGCGCCACCCGCCGACGAGATGCGCAAGCCCGTCGACTCGACCGTCGTGACGGCCTGCGAGCTCCGTCGCCCAGCGGTTCGTCGCAGCCGGATCGAGGAGGTCGACGGAATCCGTCTCGATCCCCGGGATCTCCGACGCGAGCTCGGCGAGCGATGCCTCGTCGCGCCCCGACACGCACGCGACCGCTCCGGCCTCGACGAGCCGCCGGACGACGGTCGGGCCGAGGTTGCCGGCGCCTCCGGCGACGGCGATCACACGTCCGGCGAGTGCCTGCGCCACGGCGCAACGCTAGCAACCGAGCCGATCGAGGAGTAGCGTCCGCGCATGGCGGGCCAGTCCTTCGCCGAGCTCCAGGCGCAGTTCCGCAGTATCTGGCCGAACGTCACGCTCAGGAGCATCGGGGATGTGGAGCGCACGGTCGTCGTCGTGCACTCGATCAGCCTCGACGTCCCGGATCAGCTCATCCCCGTGTTTCCCGCATACGAGGAGCGCTTCCTGTGCCTCGTCCTCAGCCTGCTTCGCGCGCCGCGGTCGCGCGTGATCTACGTGACGTCGCAGCCCATCCACCCGCGCGTGGTGGACTACTTCTTCTCCCTCGTTCCGGAGCTCGACACGCCCGAGGCGCGCGGCCGCTTCGAGGCGGTCTCGCTCGTCGACGGCCGCAACGAGCCGCTGACGCGCAAGCTGCTTCAGCGGCCCGGCGTCCTCGAGCGCATCCGCCGTCTCACGGGAGAGCCGGAGATGGCGCTGATCATCCCGTTCTGCATGACCTCGGACGAGGTCGCGCTCGCGGAGGCGCTTCAGCTCCCGATCTACGGAAGCGACCCCGCCCTGAACTGGCTCGGCTCCAAGACCGGCTCCAGGCGCGTCTTCGCGGAAGAGGACGTCCCGCATCCGATCGGCCTCGACGTCTCGGGGAGCGACGACCTCGTGGAGGCGCTGGCGGAACTGCGGGCGCGGAGCCCGCACGCGCAAACGGCTGTGCTCAAGCTCGACCTCGGCGTCAGCGGCCTCGGGAACGCGCTCATCGATCTCGAGGCTGCCGAACGCGGCCTTCGCGAGTCCGTCGTGCTGGAGGACGAGGAGATCGACGTCGAGCACTACCTCGAGACGCTCGACGCACAGGGTGGCATCGTCGAGGAGCGGATCGAGGGCGAGGTGGTCCGCAGCCCGAGCGTGCAACTGCGGATGAGCCCGGCGGGGCAGGTCGACATCATGTCCACCCACGATCAGGTGCTCGGAGGCGCGAACGGCCTCACGTACTTCGGCTGTCACTTTCCGGCAGACCCGGGCTACGCGCCGAGAATCGCAGCCGAGGCGTTGAAGGTCGGTCGCCGGCTGGCCCGTGAGGGCGTGATCGGCCGCGCGGCCGTGGACTTCGTCGCCGTCGAGCGAGACGGAGCCTGGGAGCCCTCGGCGCTCGAGATCAACCTCCGCTGCGGAGGCACGACGCATCCGCACTTCGCCCTGACGACGCTGACGGACGGCGTCTACGACGCGCTCGCCGGCGAATGGCGCAGTCGCAACGGCAACCTCAAGCACTACGCCGCGACCGATCATCTGGACTCGCCGGCCTACCGGTCACTCACACCCGATGACCTCTTCGACGTGGTCGAGGACGCAGGCCTCGGCTGGGACGGCGGGCGGGAGGTCGGCGTCGTGCTGCACCTCGTCAGTGCGATTGCGGTTGCCGGCAGGATCGGCGTGACCGCGATCGGCGACACGCTCGACGAGGCCCGGCAGCGCTACTACGGCCTCAAAGCCGCGGTTGACGTTGCGGCGGAGCGGAGCCTCTAGCTCGCGGCGCGCTCGGGCGCTTCGTCCTGCTGCTCGCGCTCGTTCTCGTCCACGCCGACCGGGGCTTTCGGGTCGTAGACGCCCTCGAGGCTCGTCAGCATGGTGCGCATCTCCGGGTTCAGTGTCTTCCGCTCGGAGTGCCTGCTCCAGAGGTTCCGGATCGACCACTTGGGCATGCCCTTCTTTTCGGCACGACCGGCCCGCGACCTGAGCGGTCTCTAGGTATCGCGCTGCATCGCTGCGTCGAAGGCGACGCCCGACGCGGGAAAGTCGGTCCGGCGCACGAACGCGAGCGCGTCCTGTGCACCGTACTCGCGGTCCATCCCGCTGTCCTCCCACTCGATGGACAGCGGGCCCGCGTAGCCGATCCGGTTCAGCGCGCGGAAGAGCGCTTCGAAGTCGACGTCGCCGTGACCGGGCGAGACGAAGTCCCAGCCCCGACTCTCCTCGCCGAAGTTCAGGTGCGAGGCGAGGATGGAGCGGCGGCCGTCGAGTCGCTTCTTCGAGTCCTTGACGTGCACGTGGTAGATGCGGTCAGCGAATTCGAGGGCGAATTGGGCCGTGTCCAGGTGCTGGTGCGCGAAGTGGGACGGGTCGAGGTTGATCCCGAACGCGGCCCGCCGGTCGATGGCGTCGAGCGTCTTCCGAGTCGTCACGAAGTCGTACGCGATCTCCGTGGGATGCACCTCCAGGCCGAAGCGGACGCCTTCGGCGTCGAACACGTCGAGAATCGGCGACCAGGCTTCGGCGAACTCCTCGTACGCCCGGTCGATCGCGGCGAAGTCGTTCGGCGGGAACGAGTACAGGAGATGCCAGATCGACGAGCCCGTGAAGCCGTTCACCTGGGTCACGCCGAACCGGGCCGCGGCGCGTGCCGTGTCCTTCATGCGCTCCGCAGCGCGCTGCCGCACGCCGTTCTCCTCGCCGTCCCCCCAGACCTCGGGCGGCAGGATCGCCTGGTGCCGCGCGTCGATGCGATCGCAGACGGCCTGCCCCACCAGGTGCGCTCCGAGCGCCCAGCAGCCGAGCCCGTGACGTTCGAGGAGCTCTCGCTTCTCGCGGCAGTACGCGTCGTCCGAAAGCGCCTTGTCGACCTCGAAGTGGTCGCCCCAGCACGCGAGCTCGAGCCCGTCGAATCCCCACTCGCCGCAGCTCGCGGCGAGACCGGCGACCGGCAGGTCGGCCCACTGACCGGTGAAGAGCGTGACGGGCCGCGCCATGGCGGGGAAGGCTACGTGGTGCGCGGAGCGTGTCAAGCCGCGTCGGTAGCGGCGTTCCGCGCGTGTTCGCGCCGGGTCAGGTCAGAAGCTCGCCTGGGTCGTCGAAGTAGCGATCCCTGATCGCCTCCGAGGTGCGGTATGCGAGCGCCGCGACGGTGCCGGTCGGATTGGCGCCGGGATTCTGGGGGAAGAGGGCGGCGCCCGTGACGAACACGTTCGGCGTGTCCCAGACCTGCCCGTACGCGTTCGTCACGGAGTCGCCCGGGTCGCGGCCCATGATGCAGCCGCCCGTCGGGTGGGTCGACTGGTACTTGTCGATGCGGTAGCCGCCGAGCTCGGGGGTCGTCGAGACGATCCGCGTCGGGCTCATCGCGCGCATGATCTCCAGCGAGCGCGCGTACATGAACCTCCACATGTTCTGCTCGTTCTCGGTCCAGTCGAACGTGATCCGCAGAAGCGGCTGGCCCCAGCGGTCGCGGTAGTTCGGGTCGAGATCCACGAGGTTCTGCTCGTAGGCGATGCTCTCGCCCTCGGTGTTGATGCCCGCGTAGGAGTCCCAGTTCTTGCGGAGCTCCTCCTTCCAGCCTGCGCCCCAGGTGGAGCCGTCCTTCGTCTGGAGCGGCGTGACGGAGTTGAACGGCTCGCGCTCGCAGGGCTCCGAGAAGAGCTGCATCCCTCCGATGAAGTCGAGGTCGGAGTGGTCGAAGACGTCTCCGTTGAAGTCGTAGACGATCTTGATCGTGCAGGTGTTGCCCATGTACATGTTGAGGTTCTCGCCCTCCCACACACCGATCACCGTCTGCGGGTAGATCTGGTACGTGTAGTTGCGGCCGACCTGCCCGCGATCGTTTCCGATGCCGTTCGGGTGTGTCTTGGATCGCGACAGGAGCAGCATGCGCGAGTTCTCGAGCGTGAACGCCGATGCCACCACGAGCTCGGCCGGCTGGAAGTGCTCGTCGCCCGACGCGTCGACGTAGGTGATTCCCGTCGCCCTCCCGTCGCTCCCGACCTCGATGCGCAGCACCTTGCAGCCGGTCCGAATCTCGTACTTGCCGGTGGCGAGCGCAGGCGGGAGATGGACGTTGACAGGGCTCGCCTTCGCGTCCACCTCGCAGCCGAACCGCGTGCAGAAACCGCAGTAGAGACAGCTCGAGTGGAAGTTGCCGTACGGATCCGTGAAGGCCCGTGACGCGATGCCTGCCGGCTGCGTGAAGGGATGCAGGCCGAGGCGCTCGCACGCCTGCGCGAAGCGAGCACCGTGAGGCGTGACCTCGAGCGCGGGGTGTCGGTACTCGCGACTCCTGGGCGCCTCGAACGGATTGCCGCCCGGCTGGATCTTCCCCTGGATGTTGCCCGCCTTGCCCGAGGCGCCGACGTCCCACTCGAAGGCGTCGTAGTACGGCTCGAGCTCGTCGTAGCTCACCGGCCAGTCCTGCACCGTCGCGCCCGGAGGCAGCTTGCTCTCGCCGTACCGCTCGACGACGTGGGAGCGGTACCGGAAGTCGGTCTCGAGGTAGCGCCAGAGCTGGGCGGACCAGTGGACCGCCGCGCCGCCGACCCCCTCGCCCGGGTTGAAGGACCCGTACTGGCGCATCGGCAGCGCGGCCGCGCGCCCGTCGGGCCGCCAGGTCCACGACTCGCGTGCGAGGTCCACCATGAGCGCGTAGCGACCCGAGAAGCGAAGGCTGTCGTGGTCGTGCGAGAACTGCGGCCACGTCGACGCTGCGGGGCCCTGCTCGATGGAGACCATGTCGTGCCCCGCCGCGCACAGCCGCGAGGCGAGGATCGTCGCGGTCCAGCCTGCCCCGATCGTGACGACGTCGACCTTCGGGTGCGTCTTTGCCATCTCAGCTCCTCTCGCTCCCCGCGATCGGCAGGATCGCGCCGTGAGCGGGGTGTCCGGGGTTCATCGGCGCCAGTTGCTGCAGGCCCTGGACACGGCGCGGCCGCGGCGCCGTGCGAACCTCGTCGGGCGTCCAGGCGCGCTGCGCCCCCGGATAGCCGACGAGCTTCCAGCCTGCGAAATCCTTGTTCCCGCCGTACATCGGGTCGGCGAACATGCCCTCGTTCGTGTCGTTGCGGAGCATCGAGAAGAAGCCGAACGCGCTCGGCTTCACGAAGACCTTCCCGATCGCCTTCACCTGGGGCTGGTTGCGCGTCGCCTGCGGCGCTTCGGGGTCGTTCGACTCGAGCAGCGTGATCACCGCGTCCTGCTGCGCGCCCGTCAGCGCGGAGAAGGCGAGGCCGTAGCGCTTGCGCGTGTAGCGGTCGAGCTGAGCGAGGCCAGCCCGGTAGGAGTCCTGCGGTGTCTGGCTCGACTGGAACCCATACCGGTAGGCCTGGTCCTTCGAGACGAGGAGCGTGTCGTCCGAGCGCTGGTTCGCCGGGATGCGGCCGGTGGTCGGCTTCGCGAACGGCGCCCGGAAGTACGTCGGCGTCGCGAAGGAGGCGAACTGCGCGAGCTTGTTGTCGATGTACGCGGGCACGCATGCCTCGACCGCGCCGGGGTCCTCTGCCGACCCCGGGATGAGGCGGCCGACGAACGCCGTCACGCTCAGTCGCTCGTCGTCCGTGAAGAAGCGGTCGACCGTGCAGAGAAGCGGCTGCTCCGGAGGCAGCGGCCCGAACGCCTTCGCGTCGATGTCCGCTGCCGACTCCGCGCCGTTGTTGCTCGTCGCACCTCCGCACGCTGCGAGCCCGAGCGTGAGCGTGGCCGCTCCGGCCCGGCCGAGGAAACGCTTTCGTGACAGCCGCGTGCTCTTCTCGGTGTTCTCGTCCATGTCGCTCCTAGTGCTCGTAGAGGTAGGCGGCGATGTCGCGCGCCGCCTCGTCGCTGACTCCGAGATCCGGCATGAGATTCCCCGGGTCGACCTGCTGCGGCTCGGTGATCCAGCGCACGAGGTTGTCCGGCGTGTTGTCGAGCCGGCCGGCGATGTTCTCCTTGCCCGCGAGCCCGGAGAGGCGCGGCCCGATCCGACCGTCCGCGCCGTCGACCCCCGAGATGGTGTGGCACGAGCCGCACCCGTACGCACGGATCAGAGCCGGTGCCCGGTCGGCGTGGCCGTTCGGCACGGCCACGGCCGAGACACCGCCTCCACAGCCGGCGGCCGTGAGGATCACCAGAAGGAGGAGGCCCGCTTTCACGACTGGCCGCACGGGTCGAGTGCAAGGATGCCCGCGCCGGCGAGCAGGATCGTGACCAGCAGGACGACGCTGCCGAGGACGCCGGCGAAGCCGAGGAAACGTGCGTACTCGGGCTGCTCGTCCCTCGCGCTCCACGTTGCCACCGCAGCGGCTGTCCCCGCGAGCGCGACGATGCACGCGACGACGGTGACGACGACCGCCGCCGAGTCGGCTGCCGCCCCGAAGACGTCTCCGGAGCCACCGCCCGGCGCGCATCCGCCCTCGACGGCCTCGTAGCCGACGAAGAGCTGGGCGAGCCAGGCGAGCGGTGCGGCGACGAGACCCGTCCAGAGGAGCAGCGAGCGCGGGCCGCTCACAACCGTGGGGACAGGTAGAGGGACAGGAAGACGAAGAGCCACACGACGTGGACGAAGTGCCAGTAGAGCGACGAGATCTCGACCGCGAGATGACGGTCGGCCCCGTAGCGCCCGCGCAGCGCCCACGCGAGCACCCAACCCAGGAGGAAGAGGCCCACGATCACGTGGGCGCCGTGCAGCCCGGTGACGGTGTAGAAGAGCGAGCCGTACGCGTCCGTCTGCGGCCGGAGCACGTCCAGCTCGTCGGAGTACTCCCAAGCCTGGAGCCCGAGGAACGCCGCACCCAGGACGAGCGTGGACGCCAGATACACGCGCAGTCGATCGACCTCGCCACGGCGAATGCTGCTGTCCGCGAGGTAGGCCGGGACGCTGCTGGCCATCAGGAGCGCCGTCATGACCGCGGGCACGAGGAGCTTCGGCTCCGCGGTCCCGTCCGGCGGCCATGGCCCCACCGCTTCGAAGCGCTCGTAGAAGTACGAGACGAGGAGGAGTGCGAACAGCGTCGCCTCGGTCGCGATCAACAGCAGCGTCCCCCACCAGGCCGGGGACCGCGAGGCTGCGGATGCCTCGGTGTACGTCACCGCCGTCATTCGGCTGGCCTCCGCGGCCAGTTCCAACCCACGATGCTCACCGCGACGAGGAGGCACCCCGCGATCGTCACGGGATGGAGGGCCGAGATGATGCCGACGAACACGAGCGCGAGGCTCGTTGCGAGCGCGAGCGGCCACCACGACTCGCCGGGCATCTCGATCGGCCCTTCGAGATCGCCGGCCAGCGGGCTCGTCGAGACCGTCTCGTGCCCCTCGGCGAGGACGAGCTCACCGCCGCCCTGCAGTCGAGAGTGGTCACGCTCGCGCGCCGCCGCGTCCCAGGCCGGGTCGCGGCCCGTCACGACCGGGATGACCGCGAAGTTGTACGGCGGCGGCGGCGAGGGCACGGTCCACTCGAGCGTGTTGCCGCCCCAGGGATCCGACCCGGCCCCGCGACCGCGCACGAGTGTGAGCACGACGTTGACCCCCACGGCGAGGACGCCGAGCGTCAGCACGACAGCGCCGAGGGACGAGATGAGGTTGTAGATCCCCCAGCCCATGTCGGACGGGTACGTGTAGACGCGCCGCGGCATCCCGAGCAGGCCCGCGATGTGCATGGGGAAGAACGTGACGTTGAAGCCGACGAACACGAGCCAGAAGCTCGCCTTCCCGATGCGCTCGTCGAGCAGCCGGCCCGTGATCTTCGGAAACCAGTAGTAGAGCCCGGCGATCATCGGGAACACGGCGCCGCCCACGAGCACGTAGTGGAAGTGCGCGACGACGAAGTACGAGTCGGTCGTCTGCTGGTCGAAGGGGACGGAGGCGAACATCACGCCCGTGATGCCGCCGATCACGAAGACGACGAGGAAACCGAGGACGTAGAGGAAGGACGTCGTGACGAACGGTGTGCCGCCGAGCATCGTCGCGAGCCAGGCGAACACCTGGATTCCGCTCGGGATCGCGATCGTCATGCTCGCGGCCGCGATGAACGCGAGAGAGACCTGCGGCAGCCCGACGGCGAACATGTGGTGCACCCAGACGCCGAATCCGAGCATCCCGATGAGGACCGTCGAGAGGACGACCCACGGATAGGCGACGAGCGACCGCCGGGAGAAGACGGGCACGATCGAGCCGACGATCCCAACAGCCGGCAGGAAGATGATGTAGACGTCGGGGTGGCCGAAGATCCAGAAGAGGTGCTGCCAGAGGAGCGGCTGGCCGCCTCCGGAGACGTCGAAGAAGTGGAAGCCGTAGAGCCGCTCGAGCTCGAGCATCCCGCATGCGGCCGTGAGCGACGGGATCGCGAAGACGACGGAGAAGGACGTTGCGAGGAGGGCCCAGCAGAAGATCGGGATGCGGTCGATCGACATCCCGGGTGCCCGCAGCTTCAGGATCGTGACGATGAAGTTCACCGCGCCGGCGGTCGTCGCGATGCCGAGGAACATGAGGCCGAGCCCGTAGAAGTCGATGTTCGGGCCGCTCGAGAAGGACGACTCGGAGAGCGGGACGTAGTTGAACCAGCCGGCGTTCGGAGCGTTCCCGAGTGCGAGCCCCGAGTACAGGAACACGCCGGCTCCGACGAACACCCAGTACGACAGCGCGTTCAGCCGCGGGAACGCCATGTCCCGGGCTCCGATCTGTAGCGGCACGAGGTAGTTCCCGAAGCCGAACAGCATCGGCGTCGCGAAGAGGAAGATCATCGTGACGCCATGCATCGAGAAGAGCTGGTCGTAGGTGCCGGGCGACACGAGATCGGAGTCGGGGCGCGCGAGCTGCGCGCGCATCAGCGCAGCTTCGGCCCCTCCGATCAGGAAGAACACGAAGGCCGTCACGAGGTAGCGAACGCCGATCCGCTTGTGGTCGACGGTCGTCAGCCAGGAGAGGAATCCAGGCGCCTCGGCCCACGACCGCTCGAGTTGCTCGACGCGCTCCAGCTCGGCGACCGTCACCGCAGGCTCTCCAGGTAGTCGAGGAGGTCTTGCAGCTGCCCGCCGTCGAGATCGGTCGCGGGCATCTTGTTGCCGGGCTTCACGTGCTGCGGATCGAGGATCCAGCCCGCGAGGTACCCGCGGGTGTTCGGGATGGTCGCGGCCGCCAGTGTCCTGCGGCTCGCGACGTGCGTGAGGTCGGGGCCGACCTCCCCGGTCGCGTTCGTGCCCGCGATGCGGTGGCAGTAGACGCAGGCCGAGCCGAGGAGCACCTGCTGGCCCCTCGTCTCGCTTCCCGGGCTTGGCACGTGGGCCGGCCTCGCCTGTGCGGCCAGCCAGCGCTCGAAGCGCGCCCTCGGCTCGGCGACGACCCAGAACGCCATGTGCGCGTGCTGCAGCCCGCAGAACTCGGCGCACTGGCCGCGGAAGTCGCCGGCTCGATTCGCCTCGAGCGTCAGCGTGTTCGTACGGCCGGGGATCATGTCGATCTTCCGGTTGAGCCGCGGGATCCAGACGCTGTGGATCACGTCGGCGGTCCGCGCGCGCAGCTCGACGGGCTCGCCGACCGGGATGTGGATCTCGTTGGCGGTTCGAACGCCCGCCGCCGGGTACTCGACGTCCCAGAACCACTGGCGGCCCGTCACGTCGACCGTCAGCGCGTTCGGCGCCGAGGTCGTCGCGCGCGCCGGGCTCGTCGCCGGGATCGTCGAGAGGGTCAGCGCAAAGAGCCCGACGAGGACGGCGAGAGGGATCCCGAACCCGAGGACGGCCACGAACGCGGTGCCGGGCATCCAGCGGCCGACGCCCTTCTCGCGACGGCGCAGGAGGACGAGGAGAACGAGCAGCGAGACGACGGACACGACCACGACGCCCGCCGCGAACATGATCCACCACAGCGTGGCGATCTTCGAGCTGGCGCGACTCGCGGGGTCGAGTGTGGACTGGTCCGACCCGCCGCAGCCCGCGCACACCACGACTGCGAGGAGGCCGGCGCCCCGGTACCGACTAGGTCGCATGCCCCGTCCGGACCTGCTCGCTCATCCCACGCCTTTCTCGTGCCCGACCGACGGTGCCCGGTACGCGCCATCGCGAAACCCGATCGGCGTCGGACCCCGCCGGTCGTCGAGTCGCCAGAAGACCGGGTATCTCTCGCGGCGGGGTCCGCCCGCGACAGCGAATGCCCCTGCAGCCTCGCCCGCAAACCAGACCCTCGCGTCGCGGCCGCCGTGGACCTGAGCCGCTCCGAGCCGACCTGCGCACGTTCTGGGCGATGCGACTCGGTTCCCGGATCGCCTTGCGCGAGGAAAGGGGTTACGGAGGCGCTTGACGGGGAACCTGCCGCCCGTGAGCACCGTCGACTGGAACGAGGGCTCGAACCCCGGCGCCGACCTCTACTCCTGGGAGAGCCAGTGGGCGTCGATCGAGGCGGAGGACGCCGACGACCCGGATGCCGCCGTGAGCCAGTACGCCGATCTCGTCGAGCGGGTGCTCGAAGGCTCGGGCTATGCGATTCACGATCCCGTCGCGCGGCAAGGCGAGGAGCGCGAGATCGTCGCGACGTACCTGTCGGCCCGACAGACGGCAGAGCGCGCCGAGCTCGGCGAGGCGTCGCGGGCGGAGGTCAAGGCCGCCATCGAGGACCTGCGCGCGATCTTCGACAGCCTGACCGAGCCCGGCTCGTCGTAGCCGCTAGGCCTTGCTCTTCGAACGTCGCCGTCGAGGCTTGGCCGACGCGGTCTTCCTCGATCTCGTTCGGCCGGTCGCCTTCGCCGCCTCGACGCTCGCACGCAGGGCGTCGAGCAAGTCGCTCGGCGCTTCGCGGTCCGGCTCGGGCGGAGCATGGACCTCGTCGCCGCGCTGCTTGCGCTTCACGACCTCGAGCAGCCGGGCGCGGTACTCGTCCTCGTACTTCTCGTGGTCGAACGAGGAGGTGAACCGGTCGATCAGCGACTTCGCCATCTCGAGCTCCTGCTCGTCCACACGAGGGAGCCGCGACGGGACGATGTCCTCGGTCGGTCGTATCTCGTCGGCGAAGTACATGTTCTCGAGCGTGATGACGCGGTCTCGCACGCGGAGCAAGCCGAGCTGCTGCTTGTCGTGGAAGACGTAGCGCGCGACGGCCGCGAGGTCCGAGCTCTCCATCGCCTTCACGAGCAGCGCATAGACCTTCTCGGCACCCTCCGCGGGGCCGAGGTAGTAGGTGCGCTGGAAGACGATCGGATCGATCTCGGAATACGGGACGAAGTCGAGTATCTCGACCGCCTTGTACGACTCCTCCTGCGCAGCGGCGAAGTCGTCGTCGGTCAGGTACACGAGCTCGCCGTCCGACACTTCGTACGCCTTCGCGATCTCGTCGTTCGGAACCTCGACGTTCTCCTCCTTGCAGACCTTCCGGTAGCCGACCGGGGATCCGTCCTTCTCGTGGACGAGATGCAGCTCGAGATCGTGCTCGTCGATCGCGCTGTACATCTTCACCGGCGCGTTGACGAGGCCGAACGCGATGCTTCCGGACCAGATCGCACGTGGCATCTCCTTCCGATACCCGCCCTCCCTCCGCGCAAACGGGCCTGCCGTGAGCCGTGACCCGACCAACGCGGAGATCGCCGACCGGCTCTCTGCGTTCGCAACGCTGCTCGAGCTCGCGGACACGAGCCCGTTCGCCGTCCGCGCGTACGCCCGCGCTGCGGAGCTCGTCCGGAGCAGCCCCGCGTCCGTGGCGGAGCTCGTGCGGACCGGGCGGGCGCGCGACCTGCGTGGCGTCGGCCCGAGCATCGAAGCGAAGCTTCGCGAGCTCGTCGAGACGGGTGAGATAGCCGAGCTCGACGAGTTGGAACGCGACGTTCGGCCCGAGCTCGTCGCCTACGCCCGGCTCATCGGCGTGTCGACCGGGCGGATGTTGGCCATTGCGAAGGCGCTCGACCTGGCGACGGTCGCCGAGTTCCGGGAGGCCGTCCGAGGCGGGCGCCTCCTCGAGGTACGGGGCATCGGCCCGGCGACCGAGGAGGCGATACGAGACGCCGTCGCGCGAGGCGGATCCGACCGGCGGGGACTGACCATCGCACGGAGCCGTGAGGTCGCGGGCCAGATCGCGGCCGAGCTGGGAGGCGAGATCGCCGGGGCGGCGCGGCGCTTCTGCGAGCTGTCGTACGAGCTGGTCGTCGTCTGCGCCTTCCCGGACGCCTCCGAGATGGTTGAGCGCTTCGCGCGCCTGCCGCTGATCGTCACGGTGCTCGAGCGTCGCGACCACGGTGCGACCGGACTGACCGTCGACGGCGTGCTCGCGGAGCTCTTCGTCGCTCCGCCCGCATCGTTCGGCACCGCTCTCGTGCGCGCCACCGGCTCACCGGCGTACGTCGAGTCGCTGGGATCGCTTCCCGATGCGGCAAGCGAGGAGGAGCTCTTCGCTCGGCTCGGCCTCGACTTCGTCCCGCCCGAGCTCCGTGAGGACGCGGGATCCACCGCGCCCGTCGGTCTCGTCGGCCGCGGCGACATCCGGGGCGACCTGCACTGCCACACGACCGCATCCGATGGGCGGTCGACCGTGCACGAGATGGCGCTCGCGGCGATCGAGCGCGGCTACGAGTACCTCGCGATCTGCGACCACACGCCGAGCGTGGGGGTGGTTCCCGGCCTCGACACGGAAGCCCTACGCCGTCAGGCGGAGGAGATCGCACGCGTGAACGAGCTCGTCGCGCCGTTCCGTGTGCTGCGGGGCGTGGAGTGCGACATCAGGCCGGATGGCACGCTCGATGCCGAGGACGCCGTCCTGGCCGAGCTCGACTGGGTTCAGCTGAGCCTGCACGCGGGACAGCGACGGAGCAGCTCGGAGCTCACGCGCATCGTGTCCGAGGCGATGCGCCATCCCGCGGTCCGCGCGCTCAGCCATCCGAAGGGGCGCATCCTCAACCGTCGACCGGAGAACGCGCTCGACCTCGACGAGATCTTCGAGGTGGCGAAGGAGGCGGAGGTCGCCCTCGAGGTCAACGGCCTTCCCGATCGGCTCGACCTCTCCGCCACGCACGTCGCTGAAGCTCTCGCCGCGGGCGTCGAGCTCGTCCTCAACTCGGACGCGCACTCGGCGCAGGGTCTCGAGCGCCTCGATCTCGCCCTCGCGACGGCGCGCAAAGGCAGCGCGACGACCACGTCGATCGTGAACTGTCGACCGCTCGCAGACGTGGTCTCCCAGCGGGGCTGACCCGGAGGGGACGGTCGCGATGTTTCGCGAGCGTCGTCCGCGGCTACGAGCCTGCCAATCGGATTACGGAGGTGTGATCATGGCCAAGATCGAGAAGTCCATCGACGTTCACGTGCCGGTGTCGGCGGCGTACGACCAGTGGACGCAGTTCGAGATGTTCCCGCAGTTCATGGAGGGAGTCGTCGCCGTCCGGCAGGTCGACGACAAGCACGTCCACTGGATCGCCGAGATCGCCGGCGAGCGCCAGGAGTGGGATGCCGAGATCGTCCGGCAGGAGCCGGACCGAGTCATCGAGTGGCGGTCGACGGGCGGGCTTCGGAATTCGGGCCGCGTCGACTTCGCACCCACCGACTCCGGTGCGCGCGTTACGGTGTCGATGGAGTACGAGCCGGAGGGGATGAAGGAGTCCGCAGGCGCTCTCTTCGGAGTCGATGGAGGTCAGGTCGAGGACGATCTCGAGCGGTTCAAGGAGCTCGTCGAAGCCCGGGAGGTGCCGACCGGAGGCTGGCGGGGCGAGGTCCAGTCCGGTCGTGTCGTCGAGGACGATCCCGCTTCGCACGGCAGGCCGTGAAGCTCGGGTACGCACTCTCGAGCGAGGAGCATCCGCCGCTCGAGCTCGTGCGGGACGCGCGGCGAGCGGAGGACGCCGGGTTCGAGTTCGCGCTCGTCAGCGACCACTTCCATCCGTGGATCGACCGCCAGGGACACGCGCCCTTCGTGTGGGCCGTGATCGGCGCGATCGCCGCCTCGACCGAGCGACTCGAGCTCGGCACGGGCGTCACCTGTCCGTCGATGCGGATCCATCCGGCGATCGTCGCGCAGGCGGCCGCGACCGCCGCGGGGCTCATGCCCGGCCGCTTCTTCCTCGGCGTCGGGACCGGGGAGAACCTGAACGAGCACATCCTCGGCGAGCGCTGGCCGCGGTCGGACGAGCGGCGCACCATGCTCGAGGAGGCGATAGGGATCATGCGCGGCCTCTGGACGGGTGACCTCTTCAGCCATGACGGCCCGCACTTCACGGTGGACCGAGCGCGCCTCTACACGCTCCCCCCGGAGCCGATCCGAGTCATGGTGGCCGCGAGCGGGCAGGGAGCGGCGACGCTTGCGGGCGAGATCGGCGACGGCCTCGTGAGCACCGCTCCCGACTCCGCGCTCGTCGAGTCGTACACCCAGGCGGGCGGCCGCGGCCCTCGCTACGGCCAGCTCACCGTCTGCTGGGCGAAGAGCGAGCGCGAGGCGCGCCGAACGGCACACGAGTGGTGGCCGAACGCGGGGCTCGAGGGTCCTCTGTCCCAGGAGTTGCCTCTGCCGAGCCACTTCGAGGAGGCCGCCGCCATGGTGACCGAGGACGACGTCGCCGAGGCCGTCGTGTGCGGTCCCGACCTGGACAGGCACCTCGAGCGGATCGAGGCGTTCGCCGACGCCGGGTTCGATCACGTGTACGTCCACCAGGTCGGTCCCGACCAGGCCGGCTTCGTGGAGGCCTATGCGAACGGCGTCCTTCCCGAGATACGCGAGCTTGCGCGCGTTCCCGAGCCGGCATGACCGCCTTCGTCCTTCGCGTTTCGGGCCTTCTCGAGCGGGTAGGACGACGACACACGACCACTGACGAAGGAGGGCATTCGATGCCGACGGTCACCTCGCCCCAGGAGCTCTTCGAGCACGAGCTGCAGGACATGTACTACGCCGAGAAGACGCTGATCAACGTGCTGCCGAAGCTGGCGGAGGAGGCGACGGACCGCGAGCTGTCGCGGGCGTTCACCTCGCACCTGAAGCAGACGGAGAAGCACGCCGAGAACCTCGAGGAGGTCTTCCGTTCGATCGGCAAGACGCCGCAGGCGCATCCCTGCCCGGGTATCGAGGGCATCAAGAAGGAGCACGACGACTTCGTCCGCGACTCGAAGCCGTCGAAGGAGATGCTGGACGCTTTCCTGACCGGTGCCGCCGCGCGGGCCGAGCACTACGAGATCGCTGCGTACACCGGGCTCGTCAGCCAGGCACGGGCGCTCAAGGAGCGCGAGGCCGTCGATCTGCTGAAGGAGAACCTTCGCCAGGAGAAGGAGGCGCTCGGCAAGGTCGAGACCATCTCGAAGCGCCTGCTGAAGGGGGCGAACGGCTCGTCTTCCCAGGGAAGACGACGCGCCTCCTAGAACGACCGCACAGCGGCCGCCCGCGGATGAGCCCCTCGTCCGCGGGCAGCCGTCGTCCGTCCACGGCGAGGCTCGACGGGCTCCGCGAGGAGGCCGCGTCGTGCACGCGCTGCCATCTGTACGAGCGCGCGACGCAGACCGTGTTCGGAGAGGGCGCTGCAGGCCGCCTCATGCTGGTCGGCGAGCAGCCCGGCGACGTCGAGGATCGCGAGGGCCACCCGTTCGTCGGTCCCGCTGGAAGGTTGCTTCGCGAGCTGCTCGCCGAGGCGGGTATCGCCGTCGACGACGCATACCTCACGAATGCGGTGAAGCACTTCAAGTGGCGTCCGGCCGGGAAGCGCCGAATCCACGACAAGCCGAACGCCGGCGAGATCCGCGCGTGTGGCCACTGGCTCGAGCTCGAGCTGGCGGCGGTCTCACCCGAGCTCGTCGTCTGCCTCGGCGCGACCACTGCCCGCGCGCTCTTCGGTTCCTCCGCGAGGGTGGGGGCGCTTCGCGGCCGGCCGCACGCGCTGTCGCCCGGGATGCGAGGTGTGGTCACGCTGCATCCCTCGGCCGTCCTGCGTGCGGGCGAGGAGCGTGAGGAGCGGCGCGCGGAACTGCTCTCCGACCTCGTCCTCGCTGCGTCTCTCCTCGCGGGCTCGGAGTGAGGAGGAGCGCTAGCACTCGCGCCGCCGGCGCCATCCGCAGAAACCCGCAGGCAGTTCACGGGGAAGCTATGTTCCGGAAGCGGACGGTTCTCCCTACATTCCTCGCAACGTCGACGTACTCGACGAGCACCGCGGCGATCGACGAGGAGATGATTCGGCATGAAGCGCACGCTCGCCACGCCAGGCTGGAATCTCGCGCTTGCGACGATCGCGTTCGCCCTCTGCTTCACCTCCTGGAGCCTCGTTGCCCCGTTCGCGAAGACCTTCAAGGGCGACCTCGGCCTCAACTACACCCAGGCGCTCCTCCTGACGGCAGTGCCGGTCGTCCTCGGATCGCTCCTGCGACTGCCGATGGGCGTGCTCACGGATCGCTACGGCGGCCGCAGGATCTTCGCCGGGCTGCTCGCGTTCTCCGCGCTCCCGGCCGTGCTGTTCGGCTACGCGGACTCGTACGCCGGGCTGATCGGTGTCGGCTTCCTCCTCGGCGTCGCGGGCTCGTCGTTCGCCGTCGGCGTCCCGTTCGTGGCGGGCTGGTACTCGAAGGAGCGGCAGGGGTTCGCGCTCGGCGTGTACGGAATGGGGAACATCGGAACGGCGATCGCGTTCTTCGGCGCGCCCTGGATCGTCGACCGCTGGAGCCGGCCAGCGCTCGGCTGGGTCACGGCCGTCATCCTGCTCGTCGCGGCCTGGGCCTACTACTCCTTCGCGCGGAACGCCGAGCGCTCGGCGCCGCCCGCGCGGTACCGCGAAGTGCTCCGCTCCGGTTGGCGGCTCTACAGGCTGGCGTTCTTCTACTTCATCACGTTCGGGGGGTTCGTGGCGATGGCGTTCCTGCTGCCGACCGTCCTCCAGGACTGGTTCGACTACTCGAAGGGCGAGGCGAGCGCTCGCGCGGCAGGCTTCATCATCGCCGCCACGCTCGCGCGGCCGGTCGGCGGCTTGCTCTCGGACCGGGTCGGCGCGTACCCGGTTCTCGTCCTCGCCTTCGCCGGGATCGCGATCGACGCCGCGGTGCTCGCGGCGATCGCGCCCGAGCCGCGGATCGTCCCGGTGACGATCGCATGTCTGACGCTCGGCGCGTTCCTCGGCGCCGGCAACGGGGCCGTCTTCAAGCTCGTCCCGGCGGAGTTCCCGAACGACGCCGGGGCTGCGGGAGGCATCGTCGGCGCCGCGGGCGGTCTCGGGGGATTCTTCCCGCCGATCTTCGTCGGCCTCATGAAGGACGCCGAGGGAACGTACACGTACGGCTTCGTCGGCCTGCTCGTCTTCGTCGTCGTGTGCCTCGCGATCGCGGTGTGGCTGCTGCGGACCGCTTCGGGCCCCGAACTGCGCGGCGCAGCCGCGGATGCGCGTGGCTGAGCGCCGCCGAGGCTTTCTCGAGCGGCCGCGGTTCTTCACCGAGCACGCCGACGGCTGGAGTGCGCTCTCGTCGCGGGATCGAAAGTGGGAGTCGTTCTACCGCGATCGCTGGCAACACGACCGCGTCGTCCGCTCGACGCATGGAGTGAACTGCACGGGCTCGTGCTCGTGGAAGATCCACGTGAAGGACGGCATCGTCGCCTGGGAGACGCAGCAGACCGACTACCCGTCGAACGGTCCCGACGTGCCCGAGTACGAGCCGCGCGGCTGCCCGCGCGGCGCGTCGTTCAGCTGGTACGTGTACTCGCCGCTCCGCGTCCGGTACCCGTACGTGCGGGGCGTCCTGCTCGACCTCTACCGGGATGCGCTCGAGCGCACCGGAGACCCGGTCGACGCGTGGGCGAGCGTCGTCGAGGATCCCGAGAAGACTCGCGCCTACAAGTCGCTGCGTGGCAAGGGCGGGTTCGTGCGCGCCTCGTGGCGCGAGGTCACGGAGCTCATCGCCGCCGCGCACGTCCATACGATCCGCCGCCACGGCCCCGACCGCATCGCCGGCTTCTCGCCGATCCCGGCGATGTCGATGGTCTCCTACGCGGCGGGGACGCGCTTCCTCTCGCTGATCGGGGGTGTGTGTCTCTCCTTCTACGACTGGTACGCGGATCTCCCGCCGGCGTCGCCGCAGATCTGGGGAGACCAGACCGATGTGCCCGAGTCGGCCGATTGGTGGAGCGCCGGCTACGCGATTCTCTGGGGCTCGAACATCCCACAGACCCGGACCCCCGACGCGCACTTCATGACGGAGGCGCGCTACCGGGGACAGAAGGTCGTCGTCGTCTCTCCGGACTTCGCGGGGCACACGAAGTTCGCCGACCACTGGCTGCCTGCGGCGGCGGGATCCGACGGCGCGCTCGCGATGGCGATGACGCACGTGATCTTCAAGGAGTTCTACGTCGAGCGGCAGGTCCCGTACTTCGAGCGCTACGCGCGCGAGAACACCGACCTCCCGTTCCTCGTGACGCTCCGTGAGCGCGGCGACGCCTGGGTCGCGGACCGTTTCCTGCGGGCCTCCGACCTCGGCGACGAGAGCGAGAACGCCGAGTGGAAGACCGTGCTGCTCGATTCGCAGACGAACGAGCCCGCGATCCCGCACGGGTCGATCGGCTTTCGCTGGGGCGAGGAGGGAATGGGGAAGTGGAACCTCTCACTCGGCGAGCTCGACCCGGCGCTCACGCTGCTCGGACGCCACGACGAGCTCGTCGAGATCGACCTCCCGCGCTTCGACGTCGGCGACTCCGAGGGCGGAGGCTCGCTGCGCCGGGGCGTTCCCGTGAAGCGGATCGGCGGACACCTCGTCACCACGGTCTTCGACCTGCTCGCAGCCCAGCTCGGCGTCCACCGCGGCGAGCTTCCCGGTGACTGGCCCTCCGGCTACGACGACACCAGGCCGTGCACGCCCGCCTGGCAGGAGGAGCACACGGGGGTCGACGCCGGCCGCGTGATTCGGGTCGCGCGGGAGTTCGCACGGAATGCCGAGCGCACGAACGGCCGCTCGATGATCGTGATGGGGGCGGGTACGAACCACTGGTACCACTCGGACCAGATCTACCGCGCGATGCTGAACCTCGTCCTGCTCTGCGGCTGCCAGGGCGTGAACGGGGGCGGCTGGGCGCACTACGTGGGGCAGGAGAAGGTCCGCCCGATCACCGGCTGGTCGACGCTCGCGTTCGCGCTCGACTGGAATCGGCCGCCGCGGCAGCAGGCGACGACGCCGTTCTGGTTCCTGATGAGCGACCAGTGGCGCTACCAGCGCACGCGGGCCGGTGAGTACGCCTCGGCGCTCGGCAGGGGGACGCTCGACGACATGCACCTCGCGGACTGCAACGCGCTCGCGGCGCGCCTCGGCTGGATGCCGTCGTACCCGACCTTCGACCGGAACCCGCTCGACCTCGTCGAGGAAGCCGAGGCCGCGGGCAGCGACGTCTCGGGGCATGTCGTCCGCGAGTTGAAGGAGGGCCGGCTGCGCTTCGCGGCGGAGGACCCGGACGAAGCGGGCAACTACCCGCGCGTCCTGACGCTGTGGCGCGCGAACCTGCTCGGCTCCTCGAGCAAGGGGCACGAGTACTTCCTGCGCCACGTTCTCGGCGTGCCCGACGCCGCGATTCGAAACAGCGAGGCAGGCGAGGAGTTCAGGCCGCGCGACGTCGCCTGGCACGAGGACGCCCCGACAGGGAAGCTCGATCTCTTCACGACGATCGACTTCCGGATGAACGGCTCGGCGCTCTACTCGGACGTCGTCCTGCCTGCGGCCACGTGGTACGAGAAGCACGATCTCTCCAGCACCGACCTCCATCCCTTCGTCCACCCCTTCAACCCGGCGATCGCCCCACCGTGGGAGGCCCGGACCGACTTCGACGTCTTCGGAGCCGTTGCCGAGTCCTTCAGCCGCCTGGCCGAGAAGCACCTCGGCGTGCGCAAGGACCTCGTCGCCGCGCCGCTCCTTCACGACACCCCGGACGAGCTCGCCCAGCCGCTCGGGAAGGTGCTCGACTGGCGGAAGGGCGAGTGCGAGCCCGTTCCCGGGAAGACGATGCCGAGGCTCGTCGTCGTCGAGCGCGACTACACGGCCGTGCACGAGAAGTGGCAAGCGCTCGGCCCGCTCGTCGAGGAGCTCGGCTCCGCCGCGAAGGGGATCGGCTGGAAGCCGCATCGGGAGGTCGAGGAGCTCCGCCGCCGAAACGGAGAGATCGACGGCCGCCCGAGTCTCGCCCGCGACGTCCACTGGTGCGAGACGATCCTGGCGCTCTCGGGCGTGACGAACGGCCGGCTCGCGCTCGAGGGCTTTCGTGCGCTCGAGCAGCGCGTCGGTGCGCCGCTCGCCGACCTCGCGGAGGAGAACGCCGACGTGCGGATCACGTTCGGCGACACGCAGGTACAGCCGCGCAAGGTGATCGCGTCGCCGGAGTGGTCAGGGGTCGAGTCGCGCGACCGCCGGTACTCGCCGTTCACCATCAACGTCGAGAAGCGCGTGCCCTGGCGGACGCTCACCGGTCGCCAGCAGTTCTACGTCGACCACGAGTGGCTCCTCGAGTTCGGCGAGGGGCTTCCCGTCTACAGGCCGCCGATCGATGTGATCCGCCACGTCGGCGAGCAGTTCTCGGGCGATCCGGGGCGGGCGGAGGTGCACGTTCGCTGGCTGTCCCCGCACTCGAAGTGGTCGATCCACTCCGAGTTCCAGGACAACCTCACGATGCTCACGCTCTTCCGCGGGGGCCCTGTGACCTGGCTCTCCGTCGAGGACGCGGAGACGATCGGCGTTCGCGACAACGACTGGGTCGAGGTCTTCAACCGCAACGGGGTGATCGCGTGCCGGGCTGTCGTGTCCCATCGCGTGCCGAAGGGCGTCGGGCTCATGTACCACTCGCAGGACAGGCACGTGAACGTTCCGAAGACGGAGCTCTCGGGCACGCGCGGCGGCACGGACAACTCCGTCACTCGCATCTCGCTCAAGCCGACGCTTCTCGTCGGCGGCTACGCGCAGCTCTCCTACGGCTTCAACTACTACGGCCCGACGGGGCCGCAACGGGACGAGCTGGCCGTCGTCCGCAAGCTCGAGAAGGTGGAGTACTGATGCGGGTGCGCGCGCAGATCTCGATGGTCATGAACCTCGACAAGTGCATCGGCTGCCACACCTGCTCGGTCACGTGCAAGAACGTGTGGACGAACCGGCGGGGCGCCGAGTACATGTGGTTCAACGACGTCGAGACGAAGCCGGGCGTCGGCTACCCGAAGCGCTGGGAGGATCAGGAGCAGTGGAAGGGCGGCTGGGAGCTCGATCGCAAGGGACGGCTCCGGCTCAAGGCCGGCGGCGCGGGACGCAAGCTCGCGCGCCTCTTCGCGAACCCCGACCTGCCCACGATGGACGACTACTACGAGCCGTGGACGTACGACTACGAGACCCTCACGTCCGCGCCCGTGCAGCGCCACCAGCCCGTCGCCCGGCCCGAGTCCCAGCTCACCGGGAAGCCGCTCGACCTCCAGTGGGGGCCGAACTGGGAGGACGACCTCGCGGGGGCGCCGGAGCGCGCGGCCGCCGACCCGAACCTTCGTGACGGCGCCGAGGAGCAGGTGCGGCTGGAGTACGAGCGCGCGTTCATGTTCTACCTCCCTCGCATCTGCGAACACTGTCTGAATCCGTCGTGCGTCGCGTCGTGCCCGTCGGGCGCGATGTACAAGCGCGAGGAGGACGGGATCGTCCTCGTCGACCAGGACGCGTGCCGCAGCTGGCGCATGTGCGTCTCCGGCTGCCCCTACAAGAAGGTCTACTTCAACTGGCATACCGGCAAGGCCGAGAAGTGCACGCTCTGCTACCCGCGGCTCGAGTCCGGCCAGCCGACGATCTGCTCGGAGACGTGCGTCGGGCGGATCCGCTACCTGGGCGTCGTGCTCTACGACGCCGAGCGGGTAGAGGAGGCCGCGTCGACGCCGAACGAGCACGACCTCCTCGACGCGCAGCTCTCGCTCTTCCTCGACCCGCACGACCCCGAGGTGCGCGCTGCGGCCGAGCGTGACGGGATCGCCGACGACTGGCTCGATGCCGCCCGACGCTCGCCCGTGTACACGCTGGCCGTCGAGCACGGCGTGGCGCTCCCGCTCCATCCGGAGTACCGGACGCTGCCGATGGTCTGGTACGTGCCGCCGCTCTCCCCGGTCATGAGCATGATCGAGGGCGAGGGATCGGAAGCCGACCCGGACGATGTCTTCCCGGTGATCGACGAGCTGCGAATCCCGGTCAAGTACCTCGCGAACATGCTCACCGCGGGGAACGAGGAGCCCGTCCGCATCGCGCTCAAGCGGCTCGCCGCGATGCGCACGCACATGCGCGAGCACCTGCTCGGCGCCGAGCCCGACCCGCGCGTCGCCGAGTCGGTCGGTCTCACGCCGGAGTCGGTCGAGCGGATGTACCGGCTGCTCGCGATCGCGAAGTACGACGAGCGCTACGTCATTCCGAGGACCCACGGCGAGCTCGCCCCCGAGCCCGGCGTGCTCCAGGGCGTTGCCGGGCTCACCGAGCCGAGGATGACCTTCACCCGGAGGCTCCTGTGAAGCCCTGGCACCTGCTCTCGGCTCTCCTCACCTATCCGACGTCCGAGCTTCGGGACGCAGAGGAGGAGCTTCGCGCGGCGGCCTCCGGCGACCCCGGCTCCGCTCGCTTCCTCGACTGGCTCTGCAGCGTCTCGCTCGCCGATGCGCAGCTCGCGTACGTCGAGACGTTCGACTTCGACCGGCGCGCGAGCCTGCACCTCACGTACCACTCGCACGGCGACAGCCGTCAGCGTGGCCTGGCGCTCGTCCGGCTCAAGCGACGCTACGGGGACGCGGGCTTCCCGCTCGGCGGCGACGAGCTGCCCGACTACCTGCCCGTCCTCCTCGAGTTCGCCGGCCTCGCGGGGACGGCCGGCGAGGACGTGCTGAACGAGCACCGCGCGGAGATCGAGCTGATCCGAACACGTCTGCACGATCTCGAGAGCCCCTACGCGGATCTCCTCGACTCGCTCGTGGGCACGCTGCCGAGGCTCCGCCGCGACCAGCTCGAGGCCGCGCGCAAGCTCGCCGAGGAAGGGCCGCCGAGCGAGCTCGTCGGTCTCGAGCCGTACCCCGTCGGAGCCTCGGCGTGAGCAGGGTCGACTTCCTGCTCTGGATCGTCGTCCCGTACGTGTGCCTCGCGACCTTCGTGGTCGGGCACGTGTGGCGCTATCGCCACGACCAGTACGGCTGGACGGCGCGCTCGACGCAACTCCTCGAGCCGCGCCTGCTCTACCTCGGCAGCAACCTCTTCCACTTCGGGCTGCTCGCAGCGATCGGTGGCCACGTGCTCGGGATCCTCGTGCCGGCATCGTGGACGGAGGCGGTCGGCGTGAGCGAGTCGATGTACCACCGGGTCGCCGTCGTGGCGGGCACGCTCGCCGGGAGCGCGATCGTCGCCGGCTTCGCGATTCTCGTCTACCGGCGCCTGCGCATTCCCCGTGTGCGGGCGACGACGACCCGGAGCGACCTCGTCCTCTATCCAGTGCTCGCAACCGTGATCGTCCTCGGGATGTTCGCGACGGTCTGGGGGTCGATCATCGACGGCTACGACTACCGCGAGACGGTGAGCCCGTGGTTCCGCGGCATCTTCACCCTCCAGCCGCAGGAGGAGCTGATCGCGGGTGCGCCCTTCGTCTTCCAGGCGCACGCTCTGGTCGCCTGGCTCCTCTTCGCGATCTGGCCGTTCACGCGGCTCGTCCACGTGTGGAGCGTCCCGCTCGGCTACTTCGGGCGCTCGCCGATCCTCTATCGCTCACGGACCGCCGGGCCGGCGGAACGAGCCACCCAGAGCACGAAGAGCTAGCACGCGCCCGACGGCGGCTACGCTCGCGTCCGTGCCGAGCCGCTCCGACATCCGCAACCTCGCGATCGTCGCCCACGTCGATCACGGCAAGACGACTCTCGTCGACGCGCTGCTCTGGCAGTCGGGCGCATTCCGCGCGAACCAGGACGTGGCCGAGCGTGTGCTCGACACCATGGATCTCGAGCGCGAGAAGGGCATCACGATCCTCGCCAAGAACACGGCAGTCCGCTACGCCGGCACGAAGATCAACATCGTCGACACGCCCGGCCACTCCGACTTCGGCGGAGAGGTCGAGCGCGGTCTCACCATGGTCAACGGCGTGCTGCTCCTGGTCGACTCGAGCGAAGGGCCGCTCCCGCAGACGCGGTTCGTGCTGCGCAAGGCGCTCGAAGCGTCGCTTCCGGTCGTCCTCGTGATCAACAAGGTCGACCGGCCGGATGCGCGGATCGAAGCCGTCGTGAACGAGGTCTACGAGCTCTTCCTCGATCTCGACGCCGACGAGAGCCAGATCGAGTTCCCGATCGTCTACTGCAACGCGAAGGCGGGCCGCGCCTCGCTCGACGCGGAACCAGGCTCGCTCGAGCCAGATCTCCGGCCGCTGCTCGACCTCATCCTCGAGCACATCCCGGCGCCGAGCTACGAGGACGGCCACCCGCTGCAGGCGCTCGTGACGAACCTCGACGCGTCGCCGTACGTCGGTCGCCTCGGGATCTGCCGCGTCGTTCAGGGATCGATCCGGCGAGGGCAGCAGGTGGCCTGGTGTCGTGCCGACGGCACGATCGAGCGGGCGAAGGTGACCGAGCTCTACGTCACGGAAGCGCTCGACCGTGTCGAGGCCGACGAGGCGGGGCCGGGCGAGATCATCGCCGTCGCCGGCCTCCCGGACGTGACGATCGGCGAGACGCTCGCAGACGTCGCCGACCCGCGGCCCCTGCCCGTGATCTCGGTCGACGAGCCGTCGCTCTCGATGACGATCGGCATCAACACGTCGCCGCTCGCCGGCCTGTCCGGCGACAAGCTCACGGCGAGCCTGCTCGAGGCCCGGCTTCGCAGCGAGCTCGTCGGAAACGTCTCGCTTCGGGTGCTGCCGACGGCCTCGCCCGACGCGTGGGAAGTACAGGGTCGAGGCGAGCTCCAGCTCGCCGTCCTCGTCGAGCAGATGCGCCGCGAGGGCTTCGAGCTCACGGTCGGCAAGCCGCAGGTCGTGACGCGCGAGATCGACGGCCGCGTGCACGAGCCCGTCGAGCGTCTCTCGGTGGACGCCCCGGAGGAGTACCTCGGCGTCCTGACGCAGCTGTTCGCGCTGCGCAAGGGGCGGACCGAGGCGCTCGTCAACCACGGGAGCGGCTGGATCCGGCTCGACGTGATCGTCCCCTCCCGCGGGCTGATCGGCTTCCGGACGGAGTTCCTCACGGAGACACGCGGCACCGGGATCCTCCATCACGTCTTCGAGCGCTTCGAGCCCTGGTTCGGTGAGCTGCGCACCCGCCCGACGGGCGCGCTCGTCGCCGACCGGCGCGGCAAGACGACGTCGCACGCGATCCTGAACCTGCAGGAGCGCGGCGCGTTGTTCGTCGCGCCGGGCGTCGACGTCTACGAGGGAATGATCGTCGGCGAGAACGCGCGGGTCGAAGATCTCGACGTCAACGCCACGAAGGAGAAGAAGCTCACGAACACGCGCGCCGCGTCGGCGGACTCGACCGTTCGGCTCATCCCGCCGCGCGCGCTCTCGCTCGACCAGGCCCTCGAGTACATCCGCGAGGACGAGTGCGTCGAGGTGACGCCTTCCGACATCCGGCTTCGCAAGATCGAGCTCTCAGCGCAGCGCCGGCAGACGGCGGCGAGCCGGAAGGCGCGCGGCCTGGCGCCGGTCTAGCCCACGGAAAGGAGCGCACCTTGAGCGACGAAGAGGCTCGACCCGAGACGAAGGGCGTGTCGCAGGAGCTCCTCGCGACCCTCGACCTCGGCCGGGAGATCGAGGGCATGGCGGGGCGGCAGCTTCGGATGCGCCTCGTGACGATCGAGCCCGGAGGCGTCTTCGGCCCGGTTCACGACCACAAGGACCGACCCGGTCTCGTCTACATGCTGCAAGGGACCATCACCGACCATCGTGACGGCATCGCCACCGACTACGAGGCGCCGGGAGTCGGCTGGCCGGAGGATCGCGACACTCTCCACTGGCTCGAGAACAGGGGAACCGTCCCGGCCGTGGAGATCTCGGTCGACATCGTCCGGGAGTGAGCGCGTGACCTCCAACGCCAGTCGTCCGGTCGTCCGCGCACGCGGGGAGGGCCTCTCGGTGCAGAACCCTGTCGGGGGTGTGCTGACCTTCATGCTCACCGGCGACGAGAGCGCCGGCGTCGTGACCGCGGTCGAGACGATCGCCGCGCCCGGCGAAGGTCCTCCCCTGCACGTTCACGCCGAGGACGAGCTGATCTACCTCGTCGACGGGAAGCTCCGCGTGAGGCTGGGCGACGACGAGCACGAGGCGCAGCCGGGAGCACTCGTCTTCATCCCCCGCGACGTGCGGCACACCTGGCAGAACGTCGGTGACACCGAGGCGCGGTTCGTCGTCACATTGATGCCGGCCGCGCCGGCATTCGAGAGGTTCTTCGTGCGCTTCGGCGGCCTGCCCCCCGAGGAACGCGGCCTGCAGGCATTCGCGCGGCTGGCGCAGGAGACGAGCGCGTTCGAGGTCGTCGGCCCACCCCTCTCGGCCGAGTAGCCGTGGAGGCCGAGGCCCCGTTCGGCTGCCGAGGACGGCGCGCGGGTCAGGGAAACGTCGTGCGGCCGGGATCGAGGTCGAGCGCGCCGCCGTCGTGGCACTCCGGACCGACGCGGTAGGCGAGGGTGTCCACGCCGCGGAGCTCGTTCTCGACCAGCTGCTGGCGCATGAGCTGCCTCGCCCGTCCGTCGCCGAGGCCGAGGCGCCTGCCGAGGTCGACACCGGTCTGCAGCGCGTAGCACTCCGCGACCGACTCGTCCGCTTCGCCGTGCAGGTGCCACGCCTCGTGAGCCAGGACTGCGACGGCACGCCCGGTTTGGCTCCCCGCGACCTCGCCCGCGAAGGCCAGCCGATAGAGGCGGAAGCACACCTCGGGCGTCAGGATGGCGAGCTCGCCGCCGACCGTGGCCACCCCGTCGGCGTGCTGGACCGCTCCGACGTAGTCGCGGGACTCGTCGCACCGGATGTCGACGCGCTTCTCCGCGATCCGCGACGCCTCGCGGGAGAACCGAGCGACCGCTTCTGTCTTGCGCTCGCCGGACAGCGAGCTCCAGCCCGAGCGACCGTCGAGGGCGACGACCAGAAGGACGAGCACCGCGATGATCCCGGCGCCGACGGTGAAGTTCCGGAGCGGCCGGGCGGGCTCCTGCTCCACGTGCTCCGGCCAGGGGTCGACCTCGTCGGCGTCCTCGTCGGGCTCGTCGATCCCGAATCCGTAGCGGTCGCGGTCGATCTGCTGAGGGGTGCGATCGGGAGTCCGAACGGTGCCGCCGCGGAGCGCGCTGACGAGGAACTGCACCTCGAGCCCGAGCGCGACCAGAAAGACGATCACGATCGGCACGGCGTCTCGCAGCGCCGCCGGCCCGAGGATCCAGGCGACCACGAAGCCGACCAGCGCGATGCGCACCCACAACCAGGGGCTCCCGTAGGGTCGGTCCATGCGGCGACGGTAGTCGCGCCGCGGGGCCTGGGGGTCGGAGACGCTAGGTGCCGTTCACTGCCGCCGAGAGCGCCGCCAGCGTCGCCGGGCCGGCGACGCCGTCGGCGGTGAGGCCCGAGGACGTCTGGAAGGACTGCACGGCCTGCGCGGTCGCGGGCCCGTACTTCCCGTCGACGCTGGTCGAGTACCCGAGCGCGACCAGCATCTCCTGCAGCTGCCTCACCTCTTCGCCTGTCGCCCCTCTGCGAAGAGTCACACCTTCCTGCGGGGTGGTGGGCGTGGTCGGGGTCGTGGTCGTCGTCGAGGTCGTGTTTGTCGTCGACTCGGCGGCGGTGGTCGTGAGCGTCGTCGTGAGTGTTGCGGTGGTCGTCAGTAGCGAGGTGGTCGTGTCGACGCCGGTGAGCGCACGCGATGCGAGCGCGCCGGTGAGAACGCCGGCGAGGAGGAGGATCACTGCGCCGGCGACGGCTGGCACGATGCGCTTCCGGCTCGGCTCGCCGTCGCGAGCGAGAGCGGCGGGACGCTGCTCTTCGTCGCCCGGTCTGGAGGGGCGCTGGCGCGCCTCGGGGAGCTCCGTCTCGTCGGACGGGGAACGTCCCGTGCCGGTGCCGACGAACCAGTCGTCCTCGGGCGCAACGGGCCGGGTCGGGGGCCGCCCCGAGCTCATGGACACGAAGGTACTACGTGGCTCGGAGGGCGATCGGACCGAAAGCTGCCCGGGCGCGAGATGCGCTCTGGCATGAATCGCACAGACGCACGCGTCTGGCAGACCGCCCTCTATGAGCCGAGCTACGAGGGCCTGCTCGGCAGGGTGGCGCCCGTGTCCGGATCGAAGAAGTGCAGCCGGCCGACGTCGACCGCGATCTCGAGCGGCTCTCCCTCGCGCGCGACCGTCGCGCGGTCGAGCCTCGCGACGAAGGTCACGCCGCTCCCTCGCGCGCGCTGCGCCGCCAGGTGAGCCTCCTCGTCTTCGGCGTGCTCGACGACCAGTGCTTCGACGACCTCGGCCGTCGCGACCGGATCGGCCGCAACCGTGAAGTGCACGTACACCTCGGAGCCAAGGTCCTCACGGATGTCACACGTGACGCGGAGCCGGCAGTCGGGATGCGAGTCGCGGTCGACCGCTGCGTCCTCCATGTCCTCGGGACGGATGCCGACGACGACCTTCGCGCCGTCGTACGAGCCGAGCCCGCGAACGCGCTCGAGCGCAGCGCCGTCGAGCCGCAGACGCTGATCGCCGAATGCGACCCACGCCGCACCCTCGCTCTCCATGAGCTCCGCCAGAACCACGTTCATGGCGGGCGAGCCGATGAACTCGGCGACGAAGAGGTTGCTCGGCTGGTCGTAGAGCACCTTCGGCGACGCGACCTGCTGCAGGAACCCGTCGCGCATGACCGCGACGCGGTCGCCCATGGTCATCGCCTCGGTCTGATCATGGGTGACGTAGATCGTCGTCACTCCAAGGTCACGCTGGATGCGCGCGATCTCGGCCCGCATCTCGACCCGCAGCTTCGCGTCGAGGTTCGAGAGCGGCTCGTCCATGAGGAAGGCCTGTGGGTTGCGCACGATGGCGCGTCCCATTGCCACGCGCTGCCTCTGGCCGCCCGAGAGCGTCCGCGGCTTCTTGTCGAGTGAGTCGGCGAGCCCGAGGATGTGCGCGGCTTCGCGCACGCGGCGGTCGATCTCCTCCCCCGGGACACCGCGCATCTTCAGTGCGAAGCCCATGTTCCTCGCCGCGTTCATGTGCGGGTAGAGGGCGTAGTTCTGGAACACCATCGCGATGTCGCGGTCCTTGGGCGGCAGGTCGTTGACGACGTCTCCGTCGATCCGCACCTCGCCGGACGTGA
Source organism: Gaiellaceae bacterium (assembly GCA_036274755.1). Classification (GTDB taxonomy): domain Bacteria; phylum Actinomycetota; class Thermoleophilia; order Gaiellales; family Gaiellaceae; genus GMQP-bins7. The sequence continues at coordinate 69,289 of DASUFC010000137.1, forward strand.
TCGTCTCGAGCCCGGCGATCATGCGCAGCGCCGTCGTCTTCCCGCACCCGGATGGCCCCACGAAGACGACGAACTCGCCCGCCGCGATCTCCAGGTCCAGGTCGGTTACGGCGTGCGTGCCGTCGGAGTACACCTTCGTGAGGCTCTCGAGCGTGATCTCGGCCACGGCCTATCCGCCCGCAATCTACTAGCATCGGCCGGGTCCGATGGAGGCGCGCGCAGCCCGGTCGAGTTCGCGGACGGGTCGCCGGCGGCACATGCTCGAAAGCCGTCGCGTACTCGCGCCGCTGCTCATCGCGCCGGCCGTCGTGTTCATGGCGCTCGTCGTCGGCGTCCCCTTCGTCTGGGCCATCTACCTCAGCTTCACGGACGCCATCGGTGGCTCGCTGAGCGGCAACTGGGTCGGTTTCGACAACTTCACGAACGCCTGGCACGACGACAACTTCCGCCGTGCGCTTCGCAACACGCTCGTGTTCACCCTCGCGTCGCAGGCGATCGTCGTCGTCGGCGCAGCGGTGCTCTCGAACTTCCTCGTCCGCGACTTCCGAGGAAAGTGGATCGTGCGCTTTCTCGTCGTCCTGCCGTGGGCCGCGCCGGTCGTGCTGTCGACGATCACATGGCTCTGGCTCCTCGACTCGCTCTACAGCGTCGTCAACTGGTCCCTGGCCCACCTCCACCTGGACCACGGCCTCGTGTGGCTCCTCGGCGCCGTCCATCTCGAGGAGGGAGCCCAGGTGCCGCTCCAATGGCTCGGCCGTCCGAACCTCGCGCTCCTCGCGATCACGATCGTCCACGCGTGGCGGATCCTTCCCTTCGCCGTCGTGATCTTCATCGCAGGGAGAGCCTCGATCCCCACAGAGGTCGAGGACGCGTCGAGGATCGACGGCGCCACCGGCCTCAAGAAGCTCTGGTACGTCGACGTACCGCTGCAGCTGCCGATCGCGCTCGTCGCCGTCCTGTTCGGGATCGTCTTCACGGCCGCCGACTTCGGCGTCGTCTACATCCTCACGCATGGCGGGCCTTTCAACTCGACCCAGGTGCTGCCGACCTGGGCGTACGCGATCGGCATCGACTCGGGATCGCTGGGAGAGGGTGCGGCCATCTCGCTCTTCCTGTTCCCGCTCCTCGTCCTCGTCAGCGTCGCGATGCTGTTCTTCGCGCGCCGGGCCCAGGTGTCATGACGCGACGGGAGCGGCTCACGACGTACGCGGTGGTCGTGCCCTTCGCGATCTTCCTCGCCTTCCCGTTCTACTTCGCTCTCGTGACGATGTTCAAGACGAACCTCGATCTGGCGAACGTCGCGAACGCGCCCTACGTCTACAACGACGCCCAGGGCAACTTCCACTGGGACTTCTGGAACTACGCCACGACCGAGCACGTCCGGTTTCTGTTCGAGGACACGAACTACCCGCGCTGGCTCCTCAACACCCTGCTCGTGGGCGCGGCGGTCGTCGGTATCACGCTCCTCCTCGCGCTGCCGGCCGGCTACGCGCTCGCCCGGCTCGCGGGCGGCTGGGGCCAGAGCGCGGGCATCTTGATCTTCCTCGTGTACCTCGTCCCGCCGACCCTGCTGTTCCTCCCCCTCTCACGGCTGATCACGCAGCTCGACCTCAAGGACTCGCTGTGGGCGCTCATCCTCGTCTACCCGTCGTTCACGGTTCCGTTCGCGACCTGGCTCCTCATGGGCTTCTTCAAGACGATTCCCCAGGAGCTCGAGGACGCGGCGCTCATCGATGGCGCGTCCCGGCTGACGGCCTTCTACCGGATCATCCTGCCGATCTCGCTGCCGGGGATCCTCACCGTCGTGATCTTCGCCTTCTCCCTCTGCGTGAACGAGTTCATCTACGCGTTCACCTTCATCTCCACGTCCGAGCAACGAACGGTCTCGGCCGGGATCCCGACCGACCTCATCCGTGGTGACGTCTTCTTCTGGCAGTCGCTGATGGCCGCGGTGCTCATTCCGACCATCCCGCTCGCGCTGCTCTACAACGCCTTCCTCGACAGGTTCATCAAGGGCTTTACAGGAGGCGCGTTCCGCTAGAGAATCGAGGCGAAAGGAGGAGTACCGTGGCAGAGCCCAAGGACGAGCTCGCAGGAGCGAGCCCGACACTCAGCCGGGGCGACCTGCTGAAGCGCGGCGGTGCCGCAGCGTTCGCGGTCAGCATGTTCGGAGGGCTGACCGACAAGGCGCTCGGCTTCTACGGTCCGTTGAAGTTCGCGCACAAGCAGCTCGCCGGCGACCTACGGATCATGACGTGGGCCCACTTCGTGCCGGCCTACGACCAGTGGCTCGACAACACCTACGTCAAGCAGTGGGGCGAGGCGAACGACGTGGAGGTGAAGGTCGATCACATCAACAACGCCCTGCTGTACAGCACGGGCGCATCCGAGGTGGCGGCGCAGAGCGGCCACGACCTCTTCTGGTTCATCTCGCCGCCCGCGACGTTCCAGAAGCAGGCGATCCCGGTGAACGACCTCGTCCAGGAGGTCACGAAGAAGCTCGGGCCGATGTCCAGGGTCGCGAGAAAGGCGACCTACAACCCGAAGACGAAGAAGTTCTACGGCTTCCCGGAGAGCTACGCGCCCGACCCGGTGCAGTACCGCAAGAGCTTCCTCGAGCAGACCGGCGTGAGCCTCAACACGTGGGAGGACGTCCGCAAGGGGGCCCCCAAGCTGAAGGCCCTCGGCCATCCGGTCGGCCTCGGGATGTCGAACGAGATCGACTCGAACATGTTCCTGACGAGCCTCCTGTACTGCTACGGGGGCTTCATCCAGGACGAGCAGAACCGCATCGTCATCGGGCAGGGTGCGAACAGGAAAGGCGCGATCGAGGCGCTGAAGACGATGCGCGACATCTATCGGAACGGCATGTCCGATGAGGTGTTCGCCTGGACGGCGGCGTCGAACAACCAGGCGTTCCTCGCCGGCCGGCTGTCGATGGCGTTGAACGCGATCTCGATCGAGCGCTCGGTGGAGCAGTCGGGCAACCAGGCGCTGTCGGACGACTCGTGGCTGGCCGCGATTCCTCGCGGCCCGCACATGCGACTCGGCAACGAGCACGTCATGGGCGTGTACCTGATCTGGAAGTTCGCGAAGAACAAGGAGGCGGCAAAGAAGTTCGCCGTCGACCAGCAGCTCGGGTACCGCGAGCACTTCGTCCGCAGCCTCTACTACAACTTCCCGCCCTGGACGGGAGCGGTCAAAGGCGGGTTCAAGACGATCCGCAAGCTCTGCGCACAGGACTCCCACAAGCCGAAGGGCAAGTACACGGTCCTGGCGACGATCGCGGAGCGGTACACCACGAATCCCGGCCATCCGGGGAACACGACGCCGGTGATGGACGAGGTCTACAACACGTTCCTCATCCCGCAGATGTTCGCCGAGGTGGCTCAGGGCAAGCAGACGCCCGCGGAGGCCGTGTCGGGGTTCTCGAAGAAGGTCCAGGGGATCTACCGGAAGTGGAAGGCCCAGGGTCTCGTGTAGTCGCGAGCCGAATGACGTGCTTCGAGGGGGCCTCGGCGACGGGGCCCTCCTCGCCTCCGGGCTCATCCGGTGACGTCTGTTGCAAGATGACTCAGGCATGAGCGCCCGTGAGCTCGATCTGGAGCAGGCCCGCGTCGCGTACGCCGAACGCTCCTGGCTCGTCGCGTTCGAGGCGTTCGCGCGGGCGGACGACGCCCGGCCGCTCGCACCGGAGGAGCTCGAGCTCCTGTCGACCTCGCTGCTCATGCTCGCCCGCGACGACGAGGCGGCCGCCGCGCTCGAGCGCGCCCATCACCTGTACGTGGAGCAGGGCGAGACCCTCCGGGCGGCTCGCTCTGCGGCGTGGATCGGGATCAATCTGGCCTATCGGGGGCTCATCGGGCCGGCAACGGGTTGGCTGGGCCGAGCGCAGCGCCTCCTCGAGCCCTGGCCGGAGCGAACTGCCGAGCACGGGCTCCTGCTCCTGCCACGGATCTTCCAGCACGAGGCAGCCCACGACTACGAGCAGGCGGCGGCGGTTGCACGCGAGGCGGCCGAGATCGGCGAGCGCTTCGGAGACTGGGACCTCTTCGCCGTCGCGCTGCACGTGGAGGGTCACATGCTGGTCAAAGCGGGCCGCGTTCGCGAGGGGCTCGCGCTCCTCGACGAGGCGATGGTCGTCGTGACGACGCACGACTCGTGGCCGTTCATCGTCGGGATCGTGTACTGCGGCGTGATCCTCGCTTGCTCCGACGCGTTCGAGGTCGCCCGGGCGCGCCAATGGACGCAGGCACTCACGGACTGGAGGGACGAGCAGCCCGAGCTCGTCGCTTTCACCGGCCGTTGTCTCGTGCACCGCGCGGAGATCCTGCAGCTGGGCGGCTCCTGGCCCGACGCGCTCGAGCAGGCGCGCCTCGCGGGCACGCGCTTCGTGGAGACCGGGAACCCGGCTGCCGGGGTGGCGTACTACCGCCAGGCAGAGCTCCTGCGGCTCCAGGGTGAGTTCGGCGCCGCCGAGGATGCGTACCGTCAGGCGAGCCGCTTCGGCTGGGAGCCTCAACCCGGTCTCGCCCAACTTCGTCTCGCGCAGGGACGGACCGATGCCGCCCTCGCAGCGATTCGTCGCGCGAGTGCGGAGATGACGGAGCCGCTGCGGAGAGCGGCGCTGATGCCGGCTCAGGTCGAGATCGCCCTCGCCGCGGGTGAGCTCGAGGAAGCGCGGACGGTGTCCGAAGAGCTCGCCGAGCTCGCGGAGGCGTTCGAGAGCGAGCTGATCGACGCGATCGTCGCGCACGCGCAGGGCGCGGTCGCCCTCGCTGATGGCGACCCGACCGCGGCGCTCGGCACGCTGCGCGCCGCGCAGCGAATCTGGCAGGCGCTCGATGTCCCCTACGAGGTCGGCCGTACGCGCGAGCTGATCGCCTACGCGTGTGCCGCCCTCGGCGACGAGGAAGCGGGCACGCTGGAGCTCGCCGCCGCCCGCGACCTGTTCGAACGGCTCGGCGCCCGCCCCGATCTCGCGCGCGTGTCAGAGAGCGCGAGCCGAGCGCACGGGCTCTCGGAGCGGGAGCTGGAAGTCCTCCGGCTCGTCGCGTCGGGCAAGAGCAACCGCGAGATCGCCGCGGCTCTCGTCATCAGCGAGCACACGGTCGCACGGCACCTCCAGAACATCTACGCCAAGCTCGGCGTCCCCTCGCGCACTGCCGCCACGGCCTTCGCCTTCGAGCACGAGCTCGTGTAGCCGCCGCGACCCGTGGTCGGAATTGACCACTCGGGCCGGCGCGCAGGTTGGTGAATCGCGGCGATGTCGCGGAGCGATGCATCTCCTACGGTCGTTTCAAGCGATCGAAAGGAGCAGGCACGATGCAACGCCTCGATCGATACGAGACGGTCATCATCGGCGGGGGCCAGGCAGGCCTTTCCGTCGGCTACCACCTGCAGAGGAACGGACGTCCCTTCGTCATCCTCGACGCGAGCGAGCGAGTCGGCGACTCGTGGCGCGAGCGCTGGGACTCGCTCCGGCTCTACTCGCCCGCGTTCCGCGACGGGCTCGCCGGCATGCCCTTTCCGGCGTCGGGCTCTACCTATCCGACGAAGGACGAGATGGGCGATTACCTCGAGGCGTACGCCGAGCGCTTCTCGCTTCCCGTTCGCAGCGGGGTCGCGGTCGCCACGCTCACGAGGGAGCACGGGCAGTTCGTCGCGAGCGCAGGCGAGGACCGGTTCCAGGCCGACAACGTCGTCGTCGCCACCGGTGGGTTCCAGAAGCCGTATACGCCGGCCTTCGCGGGCGAGCTCCACCCCAGCATCACGCAGCTCCACTCGAACGACTACCGGAACCTGTCGCAGCTGCAGGACGGGCCGGTGCTCGTCGTCGGCGCGAGCCACTCGGGCGCAGACATCGCCTACGAGGCATCGGACTCGCACCACGTCGTCCTCTCCGGCCGGGACACCGGTCAGCTCCCGGTGCCGATCGAGAGCCGGCGCGGAAGGCTCGGGTTCCGTGCCCTCGTCTTCGCCGGCACGCACGTCCTGAACGTGGACACGCCGATGGGGCGGAAGATGCGACCGCACGTGCGGAACGGCGGCGGTCCGCTCCTGCGCTATCGCCGGAAGGACCTGCGGGCCGCCGGTGTCGAGCGCGTGCTCGATCGAACCGTCGGGGTCGACGGCGGACTGCCGGTCCTCGGCGACGGTCGGGTCCTCGACGTGCGCAACGTCGTGTGGTGCACCGGATTCCGGCCGGACTACGCGTGGATCCGCTTCCCCTTCGAGATCGGCGAGGACGGGTATCCGGTGCAGTACCGCGGGGTCTCCGCGTCGACGCCCGGGCTCTACTTCGCGGGGATGCCGTTCCTGCACTCGTTCGCCTCCATGCTCGTCGCCGGCGCCGCGCGGGATGGAGAGCGGGTCGCGCGCCACATCGCGGAGGACCGCGCGACCGAGCGGGTGACGCAACCGGACGAGCTCGGGCTCGCGACGGCATCGTGACGGGGGATCTCCTCGTCTGGAACGGCCGTGTGGCCGACCTCGGCCCACGAGGGCGCACCGCCGGCGACGACGCTCGCGCGCAAGCGGCGTCGACCGACACCGACCCGGTATCGGAAGGAGGGATCACGCCGATGAAGCGCATCGAGGCGACGCACCGCTTCGGCCTTCCGGTCGAGCGCGGCTTCGCGTTCATCACCGACACGGCGAACTGGCCGGCGTTCTGGCCGGGGTACGTGCGGCTCGAGGAGGGCTCGAGCTGGCGGGCGGTCGGGGACACGGTGCGTCTCGTGACACGCCTCTTCGGACGGGAGCGTCTGCTGACGATGACGATCACGACGTTCGAGCCCAACCGCCTCGTGCGATACACGTCGACGCAGCCCGGCTTGCCGGACGCCCTCCACGAGCGCCACTTCCAGCCCGACGCGGGTGGGTTCGTGTACCGGCTCGTCGTCGAGTACGAGCCGCGCGGCATCCTCGACCGGCTCGTGCTGCCGAGGGGGATCGCACGGGCCTTCGGGAAGACCCTCGTCGCCCTCGAACGGGAGCTCTCGCCAGCGTTCGGTGACCGGGAAGTCCCGGACGCTGCCGGTCATCGAGGTCGTCGCCACGCCAGCGAGTCCTCTCGCGACAGCGTCCGGGGACGGGCTCCCTGATCTGGGCCCACGGCAGAGAGCCCGTCGTCGTCGTGAGTGACCGACTTAGGAGTCGAGCGTCTTCGACAGCTCGATCTTCTTCGGCTTCTGCTCCTCGGGCTTCGGCACGCGCACCTCGAGCACGCCGTTCTCGTAGCGAGCCGAGATGTTGTCCTGGTCGACGCCCTGCGGCAGTCCGACTGCACGGGCGAACCTGCCGTAACGACGCTCGAAGCGGTAGAAGCCGTTCTCGCTCGTTTCCTCGGTCTTCTCCCGATCAGCCGAGACGGTGAGCGTCTCGTCCTTCACCTCGATCGTGATCTGCTCTTCGGGGATCCCGGGAAGGTCGAACGCATAGACGACCTCGGTCGGCGTCTCCCAGACATCGAGCGCCGGGACCCAGTTCTGGTTCTGACGCCCATTGCCTTCGAGCATTCCGTTCATGAGACGGCTCATCTCCGACTGGAGCGTGCCGAGCTCGCGGAAGGGTTCCCAACGGACAAGAGTCGACATGAAAGACCTCCTGTTCGAAAGTACCTATGGACCACCCCATTATAGAAATGCGACATATTTGTCGCAAGTCCGGGCGGCCTCGCCCGCGACGTGGGTCGCTCGTGGCTCCCGACGGAGCCGACAGGAGAGCACCGACGTCTACCTAGAGAGCGTCGAGCCCGACGTAGTTCTCGGCCAACCCGGTGGCGGCTGCACGGGAGGTCGTGACGTACCGCAGCTGTGACAGCTGAAGTCGGAGATCGAAGTCGTCCTGATCCTCCGCTCGGTGCAGCATCTGAGTCATCCACCACGAGAAGTGCTCGGCACGCCAGACGCGCCTGAGGCACGTGTCGGAGTACGCATCGAGAGCGGCGCTTCGTCCGGACTCGTAGTAGTCGGTGAGCGCGTCCGCGAGCACCCGGACGTCGTGGACGGCCAGGTTGAGTCCCTTCGCCCCGGTCGGCGGCACGATGTGTGCCGCATCACCCGCCAGAAAGAGACGTCCATAGCGCATCGGCTCGCACACGTAGCTGCGCATGCCCGTCACGCCCTTCTCGAGGATGGGGCCTTCGGCAAGCGTCCAACCGTCGATGCCGAGGCGCATCTGCAGCTCTTCCCAGATGCGCTCGTCAGGCCAGTCGTCGAGGTCCTCGTCCGGACGGCACTGCACGTAGAGGCGACTGAGTTGAGGCGATCGCAGGCTCAGGAGCGCGAACCCGCGCTCGTGGTGTGCGTAGACGAGCTCGTCGTTCGAGGGTGCGACGTCGGCAAGGATCCCGAGCCAACCAAAGGCGTACTCGCGGGAGAACTCGGACAGCACACCGGGCGGAATGCTCGGGCGGCTGATGCCGTGGAAGCCGTCGCAACCGGCGATCACGTCGCACTCCAGTTCCTCGAGCTCGCCGTTGTGCGTGTAGCGAACGACCGGACGCTCCGTCTCGAGGTCATGGATCGACACGTCCGCCACCTCGAAGTGGAGGGGTCGCGCAGCCTGCAATCGAAGTCGGATCAGATCCTTCACGACCTCTGTCTGCCCGTAGATCACGATCGACCGTCCCCCAGCGAGATCGCTGAGCGGGATTCGATGTCTCTCCCCTGCGAACTGGAGCTCGACACCACGGTGCACGAGGCCCTCGCGTTGGAGGCGCGCGCCAGCGCCGGATTGGACGAGCAGGTCTACGACCGCCTGTTCGAGAACGCCCGCACGGATCCGCGCCTCGACGTACTCGCGGCTGCGATTCTCGAGGACGACGGTGTCGATCCCCGCACGGTCGAGGAGGTGGCCCAGCGTGAGTCCGGCAGGCCCGGCGCCGATGATCGCGACCTGCGTTCGGCTCACTCGTGGCCTTCCTCCTGGATGACGCGCTGCGCGATTGCAAACGCGCCGTTCGCAGCAGGGACGCCGCAGTAGACGGCGCACTGGAGCAGGACTTCCTTGATCTCGTCGGTCGTGAGCCCGTTGCGAAGCGCGGCGCGTATGTGCATGGCGAGCTCGTGCTCGCGGCCGCCCGCGACGAGCGCCGTGATCGTGATACAGCTGCGCATGCGGTGGTCGAGCCCTGGCCGCGACCAGATCTCACCCCACGCGTAGCGCGTGATGAGCTCCTGGAAGTCGGCGGTGAACTCGGTCGTGCCGGCGATCGCGCGGTCGACGTGGTCGTCGCCGAGCACCTCGCGTCTCACCTTCATCCCGTCTTCGCTCACGCTGCGACCTCCTGTCCGAGATGTTCGAGCGCGGCGTTCGTGAACGCCGCCGGTCGCTCGACGTTCGCAAGATGCGCCGCGCCCTCGATGACCCGTAGTCGTGCTCCGCTGATCCGACTCGCAATCAGCTCTGCGTGTTCGATTGGTGCAGCAGGGTCCTCCGCGCCGGCGACGACGAGCGTCGGAGCAGCGATGGCAGCGATCGCGTCGCGCGCGTCCCACCCACCCACTGCCTCGCAGCAACGCGCATAGCCCTCGGGCGGGGTCGACGCGAGCATCTCGCGGAACCGGGCGACGGTCTGCGGGTCCGTTCGGGCAAGTGCCGGCGTGAACCACCGCCCGACGATCGCGTCTGCAACTGCCTCCATCCCGTCGGAGCGCACCGTCCGCGCGCGCTCGAGCCATGGGTCGGGGGGGCCGAAGTTGGCTGACGTACAGGCGAGTACGAGGCGGTCGACGCGATCGGGTGCCTCGAGTGCCATCGTCATGGCAACCATCGCTCCGAGTGAGACGCCGCAGATCGAGACGCGGTCGAGCTCCAGGGCGTCGAGCAGGCGGAGCAGTTCTCGTGCGAGCTCGGAGACCGTGCAGGGCTGCGTCGGGAGGTCGGACACACCGTGGCCGGGGTGGTCGTAGGCCAGGACTTGGAACCGCGCAGCGAGGGCCGGAAGCTGCGCGTCCCACAGTGCGTGGGTCGTTCCCAGCGAGTTCGACAGCACGAGCGGCGGCGCCGTCTCGTCTCCGTGAAGCCGATAGTCGAGTGTCATCGGCTCCGGTACGCGGCGAGTGCGCGGTCGACGAGCAACTCAGCCGATCCGACGTACGTGGTCGGATCGAGCAACGCATCGAGATCAGAGGCCGACAGGCCGGCTCGCTCGTCCGCGAGAAGGGTGTCGCGAAACGATGGTGCGCGGGTTGCGTCGCCGACGATCTCGGCGGACATCGCACGGCCGAGCCTCGATCTCAGCGCGAACGAGACGCGCTCCGCGAGGATGCGGCCACCGCCGGCGTCGAGATTCGCGAGCATCCGGTCCGGATCGATGCGCAGATCGGTCAAGGCGTCAGCGGCGGAAGCAACGGCCCCGCCCGAGAAGGCGAGCGTTCCCGAAAGCGCCTCCCACTCTGCTTGCCATCCACCCACGGCCCTTTCGTGCTCGTGTGCAAGCTCCCCGAGGAGGACTCCCGCGTGGGCATGCGCGAGACGGGCGCAGGCTATCGCGAGTGTCGATCGGACGGGATTGCGCTTCTGCGGCATCGTCGATGACACGCCGCCGGCAGCTTCGGCCACCTCCGCTACCTCGGTCTGTGCGAGGAGCACGAGATCGCGGCCGATCTTCTCGGCCGTGCCCGCGCTGATGTCGAGAGCCGAAGCCAGCTCCGCCACGCGCTGCCGGTTTCCGTGCCACGGGAGGACGGGATCCTCGAGTCCGAGCTCGCGCGCGTACGCCCGCGCGACCTCGAGGCCGCGATCGCCGAGCGCTGCAAGTGTTCCTGCAGCCCCGCCCAACTGAGCCGCGAGCCTCCGATCGCGGACCTGGAGAAGCTGTGCGCGCGCCTCGAGCACGGCGACGAGCCAGCCTGCCGCCTTCAGGCCGAACGTCGTCGGCACGGCCTGCTGCAGGAGGGTTCGGGCTGCCATCGGCGTCGACCGATACGACTTCGCGAGGTCGGCGCAACGACTCGCGAGTCGGTCGAGGTCTCCGACGATGATCCCCAGCGCGCGATGTGCGACCAGCATCGAGGCGGTGTCGACGATGTCCTGGCTCGTCGCTCCGTAGTGGACCGAGTCCGCCGCTCCGTCTCCGACGGCTTCGCGCAACGCTCGCACGAGAGGCTCGGCTGGGTTGCCGACGGCCTTGCCCTCAACCGCCAACGTCTCGGCGTCGTACAGCTCGGCTCGGCAGGCCTCAGCGATCTCGGTCGCCGCCTCGTGCGACACGAGACCGTTCTCCGCACACGCCGCTGCGAGGGCCTGCTCTGCATCGAGCATCGCTTGGAGCCACGCACGCTCCGAAACCGCGGCTCGCAGCTCGTCGGGGACGAAGATGCCTGCGAAAGGGGTCACACCGCGAAGAACGTCGTCTGCCCGGCGCCCTGGAGCACGATGTCGAAACGCAGGCCGTCCGTCTCCGGATGCGCCACGAGGGTCTTGCGCTGACGCTCGTCGAGTCCGAGCAGCACCGGATCCTCGGCGTTGGCCGCCTCCTCGTCGGGGAAGTACATCCGCGTGGCGACACGCTTGAGCAGGCCTCTGGCAAACACGCCTACGAGGAGGTGGGGAGCCTGGAGGCGCCCATCCGGCCAGGGCACCGGACCGGGCTTGAGGGTGACGAACTCGAAGCGACCGCTCGCCTCCGTGCCCGCGCGGCCGAAGCCCGTGAAGCCGTCCTCCAGCGGCACGTCCCCGCGCTCGTCGGCCGGATGTACGTAGCGACCGGCTGCGTTCGCCTGCCAGACCTCGACCAGCCCGTCCGGAACAGGGTCCCCCGCGCCGTCCAGCAGGGCGCCCCGCACCCGGATCGCTCGCCGATCGGACGCGTCCACGAGTCGATTCGTGAACGGGCCTCCGAGAAGCCCGATGTGTAGGTACGGCCCGACAGTCTGCGACGGTGTGAGCCCCAGGTCAGTCATCGTGCGGCCTCTCGAGCGGGGTCGACTGCCGCCCGCCGAGGACGATGTCGAATCGGTAGCCGAGAGCCCAGTCCGGCTGAGTCAGATCCAGGTCGAAGGCCGAGACGAGCCGGTTGCGTGCGCGCTCGTCCCGGATCGAGTTGAAGATCGGATCGAACGCGAAGAGCGAATCGTCGGGGAAGTACATCTGGGTCACGAGGCGCTCCGGGAACGAGCGCCCGAACAGCGAAAAGTGGATGTGCTTCGGGCGCCACGCGTTCGGATGATTCGGCCACGGATACGCACCCGGAAGCACCGTGACGAAGCGGTAGCCGCCGCTGTCGTCCGTCAGGCAGCGCCCGCCGCCCGAGAAGTTCGGGTCGAGTGGCGCGTCGTGCGTGTCGACCGCATGGCGGTAGCGCCCCGCGGCATTCGCCTGCCAGATCTCGACAAGCTGCCCCTGGATCGGCTTCCCGTCCGATCCGAGAACCCGACCCGCGACGACGATTCGCTGTCCGTGCGGCTCGCCCGCGTGCTGCCGCGTGAGATCCGCATCCGCCTCCGACAGCGCGTGGTCGCCGTAGACGGGACCGGTCAGCTCCGAGAGCGAGGCCGGCAGGAGGACGAGCGGATCCTTCGGCGCTCGGAGCCGCGTACCGACGTAGTCGGGGAAGAGAAGGGGCGGATCCGGGTCCACGAGAGCGGCGTCGGGGACACGCTCGAACGGACGATCAGGCTGCACGCCGGTTCTCCAGGTCGACCTCGAAGTCGCCGTCGGTCGCGGATCGCACGTCGTCGACGCGCGTGTCTCCGGCCAGCTCCGTCAGAACGAGGGCACCGGCCTTGAGCCGGAACACGCCCAGCTCGGTGATGACCACGTCGGCAGCGGCCCGGGCGGTCAGCGGGTACGTGCACTCGGACACGACCTTCGGGTTTCCGTCGGACGATGTGGCGGTCATCGTCACGATGACTCGACGCGCACCGACGACGAGGTCCATGGCACCACCCACTCCGAGCACGTCCTTGCCGGGAACCGCCCAGTTCGCGATGTCGCCCGCGAGCGAGACCTGCAGGGCGCCGAGTACGGCGACGTCGATGTGGCCACCTCGGATCATGGCGAAGCTCTGGGCGCTGTCGAAGAACGCGGCTCCCGGGAGTGCGGTCACCGGACGCTTCGCGGCGTCGATCAGGTCTGGATCGAGTTCGTTCTCGTCGGGTCTCGGTCCCACGCCGAGAAGGCCGTTCTCGGTGTGCACGAAGACCCCGGTGTCCTCGCCGAGCAGTGATGGAATGAGGTTGGGGATGCCGATCCCGAGGTTGACCACCTCCCCGGGTCGCAGCTCCTGGGCCGCGCGGCGCGCGATCAACGCTTTGGCTCCATCCGTCATCGCGACGCAACCAGCTCGTCGACATACAGGTGAGGCGTGTGGACCGACTCCGGGTCGAGCTCGCCCGTCCGCACGATCTCTCCCACCTCGGCGATCGTCACGGTTGCGGCAGTTGCCATCAGCGGGTTGAAGTTTCGGGCCGTTCGCCGGTACCAGAGGTTTCCGACCGCGTCCCCTCTGGCTGCGTAGACGAGCGCGACATCGGCACGAAGCGGTGACTCGAGGACATGCGGAACACCGTCGATCACCCGCTCTTCCTTCCCCTCGGCGAGCAGCGTTCCGGCGCCGACCGGTGTGAAGAACCCGGCGATCCCGGCACCGCCGGCCCGGATCGCCTCGGCGAAGGTCCCCTGCGGAAGGAGCGTCGCCTCGATCCGACCCTCGTTCACCGCTGCAACTGCCTCTGGGTTCGACGTGAAGTACGAGGAGATCCCCCGCTTGATTCGCCCCTGCCGGAGCAGCTTGCCGAGGCCGCGACCGGGCTCACCGATGTTGTTCGAGACGATCGTCAAGTCGGCGGCGTCGGAAGCCTCGGCGAGCGCGTCGATCAGCGTCAAGGGCGCTCCGACGAGCCCGAAGCCGCCGACCATCACGGTGTCGCCCGATCGGATCGCAGAGACGGCCGCTTCCGGCTCGACCGGGCCGTTCGCGACGGTCATGCGTCTCTCCGGCAGAAGTCGCGACCTGCGGGCATGCCGCTAGACGGCGGCCTTCGTTCGCCATCCCTCGGCGTACTCCGTCCTCGCGACCTCCGAGTACGGGCAGGGGCTCACGACGGCGCGGATCTCCGTCTGGCGGTGGCGCTCGACGACCGGGCGGTTCGTTCCGCCGTCTTCCTCTCCCCACACGAGCACGACCTCGTTCCCGATCCCGATGTCGTTGTCGACGATTGCGAGCGAGAGGAGCGAGCGCTCGTTGTAGCTGTATCCGCAGAACGTCGAGATCCCCACGGTCTGCCCGTCCACCGTGACTCGGTCGTACGGCCACGTGGCGTAATTGGCGAGCGGGAGGTCGATGTACTTCGTCGTCTCGCCTCGCTCGAGCAGCGTGCCGATCGCGGTCGTGGCGTCCTGCGCGTTCCAGGCGAGCGTCACCTTCCTCCGCGGGGGTGATTGGGCCATCTCCACGAGCGCATCGCGACCGACGAAGTCGTGGTCGAAGTTGACGAACGATCCGTACCCGAGATCCCAGGGCGTGAGGTAGTAGTCCTCGATCTCGTCCGAGACGAAGCTGCCGCCGAGCGAGCCCGTCCCCTCGTACCCGCTCGCAGGGAGCCACTTCCGATACGACTCGAGCTGGCTGCCCGTGAAGATCGCCGGGAGCGGGGAAGGGATCCAGCCGGACTCGAGGGTGTTCGTCGCATAGACGCGCGCTCCCACCTGACGCAAACCGTGGTCTCGTCCTGCCTCGACGATCGCGTTCCGTACCTCCTCGCGATCTTCCCACGGGCCGAACAGCTCGAGGCCGGGGACTCCAGACATCCCGTGGTGGAGCGCACGAACACCGTGTCCGGCGATCGTCAGCTCCCCCATCGTGAAGAACGGAATCTCGGGCAGCGGGTCACCCGTGGCAGCCCGCAGCACGTCCAGCGCAGTCGGCCCTTGTACCTGGTAGCGATAGACCTTGCGCCGACCCGTCGGATTCACGGCCGTCCGTTCGTCGCGCTCCGCGACGACGTCGTAGCCGCCGGTCTCGGCGTGGAACTGGACCCAGTTGTGCACGGACGGGCGACCCACGAGCGAGACCCGGTCGTCGTCGAGAAAGAACAGGATCGCGTCGCCGATCACATAGCCGTCCGGATTACAGGCGACGAACTGCTTGGCTCTGTTCACCGCCGCGTTCGAGAACGTGTTGACGCCGAGCCGCGTGAGCAGCGCACGAACGTCGGGACCCTCGAGGTACAGGTCGGTCATGTGATGCGTCTGGTCGAAGAGCGCGCACGTCTCGCGCCAGGCGATCTGCTCGTCGCGCCAGTTCGTGAACTCACCCGGAACCGCCGGATAGACGTACGGCCCGAGCTGTGAGTTGCGGGCGAGCGCGACCGCGCTACCCGCCTCGCGCAGCGCGTCGTCGAGGGTCCGGGTGTTCATGGGAGATCCTCCTCGTAGCTCTTGGCCGGCTTCGGCGAAAGTAGTATCAGGGAACCTGAATCTAGGCCGAAAGGGAATCAGATGCGAGTCCTCGAGGGCAAGGTGGCGATCGTGACAGGTTCGGCCCGCGGAATCGGACGCGCCACTGCCGCGCTCCTCTGCGAGCACGGTGCGCGTGTCGTCGTCAACGACCTGGACGGCGACGTGGCGCTCGAGGCCGCCTCGGAGATCGAAGGCGAGACGGCCGTCTTCGCAGGAGACCTGACCGTCGACGGAGTGCCCGAGGCACTCGTGCAGACCGCGCTCGACGCGTTCGGCCAGCTCGACATCGTCGTCAACAACGCCGGGTACACGTGGGACGGCATTGCCCACCGGATGAGCGACGACCAGTTCAGGGCGATGCTCGAGATCCACACGGTCGTGCCCTTCAGGGTGCTACGGGCGGCAGCCCCGGCACTGCGCGAGGCCGGCAAGAAGGATCGCGACGAGGGTCGGGAGGTGTTCCGCAAGGTCGTCAACGTCACCTCGATCTCGGGAACGCAGGGCAACGTCGGGCAGGTGAACTACTCGGCCGCCAAGGCCGGGCTCGTCGGGCTCACCAAGACGCTCGCACGAGAGTGGGGGCCTTTCAAGGTGAACGTGAACGCCGCGGCGTTCGGGTTCATCGACACGCGCCTGACCGCGTCCTCCGACGAGGGCGCGACCATCGAGCGCAACGGGCACGACATCAAGCTGGGAATCCCCGCACAGATGCGCGACATCGCCGCGACGATCATCCCGCTCGGCCGACCCGGCACGCCGGAGGAGGCCGCCGGGGCGGTCTTCTTCCTCTGCTCGCCGTGGTCGAACTTCGTTCACGGCCAGGTGCTCACCGTGAACGGCGGTCAGATGACCGGCATGACGTCGTGAACCTCCCGTGACGATCGATCTCGACGCGATCGACGCGATCGACGTGCACGTCCACGCCGAGATCGGGCGCGCCGGCGAGGACGGGTTGCGTCCCGAGTGGAGAGCGGCCGCGGCGACGTACTTCGGAGACCACGCGCTTCCTACGGTCGATGACGTCGCCGCCTACTACCGCGAGCGCAAGCTCGCGGCCGTGGTGTTCTCCGTCGACGCCGAGACGGTCACGGGTCGGCGGGCCGTTCCGAACGAGGAGATCGCCGAGGCTGCCGCTGCACATCCAGACGTGCTCATCCCGTTCGCCTCGCTCGATCCCCACAAGGGCAAGAGCGCCGTCGCCGAGGCGAAGCGCCTCATTCGCGACTACCACGTCAAGGGCTTCAAGTTCCACCCGAACGTGCAGGCGTTCTTCCCGAACGAGCGCTCCGTCTATCCGCTGTACGAGGTGATCGCCGAGGCCGGCCTCCCTGCGCTCTTCCACACCGGACACTCCGGGATCGGGTCGGGGCTGCCGGGCGGTGGGGGCATCCGCCTCAAGTACTCGAACCCGATGTACGTCGACGACGTCGCGGTCGACTTTCCCGAGCTCACGATCGTGCTCGCGCACCCGTCCTTTCCCTGGCAGGACGAGGCGATCTCGATCGCTCTCCACAAGCAGCAGGTCTTCATCGATCTGTCCGGCTGGTCGCCGAAGTACTTCCCGCCACAGCTCGTGCGCTACGCGAACACGCTCCTCCGCGACCGTGTCCTCTTCGGCTCGGACTTCCCGCTGATCACGCCCGACCGCTGGCTCGAGGACTTCGCAGCGGCAGACTTCAAGGACGAGGTGAGGCCGCTCGTCCTCAAGGAGAATGCTGCTCGACTGCTGGGGCTGGCGGGCTAGAGCCAGGTCCTCCGCGCCGCCGCGCGCGCGACCACGCACTCGCGCTCGCGTCGCTCACTGCGGGCAGGAGGCCACGTGGGAAGAACAGCATGATCGCCATCAGGATCAACCCGAAGACGCCGAAGGAGAAGACGGTCGGGGCCGCGTCGGGAAGGTTCCAGCCGAACAGATCCGGCTGCGCGCCGAGCTCGCGGAGCTTCTGCTCGAGGTAGAGGATCGCGACCGTGCCGACGACGGCGCCGTAGACGTTCCCGAGCCCCCCGACCGCGACCATCACGACGAACTGGATGCTCAGTACGACCGGGAACGCGTCCGGTGAGACGATGAGGAACGAGAAGGTGAAGAGGCCGCCACCGAGGCCTGCGAGCGCAGCGGCGAAGACGAACAGCCGCAACTTGTAGGCAGCGACCGGGACGCCCGATGCGGCGGCCGACACCTCGTCGGTCGCGATCGCCTGCAGCGCGCGCCCGACCCTGGAGTGGACGAGGTTCGTCGCGAGGAGCAGGGCGATCGCCACGACGGCCCAGACGACTGCGGCGTGGAGCGGTCCGCGGAGCTCGTGCCCGAGGACTGTCAGCGGCTTCGTGACCGTGATCCCGTACTGGCCTCCGGTGAAGTGGTCCCAGGCCGACAGCACCGAGAACGCGATGAGGTGGAGCGCGAGCGTCGCGAACGCGAGGTAGTGGCCGCGCAAGCGCAGCAGCGGCACGCCGATCACGGCCGCCAGCGCAGCCGCGACGACCGGAGCTGCCAGGACCGCGAGCAGAGGCGCGATGCCGGCGGCAGGATCGACGAAGCGCGAGTCCGCGTCGATCCCGACGGTGAGGATCGCTGACGTATACGCGCCGACGAGGAAGAACGCGCCCTGGCCGAGAGAGATCTGACCTGCGTAGCCCATCAGCAGCGTGAGGCCGATCGTCACGAGCGCGTACAGACCCATGCGGTCGTACAGCGCGACATCGAAGGTCGACAGCTGGTACGGAAGCCAGCACGCGAACGCAGCTCCTCCGAGGATGAGCCCGATCCGGGCCCATGGGGGCCACGGGACGCGAGCCCGGCCGACGGATGCTCGTACGTCATGCGACGCGCTCGCGATCTCGGCTCGCGATCTCCACCCGATGAGCACCAGCATCAGGATGAGCGCGATGATCAGGCTGTACTGCGGATCGATGTAGCCGACGACGAGCTGCTCGAGGATCCCGAGCGCATAGCCGCCGAGCAGTGCGAGGCGGATCGAGCCGAGTCCGCCGAAGACGGCGGCAGCGAACCCGTTCACGGTGATCGCGACGTCCGAGCTGTAGGTCATCGGGTTGCTCGGTGCAAGCAGCGCACCCCCGAGCGCGCAGAGTGCGCCTGCCCCGACGAAGGCCACGACGGCGAGCGAGCGGATGTTCAAGCCGACGAGCTCGGACGCCCTGCGAGAGTCCGAGCAGGCGACGAGCGCCTGGCCCAGGATCGTCCGCCGGAGGAACAGGGTGAGCGCGGCCGCGCCGAGAAGGGCGACACCGGCGATGAGGACGTACTGCGGCTGGATCAGCACACCGCCGACGTCCCATGCGCGGTCGGAGACGCCGGGGTAGCTGCGCGGGATGTCCCCGAACTCGAGCAGCAGAAGCGCCTGGGCCAGAAACGCGGCACCGAGCGTGATGATCGTGCTCGCAAGCGCAGTCGTGCGGTCCCGGAATCCGACCGCCACGACCGCGAGTGCGGACGAGACGACCGCCGCAATCACGATTGCGACCAGCATCGCGAGAACGAGCGGCAAGTCGTCCGAGAACTTGAACGTGAAGAGGCCGCCGAGGACGGCGAACACACCCTGCGCGAAGTTGACGATCCCCGTCGTCCGGTAGACCAGCACGAGGCTCATGCCGACGAGCGCGAAGGCGGAGCCCGTGGACAGCCCGACGACGACGAGCTGGAGGAACTCGATCATCCCGGGCCTGCTCCGAGATATGCGCTGTGGACCTCCGGGCTGTGGCGGATCTGGTCGCTTGCGCCTTCCAGAACGACCTTCCCCGTCTCCAGGACGTACGCGCGCTCGCAGAGATCGAACGCGAGAAGAGCGTTCTGCTCCACGAGCAGGATCGCGACGTTCTCGTCCTCGTTGAGCCGGTGGAGGAACTCCGCCAGCTGCTCCACGACGAGGGGTGCGAGCCCGAGCGACAGCTCGTCGATCGCGAGCGCCCGCGGCTCCGCCATGAGCGCGCGACCGATGGCGACCATCTGCTGCTCTCCTCCTGACGTGCGCCCGGCAGGACGCTCCCTGAGCTCGTAGAGCTTCGGCAGCAGGGAGTAGATCCGCTCGAGCCGCTCTCGGGCCTCGGCGCGCCGGCGGAGGTAGCGGATCGTCGACGTGACGATCTCCGTCCGGAACGAGCGACCGAATGCTCCGAGGAGGAGATTGGCCTCGACCGGAAGACTGGGAAACACCTGACGCCCCTCCGGGACCTGCGTCAGCCCGCGTCGTACGACGTGGTTCGGCGTCAGGCCCGTGACGTCGTCTCCCGCCACGCGCACCTTCCCCCCGGAAGGACGCACGACTCCGCTGATGGCGTTGAGGAGCGACGACTTGCCGGCGCCGTTAGCACCGACGAGGGCGACCCGCTCTCCCTCTCCGAGCGTGAGCGACACGCCGTCGAGTGCCACGGCCGGGCCGTAGCGCACGACGAGGTCGCTGACGTCGACGAGCGCGGTCACAGGGTCGTCGACCCGAGGTAGGCCTCGATGACGTGACGATCCGTCCGGACCTCGGACGGCGAGCCGTCCGCGATCACGCGACCGCGATCGAGAACGACGACCCGTTCGGCCAACGCGCCGACGAACTGCATGTCGTGCTCGACGAGGATCATCGTCAGCCCGCGCCCGGAGAGACTTCGCAGGGCCTCGATCAGCCGCGCCTTCTCCGCCGCTCGCAGGCCCGCGGCCGGCTCGTCGAGCAGCAGGAGCGACGGCTGCTGCGCCAGGGCTCGCGCGATCGCGAGGAGCCGAAGCTGTCCGATGGGCAGGACGGCCGCTGGATCTGCCGCTCGCTCTCCCAGCCCGACGATCTCGAGGGCTTCCCGCGCCTCGATGGCGACGCGCCTCTGCTCGCGGCGCTGCCAGGGTGGGCGCAGCATGCACTCCACGAAACCGCTTCGCGATCGCACGTGCGCTCCGACTGCCGCGTTGTCGAGGACGTCGAGCTCGCTCAAGGGGCGCGTTGTCTGAGAGACCGTCGCGAGACCCTGCTGTGCCCGCTTGTGCGGTGGCTGGCGGGTGACGTCTCGCCCACCGATACGCACGGTGCCCTCGTCGGCGACGTGAAACCCCGAGATACAGCCGAGGAGGGTCGACTTACCCGCACCGTTCGGGCCGATCAGGCAGGTGAGCGAGCGGTCGGCGATGTCCAACGACACCGCGTCCACCGCCTTGACCGCGCCGAATGCCTTCGTGACACTCGAGAGCTCGCACGCCGGCCTCATGCCCGTCTCGGCATCGAGCGGAACAGCGGCCGCCCCCACAGTTTCAGGCTACCTTAAATTGAGCCGGTTCGGCTAGTCCTGCGGGAATCCGCCACCCAGGTTCCGAGCCGCGGCCTTGATCATCCCGAGGAACTCCTCGCGATCTGCGTCCGAGAAGTCTTCGAGCATCGCGCTCTCGAGCTCCGACACGTCCTGCTCGCACGCGGCCAGTACGCGGCGACCCTTGGCCGTGAGCGTGGCGGGCAGCTTCCGGCGATGGTTGGGGTGAGGGTTTCGCTTGATGAGGCCCTTGTCTTCGAGTGCGTGGATGACCTCGCTCATCGACTGCGGTGTCATGAAGGCGCGGCGTGCGAGCTGCGACGTCGACAGGGGAGCACCGTGCCTGCTGAGCACGCTGAGCGTCGTGAACTGCAGCGTCGTCACTCCGTGCGGCGCGACGCGTTCCGTGATGCCGGCGAATACCCGTTGGTGGAGCCGCGCGATCGCGTACGACAAACGCGGCTCAGCGCGCACGGAAATCGTCCCGACGCGGGTTGCCTGCCCCATCAGGCCCCATCGTCGCACATCGTCCGGAGCCGGCAGCGCGGCACAGGACGGGACCTGCGCTCGCGCCCGTCGTGGTCACCGCGCCGCGTGCGAGCACCCCACCGCCGCGCTCAGTCACCACCGAGCTCGCCTACCCTCGCCCGCTCGAGAGCTGCCAGGCTGATCTCTCGCTTGAGGATCTTGCCGGTCGGCCCTTTCGGCAGCTCGTCCACCAGGACGACGTGCCGCGGGTACTTGTATGCAGCGACGCGCTCCTTCGCCCAACGCTGGAGCTCGTCCGGAGAGACCGTCTCCCGTACGACCACGAGAGCGGCGACGTCCTCGCCGAGTGTCTCGTGCGGCACGCCGACGACAGCAGCTTCGAGAACCGCCGGGTGCTCGTACAGCACCTCCTCGACCTCGCGCGGGTAGACGTTGTAGCCGCCCCGGATGATCATCTCCTTCTTTCGGTCGACGATGAACAGATCGCCGTCTTCGTCCAGGCGGCCGAGATCGCCCGTGGAGAGCCATCCTTCCGGGTCGATCGCCTTGGCCGTCGCCTCCGGGTCGTTCCAGTAGCCGCTGATGACCGAGCTGCCTCGGAACTGGATCTCCCCGATACCCGCCTCGTCGGCGCCGGCGATACGCACTTCCGTGTCGGCGGCCGGCCGGCCGACCGATCCGGGCTTGCGCCGGCGCCCGACGGCGAATGTCGATGCGAGGCCGCTCATCTCGGTGAGGCCGTAGCCCTCGTGAATAGCGGCGTCGAAGGTTTCCTCGAAGCGACGTGCGACGTCCGTCGGGACGGCAGCTCCGCCGATGTGCGCGATCCGAAGGGGCGGCAGCTGGTCCGTCTTCGCGGCCGCCTGAGAGAGCGTGATGCACATCGTCGGCACGCCGATCATCACGGTCGTCCGTGTCTCGGTCATCGTCGCGAGTGCGGACTCGGGCTCGAACCGCTGCATGACGCATACAGCGGCGCCGACGGAGAACGCCGAAGCCAACACCTGTTGGCCGAGGACGTGCGGGAACGGGGAGACACCGAGGATCACGTCGTGGCGCGTGAACGCCAGGGCTTCCGTCGCGAAGTCGGCTGCAGCGCGGATTCCGCCGTGCGTGAGGACGGCCCCCTTGGGGCGCGCGGTCGTACCCGAGGTGAAGAGGAGGGCGGCAGGCGTGGCGTTCCTGCACTCGACGATCTCCGAGTGCGCTGGACCCTCGACCGGCAGCTCCGAGTCGACGACGACGCTCGGCGCGGCCGCGCCGATCCGTGCGTCTACTTCGCGCTGCGCGAGAAGGATGTTGAGTGGCACCGCAATCGCCCCCAGCCGGAGGGTTCCGAGAAAGGCGGCCACGTAGGCGGGTGTGTTCGCAAGTCTGAGGGCGACCCGGTCACCCGTTCGCACACCGCGCTCGTGCAAGGCCCCGGCGGCCACCGCAGCACGATCGTCGAGCTCGCCGTAGGTGGCCACTTCGCCCTCGAAGAGGAGCGCCGGGGCATCGGGACGTTCCGCCGCTGCCTCGGCGACGAGGTGGACGAGATTCACGAGCGCCGCAGTCGCGCGGCAAGCGTCTGCGGCGCTCGCATGTCTTCGTCGGTCCTACTTCTTCTTCTTCGTGAATGCCGCACCGAAGAGCGGCTTGACCTGACAGTTCTGGATCCGACCGACCCACATCGAATCGAGCTGCAGGCCCTGGTGATTCCTTGCGGAGAGGAAGATCTTGCCCGCGGGCGTGACGAGTCCGCGAAGCTTCGTCTCCAGCGCAGCGTTGATTCCGGCACGGGTCGCGCTGCCCCTCTCGATCGCAGCCTTGTACGCCCACAGAGCGCCGGCCGCGTCACCGTCGAAGTTCGACACCGGTCGCCTCAGGATGCTGCGAAGCAGGGCTGCCTGCGTGCGGACCGCGTTCTTCTTCGGGAGGAACGTCCAGGCGGTCGCCAGGAACGAGTTGACGATTGCGCCGTTGACGTCACCGCAGGTGCCCTGGAGGAACTGCGGTGACACGTTGGCGCCGGTCAGGACGAGTCGCTGCGGAAGCTGGAGCTGCTTGAACTGCTTCACGATCGTGGGTCCGGCGGGCGTTGCCGTCCACAGCCACAGCGCCTGGGCATCGGAGTTCTTGATCCGCGTCAGCTCCGCCGAGAAGTCCGTCGACGCCGGCGAGAAGATCGTCGTGTCCACGATCTCGAAGCCGTACTTCTTCGCGAGCTTCGACACCTGGTTCGGCCCGTCGCGGCCGTAGCCGCCGTTGTCACCCATCAGCCAGACGCGCTTGATGCCGAGGCTCTTCAGGTACGCAGCCTCGCTGTACGCGTACAGACGAGCCGTTGCCGTCAAGACGTACGCGTACGGCTGTGGCGGCTCGACGAGTCCCGTCGGCGGTGAAAGGGCGATGAACGGAATCTTCGCCTGGCTCGCGATCGCCCCGGTCGCGACGGCTGCCGCGGCGTTTCCGGACCCGAAGATCCCTACGTACTTGGGGTCGCTGATGAACTTCTGAACGTTCTGGACTGCCTGCGACGGGTTCGACGCGTTGTCGAGCACGTCGACCGCCACCCGCCTGCCTTTGATGCCGCCGTGCGCGTTCCAGTACGCCACGACGGCCTCGACGGCCTGGCGGTCGCTCTGGCCGACGAGCTGTGTCGGACCGGTCAGCGGCGCATCCATGCCGAAGTAGATGGGGCCTGCCTGTGAGGGGCTCGTCGCTGACGCCGAGGCGAAGATGAGGGCGAACAAAGCTGCCGTGGCGGCTACGACGACACCGGTCTTGCTCCTGCTCATCAAGGCTCCCTTCGGTATCGGGTTGAGGCAGCGTCGCCCCAACAGAGCGAGTTTAAGGGAGCCTGCAACTCATGTCCAGGGCAGCGATGGGTTTCAGGTAGCCTGAAACACGAGTGAGCGAAGGAGTCGGAGCGCACGGAACAGGTCCCACGTCGCCGGGCTTCACCATGTCGGCCATCGGTCGCTCCGGTGAGGACTTCGCCTACGACGTGACCGAAGAGGCGATCCTCGCCTACGCCGATGCCACGGACGACGTCGCGGGCGGGCCGATCTTCGCGATCGTCCCGGCATGGAAGACGATCGCTCCTGCCTCGACCTCGGTGGCGTCGGGGGACATACGCCGTTACGTCGTCCACTACGAGCAGGACATGCTGCTCCATAGGCCGATCGTTCCGGGGATGCGCCTCATTTCTCGGGCGACTCCGATCGCGCTCCTGCCTCGGCCGAGCGGGACCTCGCTCGTGATCAAGACGGAGACGCGGACCAGCGACGGCGAGCTCGTCAACGAGCAGTACGTCACCGAGTTCTTCCGCGGAGTCGAGGCCGCGGAACAGGTCGGCGAGCGGGCACCAGAGCACCGCCTCGAGGCGAGTGGACAACCGATGGCAGAGGTGGTCTATCGCGTTTCCGACGACCAGACCGTGCGCTACGCGGCGGCGTCAGGCGACGACTTCGCCATCCATCTCGACGACACGTTCGCACGGCAGGTCGGACTGCCGGGCCGGATAGTGCACGGGCTGTGCACGATGGCGTTCGCAGGGCGTGCGGTCCTCGAGGCATCCGGCGTGGACGATCCGCGGAACGTGGGCCGGGTCGCCGTGCGCTTCTCGGCCCCGCTCTTTCCCGGTGACTCGCTGTCGACCAGGGTCTGGAACATCGACGGCCACTACGGATTCGAGGCGCTGAACAGCGACGGCAAGCCCGTCCTGAAGGACGGGCGGCTCGAGCTGCGCTGACTTGCGGGCGGAGCGCGAAGGCGCTCCGACGCGAGGATCGGTCTCTGCCGGCGGATGGTTCGACGGGGTGTCGCCGCCTTCCTCGTGACCGGGGAGCGCTCTCGCACGAGGAGCCACTGGGCGCTTCGCCGCGCCTCGGGCAGCGCCCGACCGAGAAACCGACTCGGGGCTAGACAGACGGCGCCGCGAGCCGAGCGCGCAACGCGTTCGCCGGAATGAGGACTCCCTTCTCCTCGTAGAGGTCTGCGGCGGCCCTCAGCTGCTCCAGCGCCTCGGTATGTCGACCGGCCACCTCGAGTATCTCCGCGAATCCCTCATGCGCCTCGGCGCGCGCCAGCAGGAAGTCGCTATCGGCGCCAAAGGCTATTGCAGCCCGAGCGAGACGCTCTGCGTCGTCGTGGGCACCACGCTGTGCGGCGATACGCGCCCGGATCGTCCGAGACGTGATCTGCGAGTGGACGTCGTTCGAACGCGATGCGGCCTCGCATTCGGCGACGAGGATCTCTGCTTCGTCGTACCGCCCCTGGACGAGAACCACGTTCGCAAGGGCGTGGGCGAGAGACGAGAAGTGGCTCTTCTCGCCGATCGCCTTGAGCGTCTCGTAGGCCGTTCGCAGCTCCGGCTCACCCATGCGCTCCGTCCCGTGCCAGACGTGGAGGAACGAGTGCCAGAAGAGAGCGATCCAGATCCACTCGTCCTGTTCCGTCATGATCGCCTTGGCGCGCTCGAATGCCGCTTCTGCGTCGGCGCTGCGGCCCAGCATCGCCAGCAGCGGTGCAATGACGGAGAGAACCTCTGCGGCCAGAAGTGTGGTCTGGTCGATCTCGCCGAGGAGCTGCTCGCAACGCTCGAGTGCGGTCGGTGCTGGTTCCGGCCCGAGCATGAGCGCGATGACGAGCCATTCGATGATCTCTTGCTCCTCGAAGCGGTCTGTCGACCGGCGCGCGTGCAGGAGCGCCTGTTCCGACGCATTCGCACAGCCGGCTGCCTGCCGGTTCAGATAGTGAGCCTGCCCGGCCAGCCTCCAGGCGCGGGCAAGGCCGAGCTCGTCTCCGAGTTCCTCGAACACCGCGATCGCGCGCTCGGAGACGCCGATGAGCTCGCCCGGTGTGACGTCGGGATCGCTGAAGAGACGGAGGAGTCCACGTTGGACGAGCGCGTGGGCAGCCAGCGCTCGGTCGCCGCTGGTCGCGCTCGCTTCGATCGCATCGGTCAGAACCCGGTCAGCCCAGCTGAGGTCGGCGAGCCCCTGAACGACTCTGACGTTTGGGACGAGGTCGACCCGGAGCGGATCCTCGGGTCGGAGCATGGCTGCGGCGCGGGCGAGCAGCTTGGCACCTGCGGGGCCATCGCTACGGAGAAATGCGCGGCGGCCCGCCGCTCCGAGGCGTTCTGCCGCTCGCCGTCCGATTGCATGGGTCTCGGCGTCGACCTGTCCGAGCTCCGCTCTGTAGCCGTAGGCCTGCTCGAGGTGGTAGCCCACGATCTCGTCGTACTTCACTGCCTGGATACCGATGCGCTCCTGCAGCCAGGAGGCATGGCGCTCGTGCAGTTTCCCGCGGAGCTGCTTCGGAAGTGAGTCGTAGGCCGCGTCTCGGATGAGCAAGTGTCGGAAGCGGTAGCCCTCCTCGTCGGCAAAGACGGGTCGGTCCGGCCGGATCAGCTCCTTTCGCAGGAGCCCACCGAGCGCATCCGCGACCTCCGCCTTGCTGTCGTCGACCCAAAGCGCTTCCACGGACGAGCGGTGGAACACCTTGCCTTCCACCGCAGCTCGTTCGATTGCAGCGCGCTCGGCGTGAGGCAGCCGATCGAGTCGCGCGACCAGGAGGCCGCTGATCGTCGGAGGAACCGGGACTTCGGTGAGATCGGTCGTTGTTGCCCAGCGCGATCCGTCGCGCACGAGCAGCGAGTCGTCGACGAGCATGGCCACCATCTCCTCGACGAACAGCGGGTTGCCTTCAGCGGCCTGCGTGATCCGCGTGGTCACCCCGTCGGGCAGCTCGGCTCCTCCCAGGAGATGACCGACGAGCTCGTCGCAGTCGTGCTCGGACAGCGGCTCGAGGAGGACTGATGTGGCGTTCAGCTTGCCGCCACCCCAGCCGGGCCGGGCATCGAGAAGTTCGGGGCGCGCCATGCACACGAGGAAGACCGTCGCGTCGCGACACCAGTCGGCGAGATACTCGACGAGGTCGAGGAAGGTCTCCTCACCCCAGTGGATGTCGTCGAAGACGAGCACGAACGGCTGACGCCGGCCGAGACTCTCGACGAAGCGCCGCATGGCCGTGACCCGCTCGTCCGCGCTCACCCTTGCTTCCGAAAGGCCGATCATCTCGGAGATGTGCTCGGCGATTCCTTCCGGGTCGTCCCCGTCGGGGATCAGCTCGGCAATTCGCGACACCGTCTCTTCGGGCTTGGCCTCGTCGAGCTCGACGACCTCTTTGACGGCTTCGAGCACGGGCCAGAACGTGATGCCTTCGCCATACGGGAGGCAGCGGCCACGCGCGACGAGCGCGCCGGAGCCGACCCGCTCGAGGAACTCGTGGACGAGCCGTGACTTTCCGACGCCAGCGGTACCGAGGATCGTGAAGAGCTGGCAGCTCCGGTCCGCAACCGCTTGCTCGTACGCATCGGCCAGGCGCCGTTGCTCGCGCTGGCGTCCGACCATCGGTGCGGAAAACCGCGGTTCGTCGCCCGTCGGCTCGACGATCCGGTTCAGCCGGAACACGGACCGCTCGCCGACCGTCCTGCGCTCGCCCTCGACGTGTTTGCCGACGAGGCGCGTCGTCGCGTCGTCGAGGAGCGTCTCGCCGGCAGCCGCGCCCTTCGCGAGCCGCCCGGCCTTGATGAACGGCGTCCCGGTGATGAGCAGGGCCTCGGCGAGCGCTCCCCCTGCGACGACCTCGCCAGTGCTCACCCCGACGCGAACGTCCATCCCTCCATCCGCGTCACCGAAGTGTTCGTGACCGACATCCGCGAGGCGTCGGTGGATCTCGGTCGCGGCCCGAATCGCTCGAACCGCGTCGTCCTCATGAACCTCGGGTACCCCGAAGACCGCGCTCATCTCCTCTGCCGACACGGACGCGACGCTGCCGCCATGCGCTTGCACCGCGTCTGAGACCTGCGTGAAGACAACGCTTGTCACGCGGCGCAGAGCCTCGGGATCGAGCGAGCCGCCGGGAGCGGTGCGCGAGATCGCGGCTGCGAGCGCCGTCACGGTCTTGCGAGTCTGGAGGTCCTCCTGCGACTCGCGATCGCGCCTCGGCGTGGCGGGGGTGGACGTCGACTCCATCGTCTCGGCTCTCGGTGGTAGATCGAGTGAGGGATCCTGCTGCAAGATCGCGCGCTCGAGCTCACGGAGCTCCCGTCCGGGTTCGACCCCGAACTCGTCGACCAACTTGCTGCGCGCAGCCTGGTAGGCGTCGAGGGCGTCGGTCTGGCGCCCGGCGCGATAGAGCGCAAGCATCTGGTGAGCACGCAGGCGTTCGCGGTTCGGATGGGCTTTCACGAGCGCGTCGAGCTCACCTGTCAGCGCCGCGTGCTGGCCGAGCGCGAGTTCGGCGGCGATCCGATCCTCGAGTGATGCAAGCCTGAGCTCGTCGAGCCTCGCGATCTCGGCCTGCGCGAAGTCGAGGTACCGGAAGTCTGCGAGCGGCGCCCCTCGCCACAGCGAAAGCGCGTCTTGCAGAAGGCGCGCTGCCTCTTCCGCCTGTCCCTCGGCCAGAGTTGCGCGGCCGGCCCCGACGAGTCGCTCGAACCGTTGCGCGTCGACGGTGTCGCTGTCGAGCGCGATCCGGTATCCGCCCGCAGAAGTCTGGACGGCTCCGTCACCGAGTGCTTTCCGCAGGCGCGAGACGTGCACCTGGAGCGTCTTGACCGCGTTGTCCGGCGGGCGACCCTCATACAGGTCCTCGACGATGCGATCCGCCGACACGGACGCGCCGCCATGAACGAGCAGGATCGCGAGCAGCCTCTGCTGCTTGGGGCCCAAGGCGAGCGGTCGACCGTCCCGTTCGACCTCGAGAGGTCCGAGGATCCGTATCTCCATCTTCTTCGCGGTAAGCGGTTGTAACCCGCTCGAAGGTGCGGTGCAACTCCCGGAAGGCAGCGTGCTCGCAGTCGATCGCACGGGGCGATCGTGAACAGGAGGTCGAAGTTGACTCTCGGCACGCACATCAAGACGGTGTCGGCGATCGCAGGATCAGCGCTCATGCTCGCCGGTGCTGCGCAGGCAGCGAACATCAACGTCGTGCGCGACGTCGCCTCGCGTGACGCGCGGACGCTCCCGATCAGCCCGATCGGGGTCGTTCGCGATGTGGCCTCGCGGGAATTCCGGACGCGACAGGTCAGGTCCATCAACGTCGTCCGCGACACCCCTGCCCGGGACGCCGCACAGGCGAAGCGGCGGGGAGAAAAGGCGATCGCGTACTTCCGGGCTATGGAGCGCTCGGCCAGGTAGGCGACCCACACTTCACAGCTCGTGCGGGCGAGCTCGTCGAACCGACACGACCGGGGTTCCTCGGCCCCGCTCGTGATACCGGCACGGCGGGCTCCTCCGTACGGCGTACGGCTGGCGTCTTCGGCTCGACGCAGGCTGGCAGAGGAGTACCCGGCATGAAACACGAGCGAAGCGTCAGGCCCGACCGGTCACGAGGCCGTCTCGAGCACCGGCCGTCCAATGAGATGATCGCCGCGTGGTGCGCATCTCGAGAGCAGTGGTGGGGTTCGTGCCGTGACGAGGCGTCGGTCGCCCCTGCTCCACGTCGTCTCGATCGTCGCGAAGAACCCTCACCTACGGCGGGTCGAGCTGGCCTTTGCAACCTTCAACTGTGGCGAATACGCGACGTGGATCGCAATGCTCGTGTACGCGTACGCGCGGGGCGGGATCGTTGAGGCTGGAATCGTCGCCACGGCCGTTCTGATCCCCGCAGCTGCCTTTCCGCCGTTCATCGCGCGTGTTGGCGAACGCTACTCACAGGGCAAGGTGCTCCTCGCGGGCTACGTCACGCAGGCGCTCACGTGCACCGCCGTCGCCATCGCGATGTTCGCCGATGCCGATCGACTGGTCGTATACGCGCTCCTCGTCGGCCCGGCGGTCGCGTTCACCATGACGCGCCCCACGCAGTCGTCCTTCACGCCGGCTCTCGCACGAGCGCCAGAGGAGCTGACCGCCACGAATGTGGTCTCGGCCTGGATCGACAGCATCAGCATGCTCGTCGCCCCCGCCCTGGCGGGCGTGATCCTCGCTCTGGATTCCACGGCAACCGTGTTCGCGCTCGCGGGGGCAGGCTGCCTGGTGGGGGCGCTGCTCGTGCTGCCTCTCAAGAATCTCGGCGTCGTAACGGTGGCGTCGACGGACTCACCAGCGGACGACGCTCGCCCCGGAGGTCCTCTCTCGCTCTTTCGTCGCGATCGGCATGCGCGACTCCTGCTCCTGCTCTTCGCGGCCCAGATGGTCGCCATCGGTGCGCTCGATGTACTGATCGTGGAGCTCGCCCAAGGCGTCCTCCAGCTCGGCGGAGACTGGGCCGGCTACCTCACCGCCGCGTTCGGCGCGGGAGGCGTGATCGCCATCACGATCAACGCGCGCTTGTTGGGGCTGACGAAGCTCGCTCTCCCGCTCGTGATCGCTCTCGTCGTCTGGAGCCTGGCGTTCATGGGACTCGGAACCGTGCCGACGGCCGTTGGGGCGCTCATGCTGCTGGGTGTCGCCGGGAGCGCTCGCGCGACGTTCGACGTCGCGGGCCGCACCCTGCTCCAACGCGTCGCGCGGTCCGACCTTCTAGCGCGCGTATTCGGCTTGTTGGAGGGCCTCGAGATGGGGGCACTGGCAATCGGGTCCCTCCTCGCACCGCTCCTAGTCACGCTCTTCGGTGTGTCGGCGGCCTTCATCTGCATCGGCGCGATCCTCCCGGTGGTCGCGATCGCGACCGGTCGGACCCTTCTCGACATCGATCGGCACGCGACCGTTCCGGTGGTACAGATCGCCCTGCTCCGCTCGCTCCCGCTCTTCGCCGGCCTGCCGCCGCCAACCCTCGAGTCCCTGGCACGCGCGCTCGAACCCGTATCAGTGGCGGCCGGCTCCATCCTCATCGAGCAGGGAGCCGAGGGCGATCGCTTCTTCGTCGTCGCCGACGGCGAGGTCGAGATCATTCGGGACGGAGAGCTCGTCGCACGACAAGGACGCGGGGTCGGCTTCGGCGAGATCGCGCTCCTCTACGACGTGCCTCGCACCGCGACGGTGCGGGCGCGATCACGCGTCGACCTCTACGCGCTCGACCGGGCGCCCTTCCTCCTTGCCCTCACCGGGCAGACGGCGGTGGAGCGTGCGCCGACGCTCGCCGCGGCGCACCTGGAGGAATTGAGGGCGCTCGACGGCGAGACACGGATTGCCGCCAAGGAGCCGACCACGAGCCTGCTGTGAACCACTGGATGGCCGCGGACGCATGTCGGCCGGTCAGAGACGCGATGCCCCCGGCATGAATCGAACATGCGCACGCGGTTTAGGAAACGCGGTGTGACTGCGTAGAGCCAGCGCCGAAGCATCGGACCAGCAGCCGACACATGGGGATGGTCGCGGGAGCGCAGAGGTGTCTCGGCCGGCTAGGTACGCCCGGCATGTGTCGAGCATGCGCACGAGACCCAGGTGATCGACGTGTGAGCGCATGGAAGTGGCGACACGAAGGGAGGGCCGGTCTTCCGGCCGGCCCTCCCTTCGCATGCGTTT
>DASUFC010000138.1:0-3357 GCA_036274755.1 Gaiellaceae bacterium
ACCGCCAGGGTCGGGAGCGCGCGGCCGATGTTGGCGACGCTGATCGCGACGAAGGAGTAGCGGCGCAGATGGCCGAGGCCGATCCCGATCGGCAGCGCGATGAGCAGCCCCACGCCGACCGCCGCCGCCGAGAGCTGGATCTGCTCGACCGTCTTGTCCCAAAGGAGGCCCGGGTTCTCCTGGATGAAGCGCAGGGCGTCGCCGAACACGGAGAGATCCGCGATCACGAGCCCGCCTTGATCCGCGTCCATGGCGTCAGCGCCCGCTGCGCGAGGACGAGCAACCCGTCGGCGACGAGCGCGAGCGCGACGGCGAGAATCGCGGTGACGATCAGCTCCGTGTTGAAGAACTGTCGCAGCGCCAGAAAGATCGGCCGGCCGAGACCCTCCGGGATCACGAACGCCGCGACGGTGGCGAGCGCGATCGTCGAGACGGTCGCGACGCGCACCCCGGCCATGATCGCGGGGAGCGCGAGCGGGAGCTCCACCCGCCGGAGCACCTGGAACGAGCCCATGCCCATCCCACGGGCGGCCTCGAGCACGTCGGCCGGGACGGAGCGGAACCCGGTCAGGATGTTCCGGAAGAGGATCAGGAGCGTGTAGGAGACGAGCGCCACCTCGACCGTCGTCACCGTCAGCCCGGTGATCGGGACGAGCAGCTGGAAGAGCGCGAGGCTCGGGATCGTGTAGACGAGCGCCGAGAACAGGTCGAACGGCCGCTCGAACCAGGTACTGCGCCGCGCGACGAGCGCGGCGGCGAACGCGAGCACGAACCCGATCGCGACCGCGATCACCACGAGCTTGACGTGCTGCAGGAGCGCCGGCTGGAGCACCGGCCCCCAGTTGTCGCGCACCCAGTCGGGGCAGAACAGCCGGTTGTCCTGGACACAGGAGCTCGCCTCCCCGAAGTCCGGGATCACCGGGCCTGACGCCGCGAGGATCCCTGTCACGACTCGAGCCGCTCCGCGAGCGCGTCGAGGGTGATCGAGCCACGGGGCGCGCCTTCGCCGTCGAGGACGACGACCACGCGGCTCCCTTCGCTCAGCATCGTCGAGAGCGCGTCGCGGAGCGTGGTCGACCCGGCCAGCGCCGGGCCCCGCGCGCCGTCGAGCGGCTGGAGCGGAAGCTCGTCGAGTCGGGTGAGCGAGAGACGCTTGAGCCCGCGGTCGGCGCCGACGAAGTCGGCGACGAAGTCGTCGGCCGGCCCGGCGAGGATCGCCTCCGGCGTGTCGTACTGCGCCAGGCGGCCGCCGGGACGGAGGATCGCGATCCGGTCGCCCATCAGGATCGCCTCGTCGATGTCGTGGGTGACGAAGATCACCGTCTTGCGCACCTCGCGCTGGATGCGGAGAAGCTCGTGCTGGAGTCTCGTTCGCGTGATCGGGTCGAGGGCGCCGAACGGCTCGTCCATCAGCATGACGGGCGGGTCGGCGGCGAGCGCGCGCGCGAGCCCCACCCGCTGGCGCTCGCCCCCGGAGAGCTGGGCCGCGTAGCGCGCGCGGTAGTCGACGGCCGGGAGATCGACCAGGTCGAGCAGCTCGTCGACCCGCGACTCGGTCCGGTGCTTGTCCCAGCCGAGCAGCCGCGGCACGGTCGCGACGTTCTCGGCGACCGTCATGTGAGGGAATAGCCCCGTCTGCTGGATCACGTAGCCGATGCCGCGCCGGAGCTCGGTCACGTCCCGGTCGCGGACGCTCTCGTCGCCGATCCGAATGTCGCCCTCGGTCATGTCGACGAGGCGGTTGACCATCTTCATCGCCGTCGTCTTGCCCCCGCCCGACGGCCCGACGAGGATGCAGATCTCTCCGGCCGGGATCTCGAGCGTGAGGTCGTCCACGGCGGGAGCCGCCCGGCCCGGGTAGCGCTTCGTCACGTGGTCGAAGACGATGCGGGCGGCGGCGTCGGCCACCCGTGAAGCCTACGCTGCGTCGCCTCAGGCGCTGCCGCGCGCGGCACCGGCGATCGTCGCCGCCACGACCGCCCCGGCCGCGATGAGCACGATCGTGCCGCCCGGTGGCAGATCGGCGTAATAGGCGACGGTGAGCCCGGCGAGCACCGAGCCGAGGCCGATCGCCGCCGAGAGGCACATCGTCGAGCGGAGGCTCCACGCGACCCGCTGCGCGGCGATCACGGGCAGCACCATCAGCGCGGCGATCAGGAGGATCCCCACGATCCGCATCGAGATCCCGACGGTGAGCGCGGCGAGGACGGCCACGAGGGTGTTGAGCCATGCGACCGGAGCGCCCGCGACGCGGCTTCCCTCCTCGTCGAGCACGACCGCGACGAGGCCGCGGTAGGTGAGGACGATCGCGGCCAGGGAGACGCTGCCGAGCGCCAGGACGACCCAGAGGTCGCTGCGGGTCACGGTCAGGATCGACCCGAACAGGAACTGGAAGAGCCCGACGTCGAAGCGGTTCGCGCTCGAGACGAGGACGATGCCGAGCGCGATGCCGGTGTAGAAGACGAGCGCGAGCGCCTGGTCGCCGGCCGTCCCGCCGCGCGAGCGGAGCCATTCGATCGCGAACGCACCGACGACGGCGAAGCACAGGGCGGTCAGCACGGGAGAGATGCCGAGGAGGTAGCCGGCGGCGACACCGGCAAAGGCGACGTGGCCGAGCCCGTCACCCACGAGCGACTGCTTCCGCTCCACGAGGAAGAATCCGACCGCAGGCGCGAGGACGCCGACCACGATGCCGACGGCGAAGGCGAGCCGCATGAACTCGAGGTCGAGCATCAGTGCGCGTGGGAAGGGTCGTGCCAGAGGGCCGGCAGGTCGGCCGGCGCGCCGTCGAACACGATCCGGCCGCGAACGAGGAGGAGGCGCGAGACGACGTGCTCCACGGCGCCGAACTCGTGGGAGACGTAGAGGATCGTCACCCCAAGCTCCGTCCGGAGCTCGGCGAGGAGAGCGGCGAGCGACTCCTGCGACGCGGCGTCCACGCCGGTCGTCGGCTCGTCGAGCGCCAGCAGCGCGGGCTCGGCCGCGAGCGCCCGTGCGATGAACGCCCGCTGCTGCATGCCGCCGGACAGCGTCCGGAGCGGGGCGTCGACACGCTCGGCGAGCCCGACCCGCTCGATCGTGCGCGCCACGACGGCTCTGTCCTCGGTGCGGAGCGGCCCGAACGGGCCGCGTACGGAGAGACGGCCCGCCTCGACGACCTCGCGCACGGTGACGGGTGTCGCGGAGGCGAGCTGGGCCCGCTGCGAGACGTACCCGACCCGCGGCGCGCCCCGCGACTGCGGAGCCCCCCCGAACAGCGACACGTGCCCCGCGCTGGGCCGCTCCAGGCCGAGGACGAGCCGGAGCAGCGTCGTCTTTCCCCCTCCGTTCGGCCCGGCGATGCCGAGAAACGCCCCG
>DASUFC010000139.1:0-5383 GCA_036274755.1 Gaiellaceae bacterium
GTCGCGGCGAGGCGCCGCCTGAGGCCCTTGAGCTTGAAGGCGACGAAGATCTCGGTGATCCCGCGCGAGAGCGCGATGATCCCGACGTAGATCACGAGCAGGATCGCCTTCTCGCGGAAGTTCCCTGCGACCCAGAAGGCGAGCAGGATCTCGATCAGTCCGACGATGAGCTGCAGCCACCAGAGCTCGAACTCGTCCTTCGTGATGAAGGCGACGCTGATGTCGAAGATGCCCTTGATCAGCAGGAACACGCCGACGAGCGCGGCGAGTGTCGAGAACGCGTCGTACGGGTTCCACAGCGCCCAGATGCCGACGAGCACGAAGAGGACGCCGAGGAGCCCGTGCACCCATTTCCAGCCGGTCGTCGAGTACGAGATCGCCAGGAACTCGTTGAACCCTGCCACCACGGCGATGACGCCGAACAGAATCGAGATCGAGTACACGGTCGTGAAGTCCCACTGGAAGACGAGCAGCGCGAACACGAGCCAGGCGATGCCCGTGACGAGGAAGATCCACCAGCGATCGGCGGTCTCCTGGATGATCTCGCGCGGCCCGAACATCTCGTTCATCGTTCCTCCCTCGATGGTTGTGCGATCCCGGCGCGATTCTCTCAGCCGGCCCGGACTCCTGCCCGTAGGATCGGAGCTGTGATCGTCGAGCGGAGCATGCACGCGGGCTGGCTCTCGAACGCGTTCGTCCTCGGCGACGAGCCCGGCGGGACCGCCGTGTTCGTCGACAGCGGCGCGCCGCTCGAGCCGCTCCTCGAGCTCGTCGAGCGCGAGCGGCTGACGCCGACGCACCTGCTCGTCACGCACGGGCACGCCGACCACGTCGCGGGCAACGACGAGCTCGTGGAGCGCTTCGGGGTCGAGGTGACGTCCGGCGCGGTCGAGACCGGCGGGCTCCGGATCGAGTCGCTCGCCACACCCGGTCATTCGGACGATGGCGTGTCGTTCGTCGTCGGGGATCTGTGCTTCTCGGGTGACACCCTCTTCCGCGATGCGGTGGGGGGTGGGCCCGCCGACGAGATGCGGCGGTCGGTGATGGACGTGCTGATGACGCTTCCGCACGAGACGCGCGTCCTCCCGGGTCACACGGATGAGACGACCATCGGCCGCGAGTGGGAGGAGAACCCGTTCGTCCGCTACTGGCGCGGGATCGACGGCGAGGACGGCCGTGCGTGCACCGTCGCGGGAGACGCCGCCACCGTGGTCGTCTGGTCACCCGACTACGACGGCAAGGGCAAGGCGCTCGTCAGGCTCTCGGACGGGGCCGAGGCGATCGTCGGCGCGTCGCGGATCGCGTTCTCCTAGATACCCGTAGGGGGTATACTCCGACCGAACGACTCGGGAGGAGCGATGAACGAGAGCGTCACCTACACCGTTCCCGCGATCCACTGCGCGCACTGCGCGATGTCGATCCGCGAGGAGGTATCCGAGGTCGAGGGCGTCGACGACGTCGCCGTCGACCTCGACTCGAAGGTCGTGACCGTCAGCGGGAGCGGGCTGGACGACGCCGCGCTGCGGGCGGCGATCGTCGAAGCCGGCTACGAGGCCGCGTGACGACGACCGACACAGAGCGCAAGGAGGTTCGGCTCGACGTCGACGGCATGACGTGCGCCTCGTGCGTCGCGCGCGTCGAGCGCAAGCTGAACAAGATCGACGGGGTCGAGGCGTCGGTGAACTTCGCGACCGAGCAGGCGACGGTGACGTTCCCGACCTCGACGACCGTCGAGGAGCTCGTCTCTGCCGTCGAGGCGGCCGGCTATCGGGCC
The DNA here is from genome assembly GCA_036274755.1 of Gaiellaceae bacterium. Classification (GTDB taxonomy): domain Bacteria; phylum Actinomycetota; class Thermoleophilia; order Gaiellales; family Gaiellaceae; genus GMQP-bins7. The sequence goes on from DASUFC010000139.1 coordinate 1,775, forward strand.
CGTCCGGCCGAAGACCACGCGGGGCACGACCACCACGACGAGTCTCTCGAAATCCTCCGCCGGCGCCTGGGGGTCGCTTTAGCGCTCACCGCCCCGGTCGTCTTCGTCGCGATGGTGCCGCCCCTGCAGTTCCCCGGCTGGGAGTGGCTCGCGCTGGTCCTGTCGACGCCCGTCGTGTTCTGGAGCGGGCTCGGCTTCCACCGGGTCGCGCTGCAGAGCGCTCGGCACGGCACGGCGACGATGGACACGCTCATCTCGCTGGGCACGCTCGCCGCGTGGACGTGGTCGACGGTCGTCCTTGTCGGCGGCCTCGACGAAGACGTCTACTTCGAGGTCGCGGCGGTGATCACGACGCTGATCCTTCTCGGCCGCTACCTCGAGGCCAAGGCGAAGCGGCGCTCGGGCGAGGCGATCCGCGCCCTGCTCGAGCTCGGCGCCAAGGAGGCGCGCCTGCTCCGCGACGGCCAGGAGGTCGTGGTCCCGCTCGACGAGATCCGCGTCGGAGACCTCTTCGTCGTCCGCCCCGGCGAGAAGGTGGCGACGGACGGCGTCGTCGAGGACGGCACCTCCGCTGTCGACCAGTCGCTACTGACCGGAGAGTCGCTGCCCGTCGAGGTCGTCGCGGGCGATCGCGTCGCGGGCGCGACGGTCAACACGTACGGTCGCCTCGTCGTCCGCGCGACAGGAGTCGGCGCGGACACGGCGCTCGCGCAGATCGCCCGGCTCGTCGAAGCCGCGCAGTCCGGCAAAGCGCCGGTGCAGCGGCTCGCCGACCGCATCTCCGCGGCGTTCGTGCCGTTCGTGATCGGTGTGTCGGTGCTGACGCTCCTCGGATGGCTCGCCGCCGGATCGTCCGCTGCGGCCGCATTCACGGCGGCGGTCGCCGTCCTGATCATCGCGTGCCCGTGTGCGCTCGGGCTCGCCACCCCCACCGCGCTCATGGTCGGGACGGGTCGCGGTGCGCAGCTCGGCATCGTGATCAAGGGTCCCGAGGTGCTCGAGCAGACGAGGCGCATCGAGACGATCGTGCTCGACAAGACCGGCACGATCACCGAGGGGCGGATGGAGCTCGACGAGATCCGGCTGCTGAACGGGGCGAGTCGCCCGGAGGTGCTCCGCCTCGCTGGAGCGGTCGAGGCGGCTTCCGAGCATCCGATCGCGCAGGCGGTCGCACGCGCGGCTCGAGACGAGATAGGCGCGCTCGCGTCAGTCGAAGACTTCCGCAACGTTCCAGGAGTCGGGGTCACCGGTGTCGTCGACGGTCATGCGGTCGAGGTCGGGAGGGGCGACGGCGGAGTCACGGTCTCGTGGGACGGGGAGCCTCGCGCGACGCTCGTCGTCCGCGACACGGTCAAGCCGACGAGCGCAGAAGCCGTCTCCGAGCTCAAGCGGCTCGGCCTGACGCCGGTACTGCTAACGGGCGACGCACGCGCGACCGCAGAGCGCGTCGCCGCCGAGGTCGGGATCGACCGCGTCCTCGCCGAGGTGTTCCCGGAGGACAAGGTCGCGGAGGTCATGCGTCTGCAGCAGGCGGGTGGCGTGGTCGCGATGGTCGGCGACGGCGTCAACGACGCGCCTGCGCTCGCTCAGGCCGATCTCGGGCTCGCGATCGGGACGGGAACGGACGTGGCGATCGAGGCGTCCGACATCACGCTCGTGTCGGGTGACCTGCGCGCGGCCGCGGACGCGATCCGGCTCGCGCGGCGGACGCTCCGCACGATCAGAGGCAACCTCTTCTGGGCGTTCGCGTACAACGTCGCGGCCATCCCGCTGGCCGTCGCGGGGCTCCTGAACCCGATCGTGGCCGCGGCCGCGATGGCGCTCTCGAGCCTGTTCGTCGTGACGAACTCACTGCGCCTCCGTCGTTTCCACTCCGTCCGCGAGGAGGCCACGTGAGCGAGCACACCCACGGCTACGCGGCCGACAAGGACGCGCTCGTCCGCCGGCTGCATCGCATCGAGGGTCAGGTCCGGGGGATAGAGCGGATGGTCGAGGACGACCGCTACTGCATCGACGTGCTCACACAGATCGCCGCGGTGAACACCGCGCTCGAGAGCCTGGCGTTCAAGATCCTCGACGATCACGTGAACCACTGCGTCGCCGGCGCTCTCGCCTCGGGCGACGCAGCCGAGGCGGAGACGAAGAGCAAGGAGCTCCTCCAGGCAGTCCACCGCTTCGCACGCGTGCGCTGAGGGGTGCCCTCGTCGCAGTAGGCTCGTTCGCGTGGCCGAGCGGGTGCTGACCCGGCGCGAGCTCAACCGCGCGTTGCTCGCTCGCCAGCTCCTTCTCGAACGCACGTCTCTGCCCATCCCGCGCGCGCTCGAGCGGATCGGCGGCATCCAGGACCAGTACGCGCCGAACGCCTACATTCGCCTGTGGTCCTGCGTCGAGAGATTCCGGCGTGACGACCTCACGCGCGCGCTGGAGCGGCGCTCGGTCGTGCAGGCGACGCTGCTCCGATCCACGATCCACGTCGTCTCCGCACGGGACTACTGGCCGCTCGCGGTCGCGATCCGAGGATCCCAGCGGGAGTGGTGGCTGCGTGTGCGCAAGCCGCGGCCGGACGAGCGCGATCTCGAGCGGCGGGCCGACCGGATTCGTGAGCTGCTCGCGGGCGGGCCGCGCCGTCAGGAGGAGCTCGTCGCGCTCGCCGGGCCCAGCCTCGGGATGATCGGGCCGTGGCTCGCGCTCGTTCGCGTGCCGCCCTCCGGGACCTGGGAGAGCCGCAGGGCCAATCTCTTCCAGACCGCGGAGCGCTGGATCGGCCCGGAGGACGTCGAGCCGCACGAGGCGCTGGATCTCCTCGTGCGGCGCTACCTCGCCGGGTACGGCCCGGCCTCCCGGGCGGACATCGCGCAGTGGGCGGGGATGAAGGCAATCGAGATCGAGCCGGCACTCGGGCGGCTCCGTCTGCGCCGCTTTCGAGGCACGGATGGGGGCGAGCTGCTCGACCTCCCTCGCGCTCCGCTCCCGGACCCGGACACCCCGGCCCCGGTTCGGTTCCTGCCGACCTGGGACGCGATCCTGCTCGCGCACGTCCGTCGAGCGGGCGTGCTACGCGAAGAGGATCGGTCGCGGGTCTTCTCGACCAAGATGCCGCAGTCGATCGGCACGTTCCTCGTCGACGGAGCGGTCGCGGGCACCTGGCGCTTCCGCGAGGATCGCCTCTCGTGGGAGTCGTTCCGCAAGCTCCCCCGTGCGGTCGTGCGCGAGGTCGACGACGAGGCCGAGCGCCTTGCGGCCTTCCACCGCTGAGGCGCAGAATGCGGGCGTGAGCGAGCCGGTCGTCCAGCCGGACCACGAGCACGAGTACGAGGTCGATCCCGAGACGGAGGAGGCCTGGCGGGCGGTCCTGAACGGCGACCTCGGCCAGCTCAGATACATCCGGGCGGTGTTCGGGCGGATCCCGTCTGGCCCGCGTTGCAAGCTCTGCCTCTCGCCGCTGCGGGCTCCGGGAAGCGTTCTCCTCAAGCCTCTCGGGTTCGGTCCCTCAAAGCTCAATCGCCGGCTCTGTCGTGCGTGCTTCCGCTCGATCGACAAGCGGCCGGGAGGCGCCGAGGTCGAGCTCTCGCTCCTCTTCGCGGACGTGCGTGGCTCGACGTCGCTCGC
>DASUFC010000140.1:0-13477 GCA_036274755.1 Gaiellaceae bacterium
CCCCGGGGCGGTCGATACCTACTCCATCGAGGCTATGATGCAGGACCGCAAAGCTCTGCAAGCCGGCACCAGCCACTTCCTCGGCCAGAATTTCGCCAAGGCCCAGGAAATCAAGTTCGCCGACAAAGACGGGCAGCAGCAGTACGCCTGGACGACTTCTTGGGGAGTCTCCACACGGCTCGTTGGAGCGCTTCTCATACGTCGGGGTCGAGTCCGCGCGCGCGTGCGAGCGCGGAGGCGAAGAGCTGGCCCGGGACGATCGAGAGGAGCGGCGCCAGGAGGGGGGATGCGGCCCGCGGGCTCGGCAGGACGTACTCGGCAGCGGGGATCGCCTCCGTTGCGCTCCCGCTGGCGACGATGGTCGCGCCTGCATCGCGCGCACGCTCGACGGCCTCGACGACGGCCGGCAGCGTCGCGTCGTCGGACGCTATCGCCCAGACCGGGAACAGGGAGTCGATGGCGGCGACGGGGCCGTGGGCGAGGTCGGTCGCCGTGAGCGGCTCCGCGGCGATACGGCAGGTCTCGAGGAGCTTCAATGCGATCTCGCGCGCGGTCGCGAACTCCGGCCCGCGGCCCACCACGAACATGCGCCCCGCATAGGCGAACGGCATCGCGACGTTCGCGATGCGCGACTCGACGGACGTGATGAATGCCCTCATCGTCTCGGCCGTCGCACGGACGCCGTCCGCGAACGTGCGTCCCTCGTCTTCACCTGCGGCATGCGCTGCGAGGAGCCCGAGCGCGGCGACCTGGTTCATGTACGTCTTCGTGGCGGCAACCGCCTTCTCCGGCCCGGCCCCGAGGGCGAGGACGGCATCCGCCTCGCTCGCGAGCTCGGACGACGGATCGTTGGTGAACGCGACGACGTAGGCGCCGCGGCGCTTCGCGCATCGCGCGTACTCGACGACGTCCGGCGTGCGCCCGGACTGCGAGAGCGCGAGCGCCGTGCACCCGGACATGTCGAGCTCGGCGCCGTAGTAGACGGTCAGCGAGATCGAGTCGCGGAGCGACGTCCAGCGCGGCAGCAGGCCGAACGCATAGACGCCGTACGAGGCGGCGTTGTCCGACGAACCGTGCCCGGCCATGCGGATCGTGGTCGCTCCCCGCTCCCGCATCTCCGACGCGACCCGCGCGAACTCGGGATCGCCCTCCAGAAGGCGCAGCAAGGCATCGGGCTGCTCACGGATCTCGTGCAGGAACCGGGAGCCAGGCTCACGCGCCGGCTCGGTGAGCGACTCAGCCGACGACACGCGCGCGACCCTCGACGAGCACCCGCTCGATCTCGAGCTCGTCCGACACCACGACGAGGTCGGCCGGGGCTCCGATTCCGAGCCGTCCGACGGACGGCAGGCGCAGCACGCGAGCGGGGACCTCGGTGGCCGCGCCGATCGCGTCCTCGAGCGGCACGCCGAGCGAGTGGAGGTTCCGGACAGCCTCGATCATCGTGAGCGTGCTACCGGCAAGCGCGCCGCTCGGCCCGCGCGCGACACCGCCCTGGATCTGGACGTCGAGATCGCCGAGGCGGTACGCGCCGTCGTCGAGCCCGGCCCCCGCGACCGAGTCCGTCACGAGGGCGACACGTCCCTGAGCCGCCTGCCAGACCATGGCAGCCGCGACGGGAGCGACGTGGATCCAGTCGAGGATCAGCTGGACGATCACGTCCGGGCGGGCGAGGGCCGCGCCCGCGATCCCCGGGTCCCGGTGATGGAAGGGGCGCATCGCATTGAAGAGGTGAGTCACGCTGCGCACGCCGAGATCGAAGGCGGTGTTCGCCTGCTCGGCGTTCGCGTCCGAGTGCCCGCACGAGATCGCGACCTCGCGCTGGAGCAGCCGCTCGATCACCGTGGACGCTCCGGGCAGCTCCGGTGCGAGCGTGACGAGCCTGACGGGCCCCGCGTCGAGAAGGCGGTCCAGCAGCTCGACGTCCGGATTCCTCCGTGCGCCGGCGGAGTGGATCCCGAGCCGCAGGGCCGAGAGGAACGGCCCTTCGAGATGCGCGCCCAGGACGCGGGGCCCGTCTCCCGCCGAAGGCACCTCGCGGAGGGCGGCGAGGAGCTCGGCCTCGGGAGACGTGATGAACGTGGGGAGGTACGCCGTGACGCCCGTCTCGAGCAGCGCCTCGCCCGCCTGGCGGTAACCCTCGGCGTCGGCCGACAGGAAGTCGACACCGGAGAAGCCGTTGACCTGGAGGTCGACGAACCCGGGGGCCGCGATGCCGCGGCCGTTCGGAGAGGAGAGGCCGAAGCCCGCGATGCGCCCGCCGAGGACCTCGACGTCACCCGGCACGAGCGTGCCATCGATGAGAGCCGCTTCGACGCCCAGCCTCACGACGCGTTCTCCAATGCGCGCGCGATGCTGCGCCCGGACGCGTCGAGCCGTTGCGCGGCCGTCTCGGCGTCGACACCGGCGGCGAGCGAGACGATCGCAACGCGCGCGTCGCCGTTCGCATCGGCCAGAGCCGCGTCGACCTCGGCGGCCGATGCACCGGTCGCCGTCGCGACGATGCGCCGCACGCGCCCCTCGAGCTTCTCGTTGGCGGCGACGACGTCGACCATCAGGTTGCCGTACGTCTTGCCGAGCCGGATCATCGCGACCGTGGAGATCGTGTTGAGGACGAGCTTCTGCGCCGTACCCGCCTTCAGACGTGTCGATCCGGCCAGGAACTCGGGGCCGACGACGACGGCGATCTCGTGCTCCACGAGCGACCCGAGCCTCGAGCCGGACGACGAGACGATGCACGCGGTCAGCGCGCCTGCGGCCGCGGCGGCCTCGAGCGCGCCGACGACGTACGGCGTCGATCCGCTCGCGCTGATGCCGACGACAGCATCGGCGGCAGCGACACGAAGCCCTGCGACGTCGGCGGCCCCCGCCTCCGAGTCGTCTTCGGCCGCCGCCTGAGCCAGCGCCGACGACGACCCGCCCCCTGCGACGAGCGCGACGACGAGACCGGTGGGCGTGGAGAAGGTCGCCTCGCACTCGGAGGCGTCGAGCGCGGCGATGTGGCCCGAGGAGCCCGCGCCGACGTAGACGAGGCGCCCGCCCGCCCGAAGACGATCAGCGACCGCATCGACGGCTGCCGCGATGGCGGGCGCCGCCGCGGCCACCGCCGACGCGACGGAGGCGTCCTGCTCGTTCATGAGCTCGACGAGGTCGAGCGTCGACCGATCCTCGTAGCCCGCAGCGGGGTCGCCTCCTGCCTCGGTGATCAGGACGTCTTCGACCATTCGCGCGAGTCTACGCCGCGATCCCCATGGTGGTCAATACCACTTTGACGAAAATGTGGTATCCATACCGCGGCGATGGCGCAGATCGAGCTTCGGAACGTGCGCAAGGTGTTCCCCGGCGACGTGGTCGCGATCGACGACGTCTCGCTCGAGATCGGAGACGGCGAGTTCATCGCGCTCGTCGGCCCGTCGGGCTGCGGGAAGTCGACGTTGCTGCGTGCGATCGCCGGGCTCGAGGACGTCACGAGCGGCGACATCGAGATCGGCGGCCGTGACGTGACGGACCTGGCGCCGCGGCACCGCGACATCGCGATGGTCTTCCAGAGCTACGCGCTCTATCCGCACATGAGCGTGCGCCAGAACATCGGCTACGGGCTGAAGGTCCGTCGGACGCCGAAGTCCGAGATCCGCGCGCGGGTGGAGGAGATCGCGGCGCTGCTGGACCTCACCGACCTGCTCGACCGCAAGCCGGCTCAGCTCTCCGGAGGACAGCGGCAGCGTGTCGCCATGGGCCGCGCGATCGCGCGCCAGCCACAGGCTTTCCTCATGGACGAGCCGCTCTCGAACCTGGACGCCAAGCTCAGGGTGGGAATGCGGGCCTCCCTGGCCCAGCTTCACCAGCAGCTCGGAGTCACGACCGTGTACGTGACGCACGACCAGGTCGAGGCAATGACGCTCGGGCATCGCGTCGCCGTGATGCGCGACGGTCGGATCCTGCAGGTCGACTCGCCGCAGACGCTGTACGAGCGTCCGCGGGATCTCTTCGTCGCGGGCTTCATCGGCTCGCCGGCGATGAACCTCGTCGAGGCGCTCGTCGACGGCGACGAGCTCGTGCTCGGCCAGTATCGGATCCCGCTGCATCCGCGGCGCCGGCCGGACCAGGCGGGACCTGTGATCGTGGGAATCAGGCCGGAGACCTTCGAGGATGCCGCCTTCGCGCCTCCGGAGCTGCCCACGATCGACACCGAGGTCGTGGTGCTCGAGGAGCTGGGCTCGGATGCCCACGTGTTCTTCAGAGTCGACGCCTCCCGCGTCGCAGCCGGTCTCGACGACGACGCCGACGAGGCGACCGACCTCATCACCGACCTTGGTTCCCTCCTGAATGCGCGCGTCGACCCGCGCACGCCTGCTCGCGTCGGGGAATCGGTCAGGCTCGCGGTCGATCCGTCGCGGTTCCACTTCTTCGACGGCGAGAGCGGCCGGTCGCTCCTCGAGGGCGCGGTCATGCCTGTCGAGACGACCTCCGCGGGCGCTGCCTAGCTCCTGGTACTAACCAGTCTCGAGGTCGGTTACGATGCCCCGCGTGACGAAGCAGTCGGAGACGCGTGATCTCGTCCTCGATCTCGTCGAGCAGCTCGCGGTCGGGGACGCGATTCCCTCCGAACGGCAGCTCAGCGCGGACTTCGGCGTCTCGCGGCTGACGGTCAGGGCCGCACTCGACGACCTCGTCCGAGAGGGCTACCTCGTCCGTCGCCACGGTTCGGGGACCTTCGTCAGCGAGCCGAAGATCGCGCAGGAGCTCACCATGACGTCGTTCACCGACGACATGCGAAGCCGCGGACTCCGCCCGGCCAGCGAGACCCTCGAGCTCAGGACGGTCTCGGCGGGCGCGCGCCTCGGGCGACTGCTCCGCGTCTCGCCCTCAGAGCCCGTTCTCGTTGCAAAGCGCCTGCGCTTGGCCGATGGAGAGAGCATGGCGATCGAGACGGTTCATATCCGGGCCTCTCAGGTTCCCGGGATCACCGCGGACGATCTCCAGGAGCATTCGCTCTACGAGATCCTCAGCGAGCGGTTCGGGATCGTCGTGGTCGGTGGCGAGCAGACCATCGAGCCGACGGTCACCGACGAGGACGAGTCGGCGGCGCTCGGTGTTCCTCTTCACTCCCCGGCTTTTCGGTTCGAGCGAGTGACGCACTCGCAGCAAGGAGAGATCGTCGAGTTCGTCGAATCGATCTATCGTGGCGACCGCTACCGGCTCATCACGACCCTGTCGGTGCCCCAGGATCGGCGTCGAACCCGCTCAGCTGCTCGTGACGGGCGCGCGAGCACCGCATCCGCTCAGCGTGGTTAAGACCAACTAGCCGCACGTAGCCCTCCCTCCTGCGATCGCCTGAGCAGGGGTTTCGATCGAAGCTGGCCACCGATAAGGGCTTGACACGGGCGCGAACTTGTGGAAGCCTCCCCGCCGTGGCAGATTGGTACAAACCACTTGGGCGCTCCGACCGGGTACTGCCACACCTCACTCCACGGTCTGAACGAGCGCCCAGATGCCGCGGGAGATGCGAATGAACGTACGTATTTTCGCCGCAGCCGCACTCGTAGCAGCGCTTTCGATCGTGGCTGTCGGTGTCTCTGGCGCGTCGGGTGGGAGTGCCGCGAACACCCTGACGGTCTGGCTTCAGGTCGATGCCCAGTCGGGCTGGCCCGAGGTCGTGGCCGCCGCGAACGCGCAGTTCAAGGCCCAGAACCCTGGCTGGAACGTTGACGTCCAGTACCAGACGTGGGGCACCCACCTCGCGAAGTTCGACGCGACACTGGCGGGCGGCAACGCCCCTGACGTCATCGAGATGGGGAACACCGAGATGACGAAGTACATGGCCGCCGGCGCGTTCCAGGATCTGGGCGGCCTGTCCTTCCCGAACCAGAGCACGTGGCTGGCCGGGCTTGCTGCCTCGGGTCGCTACGGCGGCAAGCTCTACGGGGTGCCGTACTACGCGGGCTCGCGCGTGGTGACCTACCGCACCGATCTCTTCAAGCAGGTCAACGGGAAGATCCCGCAAAGCCAGAACCAGTTCATCGCGCTGGCCAAGAAGATCGGTGCGAAGAACAAGGCGAAGACGTTCTCGCCGGTCTACATCGCGGGCACCGACTGGTACGTCGCGATGAGCTTCGTCGCGGACTACGGCGGAAAGATCGCCGTGACGCGGAAGGGCAAGTGGGTCGGCACCCTCGACAAGCCGGCCGCGCTGGCCGGCCTCGCCGCCTACAAGCGGTTCTTCAATGCGACCTCGCGTGCTCCGGCCGGGTCGAACGAGGGCACTCCGCCGCCGTACGACGTGATGGCGCACGGTAACGCTGCGTCCACGTACGGCGCCGGTTGGTTCACCTGCTGCGTCGGCGACTACAAGAGCAAGGTCGCGCAGTTCGTGATGCCGAGCCACACCGCAGGTCAGCCCATTCCGGGCTTCCTCGGCGGCTCCGACCTCGCCGTTCCGATCGGCGGCAACAAGGCCGCGGCTGCCGCGTGGATCAGCGCATTCACGGACAACGCGTCCATGTCCGCTCTCCGCGCGAAGGGGAACATCCCGAACACGACGAGCCTTCTCGGCGCCAGCGTCAACGAGCGCGCCGCACGCAGGAGCTGGTTCGTCCCGCAGTCGAAGAACTGGGTCAACGTGGAGAACGGCAACGTCCTCCGCACCATGCTGCAGCGGATCCTGAGCGGTCGATCCTCGATCAAGGATGCCGCTTCCGTTGCAAGCGACAACATCACCTACACCCTGAATCAGTAGGGTCGCCAGGAATGACGGTCGCCGCCGAGGCCAGTGCCCACCGGTCTCGGCGGCGACCGCGTCTCAAGCGCGTCGCGCAGGCGTCCGTCCCGTACCTCCTGATCCTCCCGGTGATCGCCGTGATCACGGCGATCCTCGGGTATCCCCTCTACAAGCTCGTCACGCTCTCGTTCCAGCAGTACGGGCTGGCCGAGCTGATCCAGCGCAAGGGTGTCTGGATCGGCTTCGACAACTTCTCGTCGGTGCTCCACGACGAGGTGTTCTGGCGTGTGTTGCTCCGCACCGTGATCTTCACGGCCGCGAACGTGGCGCTCACGATCGGGATCGGGACGGCTCTCGCGTTCCTCCTCGTGCGAGTCTCCACGCTCGTGCGCGTCCTGCTCACGGCAGGCCTCGTTCTCGTGTGGTCGATGCCGGCCGTGGTGGCGGTGCAGGTGTGGGTCTGGATGACGAACTTCGAGAACGGAATCCTGAACTACGTCCTCACCGAGTTGCACGTCGGTGACTACACGGGGCACGACTGGTACGGATCGACGTTCTCGAAGCTCGCGATGGTGACGCTCCTCATCGTCTGGGGCGCGATCCCGTTCGTGACGATCACGGTCTACGCCGGGCTCGCGCAGGTGCCGCGCGAGCTCGTAGAGGCGGCGGAGATCGACGGCGCGGGTCCGGTTCGCGTGTTCCGCGACGTGACCTTCCCGGTCTTGAAGCCGATCTTCCTCATCCTCACGAGCCTCTCCATCATCTGGGACTTCGGCGTGTTCACGCAGCCGTACCTCCTGATCGGCTCGTCTGCGGTCGACACGTCCAACTACCTCATGGGCGTGTACGTGTTCATCGAGGGCTACGCGCACTCCGACTTCGGCCGCGGCGCGGCTATCTCGCTGCTCATGCTGCTCATCGTCGCGGTGATGAGCGTCTTCTACGTTCGGCGGATGGTGAAGATGGGAGACGTTCGGTGAGCATCGTCCAGCCGCCCGCGAGGACCGCCGTCGAGGCGACGACTGCCGACCTCCTGAGAGATTCGCGGCGACCGGCAGTCGTTCGGCGCGAGCGACGACGCCGACTGCGCCGCGCCGCGTGGAACGTCGTCGGCCTTGTCTTGTTCGTCGTTCTCGTGTTCCCCGTCTTCTGGATGATCTCCACCGCCTTCAAGCCGGACAACGAGATCAACTCGGCGACGCCGACCTGGTTCTCGACCGACCCGACGCTCCAGCACTTCCGCGATGCGATCGCTCGTCCCTACTTCTGGGAGGTCGTGAAGAACAGTCTGATCGTCGTGGGGGCGGTCGTGGCCCTCTCGATGGTCGTCGCGTTCCTCGCCGCGGTCGCGCTCGCGAAGTACCGCTTCACGGGCAACAAGCTCTTCGTCGTCCTCGTGATCGGGATCCTCATGCTGCCCCAGGCCGGCCTCGTGATCCCGTTGTACGTCGTGCTCGCGAAGTACCACCTGACGAACCACCTGCTGGGGCTCGTGCTCACGCACCTCGTGATCCTGCTGCCGTTCGCGGTCTGGACGCTGCGCGGATTCATCATGGGGATCCCGAAGGAGCTCGAGGAGGCCGCCATGGTCGACGGGTCGAGCAGGCTCGGCGCCTTCACTCGCATCCTGCTCCCGCTCGTGGCGCCCGGTCTCGTCGCGACGTCGGTCTTCGTCTTCATCACGAGCTGGAACGAGTACATCTTCGCCAACGTCATCCTCACCGACCAGGCGAACCAGACCCTCACGGTCTGGCTCTCGTACTTCTACGGGACGAGCCGCGCGACCGACTGGGGCGGCCTGATGGCGGCCTCGACGATCACGGCGATCCCGGTCGTGATCTTCTTCCTCCTCGTCCAGCGGAAGATCGCCTTCGGTCTGACGGCCGGCGCAGTCAAGGCCTGATGGAGACACTCGCGCGGCTCGCCTCGAGCTGCATCCTTCCCGGGTTCGAGGGCCCGAGGGCGCCGGACTGGGTGCGTCGCCGCCTCGGAGAGGGACTGGGCGGGGTCGTGCTGTACGCCTGGAACGTCGAGAGCCGCGAGCAGCTGGCGGCCCTCTCGCGCGAGCTGCGTGCGGAGCGGGCCGACGTCATCGTCGCGATCGACGAGGAGGGGGGCGACGTCACGCGCCTGGAAGCCGCGACCGGAAGCTCGTATCCGGGCAACGCGGCGCTCGGAGTGGTCGACGACGTCGGCCTCACGAGGCGGGTCGCGGCGTCGATGGGCGTGGAGCTCGCAGGCGTGGGCGTCAACCTCGACTTCGCCCCGGTCGCAGATGTCAACACGAACTCGCTGAACCCGGCGATCGGTATCCGCTCGTTCGGCTCGGACGGCGAGCTCGTCGCGCGCCATGTGGCGGCGTCCGTCGAGGGGTTGCAGAGCGCCGGCGTCGCCGCCTGCGCGAAGCACTTTCCCGGACATGGCGACACGGCGCTCGACTCGCATCTCGCGCTGCCCTTCGTCGACGACCTCGAGGACGAGGCCCTCCTCCCGTTCCGCGCCGCCATCCAGACGGGGGTGCTGTCGATCATGACCGCGCACATCGTCGTCCGGTCACTCGGCGACGACCCGGGGACGATGAGCACCCCCATCCTGCGGGATCTCCTTCGCGGCGAGCTCGGCTTCGAGGGGATGGTCGTGACGGACGCGCTCGAGATGAAGGCGATCAGCGACACCGTCGGGGTAGAGGAGGGAGCGGTCAGGGCGATCTCCGCCGGCGCGGACGCCCTGTGCCTCGGACACGACCTCTTCGACGAGTCCGTCGTGTCGGTGCGCGACTCGCTCGTCGACGCCGTGCACTCCGGCCGCGTTCCGGAGGAGCGCCTCGTCGAGGCCGCGTCCCGTGTGGCGCAGGTCGCCGAAACCGCGTCGATGGGCGGCGATGCCGTGGTCGACCGCGACGCCGGCCGCGAGGCAGCGCGACGCGCGCTGCGGGTGGACGGGGTGGTGCGGATGGATCGGCCGGCGCTCGTCGTCGAGCTCGTGCCGGAGGTCGGGATGGCGGCAGGTCGCCTCTCACAGCTCCCCGGAGAGTGGCTGCAGGCGGTCGTTCCGGAGACGGAGGTCCGCCGCTTCGAGCTCGAACGACCGCCGGCCGGCCTCGAGCTCGCGGGGCGCCGACTCGTCCTCGTCGTGCGCGACGCCCACCGGCACGCCTGGGAACGCGACGCGATCGCCGCTCTCACGGCGGATGTGGACGACGCGATCGTGATCGAGATCGGGCTTCCGGAGTGGCGTCCGCCGACCGCTGCGACCTACGTCGCGACCTACGGCGCGGCCCGCGTGAACGTGGAGGCCGCCGCCGAGGCGCTATACTCCGGCCCGCGACGCGGGGTGGAGCAGTCAGGTAGCTCGCCGGGCTCATAACCCGGAGGTCGCGGGTTCAAATCCCGCCCCCGCTACTACTACAGGAGCCCTGCACCGGCAGGGCTCTTTTCATTTGGGCACAGAGCGAAGGTCGGAGCTTCCGCTTCCGCTGGCGCAGGTGCCGAGCGCGCGGAGGACTCCGTGCGACAGGAGTGCCGTGCGTGGGAACCTTCCTCACCGCGAGGCCCATCGTTCGTGATTCCCCGCGCTCGAGCCTCGGGCCGCTGGAGGTGAGCGTGAGAGGTGGAAGCCCGGCGGCGCGGAGGGCTGCGCCGCCGGGCTCGTCTTGCTAGCCGCCGAACTGGCCCGCGTTCGCCTTGGTGACGAGCGCTGTACCGGTGTCGACGTTCTTCGGCACCTTCTTGCCCTTGACCGCGCGGTAGAGCGTGGCGATCCCCAATGATCCGATCTTGGCGGGGAACTGCGCGACGCTTGCGGTCTCCCATCCAGCTTTGATCTGCGCGACCTCGTCAGGCAGCGCGTCGAACCCGACGACGATCACGTCGCCCGGCTTCTTGCCCTGCGTCTTCAGAACCTGCACCAGCCCGAGCACGGGCGGGCCGCAGGCCGAGTAGATCGCAGTGATGTTCGGGTTCGCGGTCAACATGTCCTGCGCGGCGCTGAGCCCCTTGTCCTGAGCGCAGTCCGTCTCCAGCTTCGACACGACCTTGATCTGACTCTTCAGGGAACCGAGTCCCGCGAGCATGCCGTTGACTCGCGCGTCGAGAGCAGGGACACCCGGCACTCCCTCGAGGATGCCGAGCGTATCGCCTGCCTTCAGCTGCCGAGGCCATCCGGCGAGTCGCGCGGGTGGAGGGACTACTCGTCGGCGCGGGGACGATCCTCTCTCCCGACCAGCTCGCGGTGGCGCTCGACGCCGGCGCGCGGTTCGCCGTTGCTCCAGGTACGAGCGACGCCGTGATCGAAGCGGCGCACTCGGCCGGTCTCCCATTCGTGCCGGGTGTCGCGACGCCCTCGGAGATCGAGCGCGCAGCGGCGCTCGGATGCGCCGCCCTCAAGGTCTTCCCCGCATCGATCCTCGGCGGCCCGTCGTTCGTGAAGGCTGTCTCTCCCGTCTACCCGAACGTCACGTTCGTCCCGACTGGCGGCGTCAATCCCGAGAATCTTGCGTCGTACCTCGAGCTGCCCTCGGTGCTGGCCTGCGGGGGGACGTGGATCTGCGACAAGGCCCTGCTCCGCGAAAGGCGGTTCGACGAGATCGAGCGCCGCGCGCGCGAAGCGGTCGAGATTGCGGCAGCACTCGTCCCTGTGGCATGAGCCTCGTCCGTCTCAGGCCCGCCGAGGAGTGCCGCTTCGACCTCGTCGCGCTCGGCGAGGTGATGCTTCGCTTCGATCCCGGCGACGGACGGCTCGCGACGACACGCGCGTTCACGGTCTCCGAAGGGGGCGGGGAGCACAACGTCGCCCGAGGGCTTCGCCGCTGCTTCGGTCTGCGAACTGCACTCGTAAGCGCGTTCGCCGACAACGCCGTGGGCCGCCTGCTCGAGGATCTCATCCTGCAAGGAGGCGTGGACCAGGCATACGTGGACTGGGTCCCGTACGACGGGATCGGGCGAAGCGTCCGGAACGGCCTGAACTTCGTGGAGCGCGGCTTCGGCGTCCGCGCGGCGCTCGGTGTGTCCGATCGCGGTCACACGGCTGCGGCCGCGATGCAGCCGGGGGACGTCGACTGGGATCTCGTCTTCGGAGAGGACGGCGCGCGCTGGTTCCACTGCGGCGGGATCTTCGCCGCGCTTGCGCCGAACACCGCCGAGCTCGCCCTCGAGGCCATGACGGCCGCACGGCGTCATGGGACGATCGTCTCGTTCGACCTCAATTACCGGCCGTCGCTCTGGAAGTCGAGCGGCGGTCCCGAAGCCTCGGCCGCGACGAATAGGAGGCTCGTCGGGCAGGTCGACGTGCTGCTCGGCAACGAGGAGGACTTCTCGGCGGCGCTGGGCTTCACCGTCGATGGCATCGACGAGTCGCATCTGGGGCTCGAGGTCGGCGTCTATGAGCGCCTGCACAGAGAGGTGATCGCCGCGTATCCGAACCTCGCCGTCGTCGCGACGTCCCTTCGGCAGGCGCATACGGCGACCGTCAACGACTGGAGTGCTGTGGCGAGTACGGGCGACGCCTTCTTCGTTGGACCGGCGCTCCCCGGCCTCGAGATCTTCGACCGGGTCGGAGGCGGGGACTCCTTCGCCTCCGGCCTGATCTACGGCTTGCTCCAAGGTCACGACCTCGAGAGCGCGCTCGCGTACGGGGTCGCCCACGGTGCACTCGCGATGACCACACCGGGAGACACGTCGATGGCGACGCTCGAGGAGGTCGAGCGCGTCATGCGTGGCGGCGGCGCACGGGTCCTTCGCTAGGAGGCTCGTGACCCCCGGAGGGCCTGCCGGCGCAGGTGCGCGCTGCGGCTTTCCCCGCACGCACCCTCGGAGAAGCAGCCGATGCCGGTGCGGGCAGGTGGAGAGATGGTGGAGGAGCCGCACAGACGGCAGTGCCATGCGAGGAAAGGAGAAGTCATGGCAACCATCGAGAAAGCCGCGACCTACGCGCCTCCGGGGCACGTCGACAGTCCCGTCGAGCTCGAGTCGCGATACGACAACTTCATCGGCGGCCACTGGGTCGCGCCGGTGAAGGGGCAATACTCGGAGAACGCCACGCCGGCGACCGGCGAGACGTTCACCGAGGTGCCGCGCTCGACGAGCGAGGACGTCGATCTCGCGCTCGACGCGGCGCACGCGGCGAAGGAGGCGTGGGGCGAGGCACCGGTTGCCGAGCGCTCGCGCGTCCTGAACCGCGTGGCGGACGCCATCGAGGACAACCTCGAGCTGCTTGCGGTCGCCGAGAGCTGGGAGAACGGCAAGCCCGTTCGGGAGACCCTCGCGGCGGACATTCCGCTCGCGGCGGATCACTTCCGCTACTTCGCCTCGGTCATCCGCGGCGAGGAGGGTGTCATCTCCGAGCTCGACAAGCACACCGTCGCGTACCACTTCCACGAGCCGCTCGGAGTGGTCGGCCAGATCATCCCGTTCAACTTCCCGCTGCTCATGGCGGCGTGGAAGCTCGCACCGGCGCTCGCGGCGGGCAACGCCGTCGTGCTGAAGCCGGCGAGCCCGACCCCGTGGTCGATCCTGAAGTTGATGGAGCTGCTGGAGGACATCGTCCCCGAAGGGGTCATCAACGTCGTGAACGGCCCGGGCGCGGAGATCGGCAAGGCACTTGCGACGAGCAAGCGGATCGCGAAGATCGCCTTCACGGGCGAGACGGTGACCGGCCGGCTGATCATGCAGTACGCGGCCGAGAACATCATCCCGTCGACGACGGAGCTCGGAGGCAAGTCGCCGAACATCTTCTTCGCCGACGTCATGGCGGAGGACGACG
>DASUFC010000141.1:0-7837 GCA_036274755.1 Gaiellaceae bacterium
GGTGCAGTCGAACCCTCGCATCGACGTCGAGAGTGTCTTCCTACGCCTGCTCGATCTTCCCTCGAAGGTCTACGAGCGGACGGGAGCACGCAGCTTCGTGGCCTTCGACGAGTTCCAGGATCTCCTTCGCGTCGACGGCGCCGACGGGATGCTGCGCAGCGTGATCCAGCACCAGACGGCTTTCGCCTCGTACGCGTTCGCCGGCTCTGCTCCGACGTTGATGGAGCGCCTCTTCGAGGATCCGTCGCGCCCACTGCTCGATCACGCGGTCCCGCTGGAGCTCGGACCGCTCCCGGCGGACGCGACGGCGCTGTACCTCGAGGATCGCTTCCGCCAGACGCGGCGGGACATCGGGAACGCGCTCGATCCGCTGCTGGCGTTCGCGCGTGGGCACCCGCAGCGGACGATGCTCGTCGCGCATCACCTGTGGGAGCTCGTTCCGGAGGGATCCGTGGCCGACGAGGCCGCATTCGTCGACGCACGCGAGACCGCCCTCGTCGTGGCCGAGCCGGCGCTTCGCGCCCGTTGGGAGTCGCTGTCCGTCAACGAGCAGCGCGTGTCGGTTGCCCTCGCCGTGCCGTCGCGAAGCTTGTACGCGGAGGAGACGCTGCGCTTCCTCGGCCTGCGGAAGGGCAGCGTCGACCGTGCGCTCGCCGGTCTCGTCGGCAAGGCGGAAGCTCGGCAAACGGGCCGCGGGCCGGAGCTCACCGACCCACTCCTCGAGCACTGGCTCGCCGAGCGCGGCTGGTTCTGACATAACGTTCGCTTATGGACACGCGCCAGCTCGCCGCATTCTGCGCGGTCGTCGAGCGCCGGAGCTTCTCGCAGGCGGCCGAACGTCTCGGGGTGACCCAGCCGGCCGTCTCCCTACAGGTGCGGGCGCTCGAGAGGCGGCTCGGCACGCAGCTGCTCGATCGTTCGGGCCGGCGCGTCGAGCCCACCGAGGCGGGCTGGCACCTCTACCGCGGGGCGCAGCGGATGCTCGCGCTCGAAGATCAGCTCGTGGCCGACGTCACGTCGTCCGCGCACGGGGAGCTCGCCGGCGATCTCGTGCTCGGCGCGTCGACCGGGCCGGCGGCCGTCGTGCTCCCGGTCGTTCTCGCGGAGTTTCAGCGCCGGCACCCCGACGTCCGCGTGTTCCTGTCCGTGTCGGACACGCACTCGGTCGTCGAGCGCGTCGGAGCGCGCGAGCTCGAGCTCGGGATCGTCGGTGCGTCGCGCCGCTATCGCGGCGTCCGCTTCGAGCCGTTCTTCTCGGACGAGGTGATCCTCGCGTGCCCTCCCGACCATCCCTTCGCCGGCCGGACCGTGTCCCTCGACGAGCTGCGCGGCGCCGGCGTCATCCTCATGCAGGAGGGTGCCGGCGTTCGGCAGATCGTCGAAGACTCCCTGCGACGGCAGGGCGTGAGGCTTCGCGACCTGGACGTGCGCCTCGAGCTGGGCCTGCAGGAGTCGGTGCGGCGTGCCGTGGAGGCGGGGTACGGCGTGACCTTCATCTCGCGCACCGCTGTCGAGTCCGACCTCGCGGCCGGTCGGCTCGCGGAGGCTCGTGTCGACGGTCTCGACGCGACCCGGGAGATCTCGCTCGCATCCGCGACGGGCCGTGCGCGCACGCGGGTCGCGGACGCCTTCGTCGAGTTCGCACGCGGCGAGCTCCTCCCGTGATCGTCCGTTGGGGGCTCGACAGCCTGACCCAGCTCGTGGAGGAGCTCGCGATGGAGCGTCCGCTGCTCGTCACGAGCGCCAGGTTCGCGGAGCTCGAGCTTCCGGTCGCCGAGCGCTTCACCGGGGTACGGCGTCACGCGCCGATCGACGTCGTCACGGCTGCGACGGAGGCGGCGAACGACGCGGACGGGCTCGTCGCGCTCGGCGGTGGCAGCGCCATCGACACCGGCAAGGCGGTCTCGGCCCGGACCGGGCTGGCACTGATCGCAGTCCCGACGACGTACTCGGGCTCGGAGTGGACGGCGTACTTCGGGATGCGCGACGAGGCGAGCGGCACGAAGACGGGCGGCTCCGGTGCGAACACGGCAGGAATCGTCTACGAGCCGGGTCTCACGCTCGACCTCCCGCTCGAGGAGACGGTCGGCACCGCGCTCAACGCGCTCGCGCACTGCGCGGAGGCGCTCTACGCCGGGCCATGTGAGGACGCGAGCAGCGGCGCGGCGCTCATCGCCTCCGCGCTTCCGGCCGTCGTCGCCGACGGTCATGACGTCGAGCAGCGAACGCGGCTCCTCGAAGGCGCGATGCATGCGGGCATGGCTCTCGCCGAGCGCGGCCTCTTCCTCGGGCACGCAATGGCGCAGGCGCTCGGCGGGCGCTACGGAGCTTCCCACGGTGCGCTCAACGCCATCTGCCTGGCCCCTGCGCTTCGCTTCAACGAGCCGGTCGTGCCCGAGGCCATCGCGGCGCTCGCGTCGGCACTCGGCGCCCGTGATGCGCCGGCCCGGGTCGAGGAGCTCGCGCGCCTCGGCGGATTCGATCGCCTTCGCGTGCTCGGCATCCCCGAGGACGAGCTCGGCGTCGTCGCGGCCGAGATCGCCCGGAGGCCGGGAGCGCGCGCCAATCCGCGCCCGGCGACCGCGGACGAGATCGAGGGCCTCTTGCGCTCGATCTGGTGATCGCGTTGACGAATCGGGCCCGCGGGCGGACGATGTGGTCGTGCTCGTCGAGTACGCAGGGATCCTCGCCGCGGTCACGCTCATGGCCGTGACGCTGACGGGCGCGTACGGCCGGAACGTGTCGGCCGTGTTCGACTCGAGCAGCGTCGGCATCGCAGCCGTCGGCAAGGCGGCGAAAGCCCAGAAGGTCGCGCCTGTGGGTGCGAAGGGTGCGTACCACCGCGCGCCGTACGGGAAGCCCGTCCTGAAGTACCTCTACGCGCTCGGCTGGATCGGGGGGACGAAGAACCCGGGCCAGTGCGGCTTGACGCTGCTGGGCGAAGGCGCCGCGAAAGAGCAGGCCGCGCACGACATGCGCACGAACAGGAAGCTCGTCGCGCAACTGAAGAGACGCGGCGTGAGCGTGTCGACCGCCGCGAACGCTCTCACGAAGGGCGTCGTGTCGGCCTGCGCCTGAGGGTTACTCGCCCGGGCGGCGGCCGACCATCAGGCGTCGAAGACTGACGATCCCGAGGATCGTCTCGCCGTCCACGACGGGAAGGTGTCGAAAGCCCTTCTCGACCATGATCTGCGACGCGTCCTCGAACGTCATCTCGGGACCGGCTGTGATCGGGTCCTCGGTCATCCACTGACGCACGCGAGCGTCGCTCGTGTGGACGCGGGCGGCCATCGCGCGAAGCATGTCGCGCTCGGTGAGAATCCCGATGAGCCGGCCGAAGTCCTTGACGACGACCGACCCGACGTTCTGCGCGCTCATTCGCTCGGCCACCTCGCCGAGTGTGTCCTCGGGGGCGACCGTGATGAAGGTCGGCTTGACGATCTCGCCCAGGGTGCCCATGAGCGGGGGAGTGTAACCGCTTTGCGATCGAGAGTGGCCGGCGTGCGCGGCGCTCAGTGGGATAACTCCAACTAATGACAGAAATAAGAATCTGCGCTACGATCCACCCGTGCGCCGCGACGGCTCCTTCGACGTGCTCGTGATCGGCAGCGGCGCCTCGGGGCTCGCGGCCGCGACCTCCGCAGTACAGGCGGGCGCGCGCGTTGCCGTGGCCACGAAGACCACGCTGCAAGCGTGCAACTCGGCCAAGGCGCAGGGAGGCATCCAGGCGGCGTTCGGCGGCGACGACTCGCCCGAGATCCACGCGGAGGACGTCATGCGGAGCTCGCACGACACCGCGGACACGCGGCTCGTCGAGGTGCTGACGAGCGAGGCGCCCTCGGCGATCCACTGGCTCGAGGAGCTCGGCGTCGAGTTCACGCGCGAGAACGGCGGCTACCGGCTTGCGCGCTGCGGCGGCGCGACGCGAAAGCGCCTCCTCCAGGTCGGCGACCGCACGGGCCATGCCATCACCAAAGGACTTCGCGACGCGTACGAAGCGAGCGCCGGCGAGGAGCTCCCCCACCATGCCCTCACGGCCCTCGAACCCTCGGCGGAGGGCTGGCTCGCATCCTTCGAGACGAAGGACGGGACAGCTCGGGTCGAGGCGGGCGCGGTCGTTCTCGCCGCCGGCGGACGGTGCTTCGCCGAGGCCGAGTCGCGCGGCGAGCTCTCGACGAACCATCCCAACGCCACGGGCGAGGTCACGCGGATCGCGCTCGATGCCGGCGCCGAGTCGCGCGACCTCGACGCGCTCCAGTACCACCCGAACGGCGGCGCGTGGCCCTCGACGATGCAGGGCTACTCGATCCCCGAGACGACGCGCGCGTACGGCGCCGTGCTCCTGAACGCCGACGGCGAGGAGTTCACGGACTCGCTCGGTCCACGCGACGCCGTGTCGCAGGCGATCTTCGACGAGGTCGAAGCCGGCCGCGGCGTCGAGACCGAGGACGGACGCCCGGCGGTCTGGCTCGACACGACGCGGATCGCGCCCGAGGATGCCGAGATCTCGCTTCCGTACATGCTCCGGCGCTACCGCGGCGCCGGGATCGACCCGCTCACCGAGAAGATCTACACGTACCCCGTCCTCCACTACCAGAACGGTGGGCTCGTGATCGACGAGCACGCGGAGACGACGCTCGAAGGCGTCTTTGCCTGCGGCGAGATCGCGGGCGGCACCCACGGAAGGAACCGCATGATGGGCAACTCGCTGCTCGAGTGCGTCGTCTTCGGACGACGCGCCGGGAAGGCCGCGGCCGAGAGGGCGCACGCGTGACGACCGTCGCGACCGATCTCGACATCGCCGTCTCCGACGCCGCGGCGCACCTCTACGTCTGGGCGCTCAAGGACATCCCGCAGGACCTCCGGGACGCGCTCGGCGACGCTGCGGGGCGTGAGACCTCGGTCACCGGCCAGCGCGTCCTGCAGACGATCCTGAAGAACGTCACCGTCGCCGAGACGGAGAAGAACCTCGTCTGCCAGGACACGGGGATTGCCGTCTACTACTGCAAGGTCGGCGAGCACTTCCCGCTGCATCCGGCGCGGATCTACGCGGCGCTCAAGGAAGGCACCGAGCGCGCGACGGTCGAGCACCCGCTGCGCTCGAACACGGTGCACACGCTCACGCGCGAGAACACGGGGCCGAACGTGGGCTTCCGCGTGCCGATCGTGCACTGGGACTTCGTGCCCGACTGGGACGGGCTGGACGTGAAGTGCGTGCCGAAGGGGTCCGGTTCCGAGAACATGAGCTTCCTCAAGATGTGCGTCCCCGCCGACGGCGTGACGGGCATCAAGAAGTTCGTGCTCGAGTCGATCGTCGGCGCAGGTGGGAAGCCGTGCCCGCCGGGGATCGTCGGCGTCGGGATCGGCGGTTCGGCCGACTACGCGATGCACCTCGCCAAGGAGGCGATCGCGCGCCCCGTCGGGACGACCAACCCAGACCCGCTCGTCGCAGAGCTCGAGCAGGACCTCTTCAGGCTCCTCAACGAGACGGGCGTTGGGCCCATGGGCCTCGGGGGCGACGTGACCGTGCTCTCCGTGCACGTCGAGCACGCCGACACGCACATGACCCTCAACCCGGTCGCGGTGAACTACCAGTGCTGGGCGGCGCGGCGCGCCTCGGCGCACATCGCCGCCGACGGCTCGACGACCTTCGAGAGGGACGCCTGATGGCCGTCCACGAGGTCACGTTCCCGATCACGGATACGGCGGAGATCCTGAAGCTGCGCGCCGGCGACGAGGTCACGGTGCAAGGCCACATCATCGGCATCCGCGACCGCACGCAGATCCGCATCTTCGACCAGGGAGTCGAGCCGCCGATGGATCTCTCGGGCGCGTTCCTGCTGCACACGGCGCCGAACGTGCGCAAGCTCGGGCCGGGCAAGTACGAGAAGCTCTGCATCGGGACGACGACCTCGGCGCGCATGGTGCGCTTCACGGAGGGTCTCGGCTCGCAGTACGGCGTGCGGGCGATCTGCGGGAAGGGCGGCTTCCCAGACGAGGCGATCGACCCGATGCACCGCCTCGGGATGGTCTACTTCGCGATCGTCGGCGGGGCCGCCGCGCTCGAGACGACCCAGATCGAGGAGATCGAGGAGGTCGCCTGGGAGGAGCTCATGCCCGAGTGCCTGTGGAAGTTCCGGGTGAAGGACTTCGGACCGCTCACGGTCGGGATCGACGCGCACGGGAACTCGCTGTACCGCGAGGTGCAGGACCGAGCCAAGGAGAAGCTGGAGGAGATCTATGCACGACTCTGATGGAGCGCACACCTTCCTCGACGTGCCGAGCCGCGAGGCGAAGCCGCGCAACCGCGGGCTCACGCACGTCATCGACAAGGGCCTGAACCTGCGCGAGATCGAGGGCATGTTCGACACGGCGGGCGAGTACGTGGACATCGTCAAGCTCGGCTGGGGAACGAGCTACGTCACGAACAACCTCGAGAAGAAGATCGCGCTCTACCGGTCGTTCGCGACCCCGGTCGTGTGTGGCGGAACGCTGTTCGAGGCCGTGTACGGGCAGTCCAAGCTCGACGACTTCAAGCGCTGGCTCGAGCACTTCCGCTTCTCGCACGTGGAGATCTCGGACGGCACGCTCGAGATCCCGCGCGACCGAAAGCTCGAGCTGATCGCCGACTTCGCGCGAGACTTCACCGTGCTTTCCGAGGTCGGGTCGAAGGACTCCGAGGTCAACATTGCCCCATACCTGTGGGTGCAGTGGATCAAGGAGGAGCTCGAGGCCGGCTCCTGGAAGGTCATCGCGGAGGGGCGCGAGGGCGGAACGGCCGGCATCTACCGCCCGACCGGTGAGCTGCGGACGGGTCTGGTCGACGAGATCGAGCACTCGATCTCGTTCCACGACCTCATCTGGGAGGCGCCCACGAAGTCCTCGCAGGCCTGGTTCGTCAGGCACTTCGGGCCCGAGGTGAACCTCGGCAACATCCCGCCCGAGGAGGTCATCGCGCTCGAGACGCTCCGTCTCGGCCTGAGGGCCGACACGCTGAAGGAGGTGCTGCTTGGCGATTCGAGCGTCGAGCCGGCCGCAGCTCCCTGATCTCGACTTCGAGGCCATGACGGCCGAGGAGCTGATCTCCTGGACGCACCAGCACTTCTGGCCGCGCGTCTGCCTGACCTGCTCGTGGCAGAAGCAGTCGTCCGTGCTCGTGCACATGGTCGCCGAGCTCGGGCTCCGGATGGACACGGTCGAGCTCGACACGCATCTCTTCTTCCGCGAGTCGTACGACACCCGCGACGCGCTCGTCGAGAAGTATCAGCTGAAGCTGATCCAGCCCTCGATCCCGACGATCGCCGAGCAGCACCGAGCCGAGGGCGCGAACCTCTGGGAGCGCGACCCCGACCGCTGCTGCCACATCCGCAAGGTCGAGCCGCTCGTGCAGGCGCTGCAGCCCTACGACGCCTGGATCTCGGGCATCCGCCGAGACCAGTCGCCGAGCCGCGCCGAGACGCAGAAGGTCGAGTGGTCGGAGCGCTACCAGGTCTTCAAGATCCACCCGCTCGCGGACTGGGACGAGAAGCGGGTGTGGGCCTACATCAACGTCAACGAGATACCCTCCAACCCGCTGCACGACGCCGGGTACCGCTCGATCGGGTGCATCCCCTGCACCCGCCCGACGAGCCCCGACGAGGAGGAGCGCGCCGGTCGTTGGGCCGGATCGGACAAGCTCGAGTGCGGCATTCACGAGACCACGCAACTGGAAAGGACCGCATGAGTAACGCTCGCTTTCAGCTCGCGTTGACGGGGGAAACCATTTTTCCCCCGTCAGCCCCCTTCTTCCTGAAGACGGGGGGGGGGGGGGGGGGGGGGGGGGGGGGGGGGGGGGGGG
>DASUFC010000142.1:0-15299 GCA_036274755.1 Gaiellaceae bacterium
GGCCGGAAGCTGTGCCGGAGCACCTCCATCAGGTCCTCCTTCAGCTCGTCGAACGAGCCGCTCTCCTTCCGCGCGAAGGCCTGGATGCGATCGGCTCCGAGGTTCGAGGTCATGATCAGGATCGTGTTCTTGAAGTCGACCGTCCGCCCCCGCGCATCGGTGAGCCGGCCGTCGTCCAGGATCTGGAGCAGGATGTTGAACACGTCTGCGTGCGCCTTCTCGATCTCGTCGAACAAGAGCACCGCGTACGGCTTGCGGCGGACCGCCTCGGTCAGCTGTCCGGCTTCCTCGTGGCCGACATAGCCGGGCGGCGCGCCGACGAGCCGGCTGACGGTGTGCCGCTCCTGGTACTCGCTCATGTCGAGTCGGACCATCACGTCCTCGCTGCCGAACAGCGCCTCCGCGAGGGTCCGCGCGAGCTCCGTCTTGCCGACACCGGTAGGCCCCAGGAACAGGAAGCTCCCGTCGGGACGGCGGGGGTCGGCGAGCCCGGCGCGGGCGCGGCGAACGGCCTCCGCGACGGCCTCGACGGCCTGGTCCTGACCGACGACGCGCTCATGCAGGCGTTGCTCGAGCTTCAGGAGCCGGTCGCGCTCCTCCTGGGTCAGCTGTGACACTGGGATGCCCGTGCGCCGCGACACGATGTCGGCGATGTCCTCGACCGTGACCTCGGGCGCGCGCGAGCGAGCCTCCTTCCGCCCCTCCTGCTGGGCGCGGCGATCATCCATCTCGGCCTTCAGCTCGTCTGCCCGCTGGTAGTCCTCTGCCGAGATCGCCTGGTCACGCTCGCGCCCCAATCGGCGGAGCTCCTCCTCGGCTGCCCTCGCGTCCTCGGGCTTCGCCTTTGACCGCAGCCGCACGCGTGCGCCTGCCTGGTCGATCAGGTCGATCGCCTTGTCGGGCAGGAAGCGGTCGCGGATGTAGCGATCGGACAGCTCCGCAGCTGCGACGATCGCCTCCTCCGTGATGCGCACGCGATGGAACGCCTCATAGCGGTCCTTGAGGCCGGTGAGGATCTCGATCGTCTCCTCGACCGTCGGCTCCGAGACCAGCACGGGCTGGAGACGCCGCTCGAGCGCGGGATCCTTCTCGATGTTTTTCCGGTACTCGTCGAGCGTGGTCGCGCCGATCATGTGCAGCGCGCCGCGCGCGAGCGCCGGTTTGAGCATATTTCCGGCGTCCATCGCGCCTTCCGCCGCTCCCGCGCCGACGACGGTGTGGATCTCGTCTATGAAGACGATCAGGCTGTCCGCGTTCTCGGTGATCTCGTCGATCACGCCCTTGAGGCGTTCCTCGAACTCGCCCCGGTACTTCGTGCCGGCGATCATTCCCGCCATGTCGAGCGCCACCACTCGCTTGCCGGTCAGCGTCTCGGGCACGTCGTCGTTGACGATCCGTTGGGCAATGCCCTCCACGATCGCGGTCTTGCCGACGCCGGGGTCGCCGAGCAGCACCGGGTTGTTCTTCGTTCGGCGCGAGAGGATCTCGATCGTCTGCTCGATCTGATCAGCACGGCCGATCACGGGGTCGAGCTTCCCCTGGCGGGCCTCCTCCGTGAGGTCGCGGCCGTACTCGTCGAGCGTCTTCGTCGTGCTCGCCGGGCGCCCACCCGCCTCGCCGCTTTCGACGCCGCGGATGACCGCACCGCGTAGCTTCGTGTGGCTGATCGCGAATCGCTCCAGCAGCTCACCAGCCTCGGTCTCGGTGTCTTGGGCCAGTGCGAGCAGCACGTGCTCGGGCCCCACGTACGACGCGCCGATCTGACGCGACTCCTCGTAGGCGGCCAAGAGCGCAGCCTTCGCGTCCGGCGACAGCGACGGCGCAACGTCCGCACGCTCTTTGACGTCTGCTTCCTCCTCGATCTGCGCTGCGATCGCGGCGGCATCCGCGCCGACCTGCTGCAGCACGTGCCGGACAACCTCATCCTGGGTCGCGGCCCAGAGCAGGTGTGTCGAATCAACGTCCAGGCTGCCCCATTCCATCGCCTTCTGCGCGGCCTGCTGGAGCAGGCGGCGGGTGGCGTCGCTGAAGTTCTGCGTCACGTCGATCTGCTCGGCCGGGCGGCGCGGGCGCGTCGTGATCGTGCCGCCGGCGGCGCCCGGCGTTGGGCCGCCGAATCCGCTGTCTCCGAAGAAGTCGGAGAAGAACTCATCGAAGAGACTCCGGCCACCGAACGGCGACCGCCCTGCCCCGCGGCTCTGGCCCCGAAGCTCCCGAAGGTGCTCTTCGCAGACGGCGATCGTCCGCTCCTCGCCGTTCTGCCTGATCCGAACCGTCGCAACAGCAGGACGAACCCCATCGATCTCGCAGATCGTGGCGGCCATTTGTCAGAACCTCCTCGCAGCGGGCTTACCGGCACGCGAGGGTTGGGCAGCGGGGCCCGCTTAGGTTGCACCGGATGCTACATCTTCGGCTCCGCCCGGACGCGTCGGTCGTCGGCACGCCGAAAGGCGCCTTCAGACCTCGAGCCTGGCTTTGGACGTTACGGGGTATCCTCGTCGGCTTCGCGTCCGATCAAGGCCCACCGAAGGCACTCGGCTAAGTTGTCGACATGGGCGAGTCGCTGCGCGTGACGATCGTCTGCGAACCGGGCGAGGACGGCCCGATCGTCGCCGAGATCCGGGAGGTCCACTTCGCGCACGGCCAGGGGCGCACGCGCGAGGAGGCGCCTGGCGAACGTGATCGAAGAAGGGCCGAGGCGACGCACTTGGCGTGAGCGACCCTGAGCGAAGTGTCAGTCTGGGCGTGCTCGTCGCGCCCGGCCTGCCACAGGAGGTTTCGACCACGATCGCCGACGATCTGGCGGAGGACCTGCGCGAGGCGCACGGCGCGCTCGGCTGGCGGACGGAGTTCGTCGTCGACCGGCTCGTAGTTCCGCCCGCCGAGACGACCCAGCTGGTCGAGGCAGCGCGGCGCGCGCTGCTCGCGCGAGGCTGGGACTTCGCCGTCGTCGTCACCGATCTCCCACTCCGGCACGGCAGTCGCCCGGTCTCCCGTCACGCCAGCCGCACGCACGGCGTCGCCCTCGTCTCACTGCCGGCGCTCGGCCCTCTGCACCTGAAGCGGCGGCTTCGGCGCGTGCTTCGCGAGCTGGCCGGGGAGCTTGTCGGTACGGGGAGCTCGTTGCGTGAGATCGCGGCCGATGACGAGGACGTTTCGAGGTTCCCTTACGTGCCGACGCTGATCTTCGGGCACCTCCGCTTGCTGGCGGGAATGGTGCGCGCGAACCGGCCTTGGCGCCTGGCCGCGAGGCTCTACGGCGTCCTTGCCGCGGCGTTTGCCGTGGGCGCGTACGGCATCCTCGCGTCCGACATGTGGCGGCTCTCAGCAGCGCTCAGTTGGTGGCGGCTCCTGGCCGTGTGCCTCGCCTCGCTCGCGGTGACGATCGTCGCTGTGATCGTCGCGCACGAGTTGTGGGAGCGCGCCCCCGATCCGCGCGCCCGCGCCCAGGTGCTGCTCTTCAATGTCACGACCGCACTCACGGTCACGATCGGGATCGCGTCGCTCTACGCAGCGCTCTTCGTTCTCGTCTTTGCCGGCGCCGTCCTCGTGATCACCGCGCCGGTGCTCGCGGACGCGCTCGGCCGCGACACATCGGCGCGCGACTACGTGACGCTCGCCTGGTTTGCGGCTTCCTTTGCCACCGTCGCAGGCGCCCTCGGCACCGTGCTCGAGTCGGACACAGCCGTCCGGGAGGCCGCCTACGCGGGAGCCGCCTTACCCGAAGACAGGGAGGCCGAAGAATTCCTCACTGCATCCTCGTAGTCCAGCGCGCGACCGGAACTCTGCGCGTCGAGGCATCGAGGGACTCGAATCGTTAGCCTCACCGCAGCCTCGCGCACCTCGATTCCCCCGCGATTCGGCCAACGTTCGCGGCCCGCGGCACCTCTCGTAGGTCGAGGAGGTCTTCGGGCCGAAGGAGGTCACATCGACGACGGTCAGATCCATCGGACGACCGAACTGCCCTCGGCCGATGCGCACCGGCTCTGGGAGCGGGCGAGCGGCGAGCACTCGGAAGTCGACGGGCGCAGGGATGCGGAGCTGACAGAAGCCCCCGACACGTGCTGGGACCGCCCGCGACAGCGCCGAGCGCGTCGGGCGGCCGGACTCGAACCGGGCGCTGCGCCTATGCGAGACGAATCGGTCATTGAGAGCTACGAGCAGTAGCCATGAGCCCGCGGTCCGCCGTCACCGTCATTGGCAGGCGCTTCGAAGTCGGCGACCACCGGCTGCGCGACTTCCTGACAAGGGCGGCGCAGCCGCACGAGTGGCTTGAGGCAGGCACACCCGAAGCGGATCGCCTTCTCGCGTCGATGGGGCTCGTCGACCCCCCGCTGCCGGTCGTCCTGGACGGAGGCCAAGCGTATGTCGGAGCCACGGTTGAGACGCTGGTGTCTGCCTGGAACCTCACCACCGCACCGAAGCGCTCCCATTACGACCTGGCGATTGTCGGCGCCGGACCGGCGGGGCTCGGAGCGGCGGTGTACGCCGCCTCTGACGGGCTATCCACGATCGTGCTCGAACGCGACCTTCCAGGCGGCCAGGCCTCGCATACCTCGATGATCGAGAACTTCTTTGGTTTCCCGGAGGGGATCGGGGGTGCCGAGCTCGCTCGCAGAGCGGGGCGCCAGGCCGAGCGGTTCGGGGCGGAGCTCGTGTTCCTGCGCGAGGCTGTCGGCAGCCGTCCAGGTACCGACCCGCCTGTAATTCTCCTCGACAGCGGCGTGGAGGTCGCGACATCCGTCGTCATCGCGGCGACGGGGATGGATTGGCGACGGCTCGAGGTGGAAGGCGTCGACGAACTGATCGACCGCGGCGTCTACTACGGGGCCGGCCGCAGCGAAGTTTCCCAATGCTCAGGAGAGCGCGTCGCGGTAGTCGGGGCGGGCAACGCCGCAGGACAGGCCGCATTGCACCTCGCCGACACGCGGGCGAACGTGACGATGATCGTGCGCGGCGACCGGCTCGCCAAGTCCATGTCGGCCTACCTCGTCGCCCGGATCGAAGCGCATCCTCTGATCGAGGTGCGGCTCGGCACCCAGGTGACCGCTCTGCGGGCCGAGAACGGACATCTCGCCGAGGTCGACATCACCGGCCCGGCGGGCAGGGGTGAAACGCTGCGCGTCACCACGCTCTTCATATGCATCGGCGGCAAGCCGCACAGCGAATGGTGCGCCGCCGAGGGGGTGCGGACCAACACCGCGGGCTACATTCTCACCGGGCTCGACCTGCTCGACGACAGCGACAGGAGTCCCGCAGCCTGGCCGCTCGACCGGGATCCGCTACCGCTCGAGACCAGCCGGCCCGGCGTCTTCGCGGCAGGCGACGTCCGATATGCCTCGACCAAGCGCGTCGCGGGGGCCGTCGGCGACGGAGCGATGGCGGTGGCGCTCGCCTACAGATACCTGGAGCCGCGAGCAACCGACGGCGACCGCACTGCTCCTCCGCTCTGACCCCGAAGCTCCCGCAGGCTCTTCGCAGGGCGGATGCGACAGTATGGATATGAACAAGAAAGAACGAAGGCGTCGAGCCGGCGGGACGCCGACGCGGCGCGAGACGCTAGAGGTCGATGCACTGCTCGCCGACCTCGACCGAGCGCGCGAAATGTTCGAGGAGGCCGAGCGACGCGCACGCAGGTATCTCGTTAGCCGCGGGGTAATCGATCAGACGGACCGCGATCTCACGTCACTCCTGCGCGAATGCCTGCTCAGCGACCGCGACGACCAGTTGGCGATCGGTGGCGACTCGGCGATGAACGAGATGCACTAACCCGCAAGGGAGCTTCAGCCGCGAACTAGCGCACTCGGGGGAAACGACGGCGAGATGACCGCGCATATCGGGGGAACGCTGCACGTCGATCTCGACACGGGCTGCGTTCTGATCGACGGCCATCCCGTCGTCTGGCCGGCCGATACGACGCTCCGCGGCGAGCCCGCCGAACTTCGTCTCCCAGGAGAGCAAGCGGCACGATCAGGCGACACGGTGTCAGGTGGAGGCGGACTTGTCCCCTCTACCGTGTTGCGGACAACTCGCCTGCGAATCCGGGGCGACCTCGCTCGGGCCGTTCGCTGCGCAGTGAAGAGCGATGCCTCGTCTTCCAGGCCGGTGGTCAGGACATCGTCGTCTCCTCGAAAGATTGATCCGCCGCAGGCGCGGGAGACCTTTATGCGAGCGTCGGATGAGCCTGCGGGTCGCTGAACCGATCACGACTCCGGACGGAACTGTGATCGGACGACACCACGACCGACCGCAGCATCCCGAATGTAGCTCTTGCCTGGCCGCCGCGCTCGCGTGCGCGAGCGCGAGGAAGGCCTCGTCGAGTCGCGGACGCGGGCCCGCGCCGCGCGGCACTGCACATATCCCACCGCTGTCTGCCTGGTGCTCACCGTATGCTCCGTGAGTCATGGCCGTCACGCAGGTGGACACGCTCGCGTACTCCCAGCTCGCCAGGGAGCACCTGTGGATGCACTTCACCCGCATGGGCGAGTTCGGCGCGGACGACGTGCCGATCATCGTTCGCGGCGACGGGTGCCACCTCGAGGACTCGAACGGACGGCGCTACATCGACGCGCTCGCCGGGCTCTTCTCCGTGAACATCGGCTACTCGTTCGGCGACGAGATCGGCCAGGCCGCGCACGACCAGATGCGCGAGCTGCCCTTCTACACGAACTGGTCGTACGCGCACCCGCGCGCGATCGAGCTCGCATCGGAAGTCGCATCACTCGCGCCGGGCGACCTCAACCGCGTGTTCTTCTGCTCCGGCGGCTCCGAGGCAGTCGAGTCGGCCTGGAAGCTCGCGCGCCAGTACTACCAGGCGCGCGGGGGTAAGAAGGTCTCGGCGGCGCTCACCGAGCCGGCGACACGCCACGACGAGCTCGTCGCGGCCGTCCACGCACCCAAGCGCTACAAGGCGATCGCGCGACACATCGCCTACCACGGGACGACGCTCGGTGCGCTCTCGATCAACGGGATCCCGGCGCTGCGCACGCCGTTCGAGCCCCTCCTGGCCGAAGTGCGCCACGTCTCGAACACGAACCGCTACCACCGCCCCGTCGACGAGACCGAGGCGCAGTTCACGCAGTTCCTCCTCGACGAGCTGGAGCAGGCGATCCTCGCGATGGGGCCGGAGACGGTCTGCCTCGTGCACATGGAGCCCGTGCAGAACGCCGGGGGCTGCTTCACGCCGCCCGAGGGCTACTGGGCGGGAGTCCGCGAGATCTGCGACCGCTACGACATCCTGCTCTCCGCGGACGAGGTGATCACCGCGTTCGGACGGGTCGGGCACTGGTTCGGCTCGGAGCGCTACGACATTCGGCCCGACCTCGTGACGATTGCGAAGGGCCTGTCCTCCTCGTACGGCGCGATCGGCGGCGTCGTCGCGACCGACCGGGTCATGGAGGCCTTCATGGACGAGACGTCGATGTTTTCGCACGGCATCACGTTCGGCGGCCACCCGGTCATGTGCGCGATCGCGCTGAAGAACATCGAGATCATGAAGCGCGAGCGGATCGTCGAGCACGTTCGCGAGAACGAGGATGCGTTCCGCGCGACGCTCGGGCAGCTTCTCGACCTGCCCATCGTCGGCGACGTGCGCGGGACGGGCTACTTCTGGGCGATCGAGCTCGTCAAGGACAAGGACAGGCGCCAGACCTTCTCCGACGAGGAGTGCGAGCGGCTCCTGCGCGGCCACCTGTCGCCGGCGCTCTGGGACGCCGGGATGATCTGCCGCGCCGACGACCGGGGCGACCCGGTCATCCAGATCTCGCCGCCGCTCGTGGCCGGTCAGGCCGAGTTCGACGAGATCACGTCGATCCTCGGCGATG
This sequence comes from Gaiellaceae bacterium, assembly GCA_036274755.1. Taxonomy (GTDB): domain Bacteria; phylum Actinomycetota; class Thermoleophilia; order Gaiellales; family Gaiellaceae; genus GMQP-bins7. The sequence goes on from DASUFC010000142.1 coordinate 7,824, forward strand.
TGCTGACCGAGGCGTCGGCGCTCATGCGCGCGTAGACGCAACCGGCGCGAGGACGAGGTCGCGAGGCCGTCCCGTCTCCCCGAATAGACTCGCGAGATGCGCTTGTTCAGCCAGAATGTCAAGATCGACGCCCTCAAGCGCGCACCGCTCTTCGAGGGGCTGACGAAGCGGGAGCTCGCGTCGCTCGCGTCGGCGACGGACGATCTTCAGGTCGAGCCGGGGACGGTCCTGTGCCGTGAGGGCCGCGTCGGACAGGAGTTCTTCGTCATCGTCGACGGCGACGTCGAGGTGACCAAGGGCGGAAAACGGATCGGGACTCACTCGGGCGGGGACTTCGTCGGCGAGATCGCGCTCCTGAGCACCCGAAGCCGGACGGCGACGGTGACCGCGACGACGACCGTGCGCTGCTTCGTGCTGACGCGAGCGGCGTTCAGGCACGTGCTCGAGGAGAGCCCCTCTGTTCAGCTCAAGGTGATGACCGCGCTCGCCGAGCGTCTCGCGGCGGACGCCGAGCTCTAGGCCCTGCCGCTAGGCACTTCGCGCGCAGCGGAAGCCGGCGAACGCCTCGCGGCGCTCGGGGCTCTCCCAGCGCCGGAACGAGGTGCGGGCGATAAGCGCATCGGTCGCCCACGAGCCACCGCGCAGCACGCGCACGTCGTCTCCGAAGTTCACCTCGGAGCACTCGGGGACCGGGAACGGGACGAAGCCGGGGTAGGGCTGGAATGACGAGGACGTCCACTCCCAGACGTCTCCAGCCATCTGCACGCAACCGACCGGGCTCACCCCGCCGGAGTACGAGCCGGCAGGCGCCGGCGTGAACCGCCGTCGGTCGAGGCTCGCCTCGAACCCCATCCACGCCTGGCCCCACGGATAGCGGAACTTGCCCTCGTGGTCGTGCCAGCCGGCCGCGCGCTCCCACTCGAGCTCGGTCGGGAGTCGCTTCCCCGCCCAGCGTGCGAAGGCCTCCGCCTCGTGGAACGAGACGTGCTGGACGGGCTCCCACGGCGTGATGGGCTCCCGCTTGCCGAAACGGACGCGCTCCCAGCCGTAGTTCGAGCGCTCCCAGTAGAGCGGAGCCGTGACGTCCTCTCGCTCGCGCCACTCCCAGCCCTCTTCGCTCCAGAGCTTGCGCGAGCGATACCCCTTGTCGTCGGCGAAGGCCGCGAGCTCACCGTTCGTCACCGGCGCACGGTCGATGCGAAAGGCCTGCAGCTCGACCTCGTGCGGCGCGAGCTCGTTGTCGTAGGCCCACGGCTCGTACTCGGCGCCGACGGTGAAGGTTCCGCCCTCGACGAGGATCTCCGCCGGGCCGGAGGGCGCGCGGTCGGGAGCCGTCGACTCGAGGACGGGGTACTGGCGTCCTTCGGCGCGTGACTGGATCGCTTCGAGGATCGCTTCCTGCGTCTGCAGCTCGTTCTGGAGGACGAGACCGAAGACGAACCCGCGGCGGACGAGGACGTCGGGAGCATCGAAGTCGACGCGCTCGAGCAGCGCGAGGGAGCGCTCGTGGACGTCGTCCGCGTAGGCACGAACGGCGCTGGGCTTGAGCGTCGGCAGCCGCGCGCCGTTCTGACGCTCGCGCCGGAACGCGTCGTAGACGTGGTCATGGACGTCCGGGATCGGCGGCTCGTCGCCGATGCCCCGGAGAATCCAGAGCTCCTCGAAGCGCGCGACGTGCGCGTACGTCCAAGCGAGGGGGGGAACGCGGGGCGACGGCTGCGCGGCGAGCTCGTCGTCGGAGATGGGCCGGAGGAGGCGCTCGGTTCCCTCGCGCCCGCGCTCGAGCTGCCGCCGGATCTCGGTGACCGTGTCCACCATCGCACTGTGGCCGACGGACCGGCTGTTGGCAAAGAGCCGGAAGGGGGATAGCAGTGGTCGCCTGGTGCGGCTGGCCGTACCCAGCCGGGTCTCGAGATGGTCTAGCCTTGCCGCTCGCACCCCGAGAGAGGAGTCCCAAGAGCATGAGCGAGAGCGTGAGCCAGAACGGAGCCGTCGTCGTGGCCCGCGACGTGATGCGGCGGTACGGCGAGGGCGACACCGCGGTCGACGCCCTGCGGGGAGTCTCGGTCGAGATCGCCCCCGGAAAGGCGACGGCGGTCATGGGCCCGTCCGGCTCGGGGAAGTCGACGCTGATGCACATCCTCGCCGGGCTCGACAAGCCCACGTCGGGGTCGGTGGACATCGAGGGCATCGAGATCACCTCGCTCGGCGACAACGACCTCACCAAGCTCCGTCGCGAGCACATCGGGTTCGTCTTCCAGTTCTTCAACCTGCTGCCGATGCTCGACGCGCGCGAGAACATCCTCCTCCCGCTCACCATCTCGGGCGAGAAGCCCGACGAGGAGTGGTTCGACCAGCTCGTCAAGGACGTAGGCCTCGAGGAGCGCCTCTCACACCGCCCCGCGGAGCTCTCGGGAGGCCAGCAGCAGCGCGTCGCGATCGCGCGGGCGCTCATCTCCAGGCCCACCGTGCTCTTCGCGGACGAGCCGACCGGCAACCTGGACTCGACGACGAGTCAGGAGATCCTGGAGCTGCTGCGCCGCTCGGTCGAGCAGTACGGTCAGACGATCGTCATGGTCACGCACGACGCGCGGGCGGCGGCGATCGCGAACCGCGTGCTCTTCCTCGCCGACGGCACCATCGTGCGCGAGCTCGGGGAGTGCGACGCGCACACGATCCACTCGGTGCTGGACGAGCTCGCCGCGGCGTGATCAAGGTCGCTCTGCGCGGGCTCGCCGGCCGAAAGCTGCGAGCGGTCCTCACCGGCATCGCGATCGTCCTCGGCGTCGCGATGATCAGTGGTACGTACATCCTCACGGACACCGTCCAGAGCGCGTTCACGAATCTCTTCACGGACTCCTACGCGGGAACCGACGCCGTCGTCACGGGCCGCGGGCTCGACATCTCGATCGACGGCGAGAAGCCACCCGACCCGCCGATTCCTGCGTCGCTGCTCGGCACCGTGCGCGGTGTCGACGGCGTCGCGCTCGCGACGGGAACGGTCGCGGACGAGCAGAGCACGAAGATCCTCGCGGACGACGGCAGCCCCGCGAACGCGGAGGGCTGGCCGACGCTCGGGTTCGGAATCGACACGAGCCAGAAGTACGCGCAGTTCAACCCGCTGACGCTGCTCGAGGGCACGTGGCCGAAGAGCAGGGAGGACGTCGTCATTGACGCCGGCACGGTGGACGAGCAGGGCTGGAAGGTCGGCGACGAGGTGCAGATCTCGACGCTGCAGCCCAAGCGCGCGTTCACGCTCGTCGGCGTCGCGCAGTACGGCGAGCTCAACTCCCTCGGAGGCCTGAGCTTCACGGTGTTCACGATCCCGGCGGCGCAGGAGCTTCTCGGGCGGGAGGGTCAGTACGACGCGATCTCGGTCGCCGCGCGCGACGGAGTGTCGGAGGACCAGCTCGTGTCGGCGATCGCGCCCGTGCTTCCGAACGAGGCCAAGGTCGTCAGCGCGACCCAGGAGGTCCAGGACCAGACCGACGAGGTCGGCGAGTTCACGAAGTTCTTCCGCTACTTCCTGCTCGCGTTCGCCGGCGTTGCGCTCTTCGTCGGCGCCTTCGTCATCTTCAATACGTTCTCGATCACCGTCGCGCAGCGCACGCGCGAGTTCGCGACGTTGCGGACGATCGGTGCCTCGCGCCGACAGGTCCTCGGCTCGGTCATCCTCGAGTCGCTCGTCATCGGGCTCCTCGCGTCCCTCGTCGGGCTCGCGCTCGGTGTGGTGCTCGCCGAGGGCATCCAGGCGCTCTTCAAGTCCCTCGGTGCGGACTTCCCGACGGCCGACCGCGTCTTCGCCCTCCGCACCGTGGTCGTGTCGCTCGCGGTCGGGGTGGGAATCACGCTGATCGCGGGGCTCCTGCCGGCGATCCGTGCGACGCGTGTGCCGCCCATCGCTGCCGTGCGCGAGGGCGCGACGCTCCCGCGCTCGCGCTTCCAGCGCTTCTCGCCCTGGATCGCCGGCGTCGTGGTCGTCCTCGCGCTCGTGCTGCTCGCACGCGCGATGTTCACCGACGAGCTGGGCACCGGGGACCGGCTGCTCTCGATCGCCGGCGGCGTCCTTCTCCTCTTCCTCGGCGTGGCCATGCTCTCGTCGATCCTCGTCCGCCCGATCGCCCGCCTCGTCGGGTTGCCTGCGCGCAGCGCCGGAGGGGCGGCGGGCCGGCTCGCGAGCGGGAACGCGGTGCGCAATCCCGTGCGGACGGCGTCGACGGCTGCCGCGCTCATGATCGGCATCGCGCTCGTCTCGTTTATCGCGACGCTCACGAACGGGATGAAGGCCTCGAATCGACAGGCGATCGAGGATCAGGTCGTCGCCGACTACGTCATGACGGCGAGCGACGGGTACACGCCGTTCGTCTCCGCGGCGGGGGATGCGCTGGCGTCGTCGTCGGGCATCGAGGACGTCACGAGCGTGCGCTCGGACGCGGCGCTCGTCAACGGGAGCTCGACCGGTGTCGGCGGGATCGATCCGGACACGATCGCGAAGGCCTACGTCTTCGAGTGGAACGAGGGCGACGACGGCGCGCTCGCGAAGCTCGGGACGACCGGTGCGGTCGTGAGCGCGAACTGGGCGGACGATCACGACGTGGGCCTCGGCGACCAGCTCCAGATCACCTCGACGAGTGGCGACAAGGCGACCGTCAGCGTCGTCGGCACGTTCGAGCCGCCGCCGTTCTACCCGTTGCTCGAGAGCGTCAACGTCTCCTCGCAGCTCTTCGACTCCCTGTACGAGCGGCCCCGGAACCGCTGGACGTGGGCGAACGTCGCGGGCGACCCGACCGCCGAGAGCAAGCGGCAGCTCGAATCGGCAGTCGTGGGCTACCCGGACACGCAGATCGAGACGCGGGAGGAGTGGATCGACCGCGAGGACTCCGACTTCAACCAATTCATCACGTTCCTGTACGTGATGCTCACGCTCGCGGTCTTCGTGAGCGTGTTCGGGATGATCAACACGCTCGTGCTCGCCGTCTACGAGCGGACGCGCGAGATCGGGATGCTGCGGGCGATCGGCATGACCCGGCGGCAGGTTCGCCGGATGATCCGGCAGGAGAGCGTCATCACGGCGCTCATCGGAGCCGCGATCGGGCTACCGCTCGGGATCTTCCTCGCAGCGCTCGTCAACCGTGCGCTCTCGCAGTTCGAGGTGAGCTTCTCGATCCCGTGGGGCCAGCTCGTCGTGCTGACGATCGTGGCGATCGTGATCGGGATCCTGGCGGCGATCATGCCTGCGCGGCGTGCCGCGAAGCTGAACCCGCTCGAGGCGATCGCGTACGAATGACGAGCCTGTCCGCCTGTCTGCGACAGCCCGCGCGAGCGCGTCGGTAACCTCGGTCCGTGGGTCGCTTCGCCGTCAGGGGGCTCCTGGGCCGGAAGCTGCGCACCGCCCTCACCGCGATCGCGATCGTCCTCGGGGTCGCGATGATCAGCGGGACGTACGTCCTGACGGATTCGATCGACCAGGCGTTCGACCGGATCTTCACGGACATCCGCGCGGGCTCGAACGCGGTCATCACGGGGAAGTCCGCCGTCGATCTCTCGGATCAGGAGGGGCTCTCGGCGCCGACCCTCGACGAGTCGCTCCTGCCGAAGGTTCGGGCGCTGCCCGGTGTCGCGGAGGCCGAGGGCAGCGTCAACTCAGACGCGACGCAGCTCATCGGGGAGGACGGCAAGGCGATCGTCTTCGGCGGTGCGCCGAACCTCGGGTTCTCGATCTCAGATCCGAAGTCGACCTTCAACATCCTCACGCTCGTCGACGGCACGTGGCCGAAGCGCAATGAGGTCGTGATCGACAAGGAGACCGCGAGCAAGAAGGACTTCGAGGTCGGCCAGACCGTCGGCGTCCAGGCCGAAGGCCCGGTGAACCACCTGCGGATCGCCGGCATCGTCCAGTTCAGCTCGGGGCTCACGATCGGTGGAGCGACGCTTGCGGGCTTCGACCTGCCGACCGCGCAGCGGCTCTTCAAGAAGGAAGGCGTATTCGACGAGATCGCGGTCGCCGCGAAACCGGATGTGACCGACGCCGAGCTGGTGCGTCAGATCCAGCCGATCCTGCCGCCGACGGCGCAGGTGCGGACCGGGAGCCAGCAGGCAACGGAGGACGCTGCCGACACGAACAGCTTCATCTCGTTCCTGCGCGGGTTCCTCCTCGCGTTCGCCGGCATCGCGTTGTTCGTCGGCTCGTTCGTCATCGCGAACTCGCTCTCGATCACGATCGCGCAGCGGACACGTGAGTTCGCGACCTTGCGGACACTGGGGGCCACGAACCGGCAGGTCATGGGGTCCGTGGTCGTGGAGGCGCTGGTCGTCGGCGTGCTCGCGTCGGTCGTTGGTCTCCTGCTCGGCTTCCTGCTCGCGAAGGGGCTCTTCCAGCTGTTCGATCTCGTGGGGTTCACCCTGCCGAACTCGGGCCTCGTGTTCGAGGCGCGCGCCGCGCTCATCGCGGTGGCAGCGGGGGTCCTCGTGACGCTGCTCGCCAGCGTCTACCCGGCGCTGCGGGCGACGATGGTCCCGCCGATCGCCGCGGTCCGCGAGGGGGCACAGCTTCCGGACGAGCCGCTCGACCGCATCCGTGGGCAGCTGCGCGGCGTCGCGGTCACGGCCATCGGGCTCGTCGTCGGCGTCCTCGCCATCACGACGACGCCGGGCAACACGCTCGTCACCACGCTGCTCGCCGTGCTCGGCCTCATCCTGATCCTCTTCGGCTGCGCGCTCTTCCCGGCGCGGGCGCTCGGGGCGATCGTCTCCATCGCGATCGGGTTCGGGGCGCTCTCGTACGGGCTGTTCGTGCCGGATCTCGGCACGACGCGCGTGCTCCTGTGGATGGGGGTCGGCGTCCTCCTCGTGTTCTTCGGGGTCGCGCGTATCTCCACGCGGCTCATCCCGAGGCTCGCGGTGATCGTCTCGCCGGTCGCCCGCTGGGCGGTGTTCCTACTGAGCGTCATCGTGTGGCCGTTCTTCACGCTGCCGTGGTGGCTGCTGCGGTACGGCGCGTTCGGGCCGGGGAGCACCGTGAAGCGGGTGCTTGCGCTCGCGCCGTTCGTGCTGCTCGGGCCGGTCCTCCTCGTTCTCGCGATCGCCTCGACGCCGGCCTTGATCGCGGTCGGTGCCCTGTACACGCTGCTCCTCGCGATCGTCGTGCTCATGGCGATCCGCAGGTCCGTCAGCAGGTGGGAACCCGAGTGGCCCGCGGAGTTCCCCGGCGTGATCCCGGACAAGTCCACCTCGCGGGTCGGTGCGGAGAACGCACGGCGGAACCCGCAGCGCACCGCGTCGACGGCCGCGGCGCTGATGATCGGGCTCGCCCTCGTCACGCTCGTCGCCACGCTTGCCGCGGGGATCATCTCGTCGTTCACGAACTCGGTGAACGAGCTCTTCACGGGCGACTACGCGATCACGGCGCAGAACAACTTCTCTCCGATCCCGATCGACGCTGCCGATGCGGCCGCGAAGGCGCCCGGTGTGACCGCG
>DASUFC010000143.1:0-5680 GCA_036274755.1 Gaiellaceae bacterium
CGCTTGACGGTTGACACACGGTCGGCGATAGCCCAGACTCGCGCGCGTGTGTTGCGTTCTCCTCCTCGCCGGCGGCATCGGGCCGCGGATCGCCCTCTTCTTCTGGTGGGTCTTCGGCGACAAGCCCGACGCCGCGATCTCGAGCTGGGTCTGGGGCGTGCTCGGGTTCCTGTTCCTGCCTTGGACGACGCTGATGTTCATCATCGCCTGGTCGCCCGTCGTCGGGATCGACGGCTTCTGGGACTATGTGCTGATCGCGCTCGGTCTCGCGCTCGACATCGCGACCTACGCCGCGAAGCCCGCGCAGCGAATGCGCGGTAGTCACGCCTACTAGGACGGCGGCCGCTCGCCGCTCGGGGACGACCGGGAGCATGGGGTCGAGCCTCGGGATCGCCGTCGACGGTGACCGGATCCACGAGCACGCGGAACGGCTCCTCACGCGACCGGTTGCGCTTCGCGACCTCCCGGTGCGCTTCCCCGAGAGCCGCGCGGCGTCGGTCGAGGTGCTCGTCGAGGGGCGGTCGTTCTACCCGCCGATGCTCGCCGACATCCGCTCCGCGTCCTCGTCCGTCCACATCAACCAGTTCGGCTTCCGTCCGGGTCAGGTGGGGGAGGAGTTCGCGGACGCCCTCGTCGAGAAGCTGCGCGACGGCATCCCCGTCAGGCTCGTCGTCGACCGGCAGGGCTCCGATCCCGAAGGCGGCGCGCGCGTCTTCTACGAGCGCCTGACCCAGGCCGGCGCGGAGGTCTGCGTGGTGCGCGCGACGAAGCCGAGGGCGCAGCGCGGCGTGCTCGGCACCGGGGGCGCCCTGCACTGGAATCTCGGAGCGCTGGGTCACATCGACCATCGCAAGGTCGTGGTCGTCGACGGGCGGATCGGGTGGGTCGGCGGTGCCGGCATCGAAGACCACTTCGCCGACGGCCGCTTCCACGACCTGTTCCTCCGCGTGACCGGGCCTGTCGTGGAGCAGCTCCAGCTCGTCTTCCTCGGCGGCTTTCGCTGGCTCGGCGGCGAGGTGCCCGTGTCGACGCTCGACGAGCTGCTGCCCGCGGACGGCATGGACGCGCAGATCCCGGCGACCGTGCTCCACAACGCCCCGGGCAGGTTCAGGCCGATCACGACGGCTATCGGGGGCCTCCTCGACGGCGCCGCCGAGACGCTCGACGTCGTCAACCCGTACGTCACCGACCGCGGGATGATCCGGAGGATCGAGCAGGCCGCCCGTCGCGGCGTGCGCGTCCGGCTGTTCGTCCCCGCCAACGCGAACAACTGGGCCTGCGCGGCCGCGCAGCAGCACCACCACGCGGCACTCCTCGACGCGGGCGTCCGCATCCTGGAGTACCCGACGATGCTCCACGCGAAGGCCTTCGTGCGCGACGGCGAGAAGCTGCTCGCGGGCACCTGCAACCTGGAGGCGTGGAGCCTCAGGCGATTCTTCGAGATCGACCTGCTGGTCGAGTCGCGCGCCGTCGCGGCGGAGTTCGACGAGCGCTTCAGCGCGCCCGCGGAAGCCGTCTCCTCGCCCGGGCGGCGCCTGACGGGCGCGAAGGAGCGGGCCCGTGGAGCCGCCTTCGCGCTGATCTCGCCGTTCCTCTGAACCGCCCCTAGACTCCGCGAAAATCCACGAGCATGGAGGAACGCGTGACAGATGTTCTGGCGCTGACGTTCGGTGAGTCGATCCTGGTCGCCGTCGTGCTCGCCGTCTACGCCGCGGTGATCTGGATGATCTTCGACATCCTCGTGCGGCGCGACTTCTCCGGCGTGGAGAAGGTGCTCTGGATCATCGCGGCGATCGTGTTCAGCATCGCGACGTTGATCGTCTACGTGGTGTGGGTGCGGAGGAAGGACTACTCGAGATGACCACCGCGCCCGTGGCGACCGAGGCGACCGGGCGTAACGTCGTGGCCTGGCACGGGCTCACCGTGGACGAGGCGTGCAAGGGGCTCGGCGTCGACCCCCTGCAGGGGCTCGCCCCGGCCGAGGTCGACCGCCGACGCAGCGAGGTGGGGCCGAACAAGCTGTCGGAGGCCGCGAAGGAACCCGCATGGCACGCGTTCCTGCGCCAGTACCGCGACCTCATGCAGCTCGTGCTCGTCGGCGCCGCGATCGTGAGCATCGCCGCCCTCCAGGAGTTCTCGACGGGGATCGTCATCCTCGGGCTCACCGTCCTGAACGCGGTCCTCGGCCTGAACCAGGAGGGCAAGGCGGCGGAAAGCGTCGCCGCGCTGCAGAAGATGCTCGTCATCAGAGCGCACGTCCGTCGCGGCGGGGAGCTTCTCGACCTGCCCGCGGAGGAGCTCGTGCCGGGCGATGTCGTCGTCTTCGAGGCAGGCGACAAGATTCCGGCGGACGGCCGCCTGCTCGTCGCGGCGACGCTCGAGATAGAGGAGGCGGCCCTGACCGGCGAGAGCGTCCCGGTCCTGAAGTCCGTCGACCCGGTCGAGGGCGAGGACGTCCCGCTCGGTGACCGGCTCGACATGGGCTACATGAACTCGACGGTGACGCGCGGACGGGGCGAGATGGTCGTCACCGCGACGGGGATGTCGACCGAGGTCGGGCAGATCTCGCGCATGCTCGGGCGCGTCGAGCAGGAGAAGACGCCCTTGACGCGCCAGCTCGACCAGCTGACCGTCGTGATCACGACGATGGCCGCGATCGCGCTGGCGCTCGTCATCGTGCTCGGGCTGATCCGCGGCGAGAGCTTCGACGACCTCTTCCTGATCGGGATCAGCCTCGCGATCGCGGCGATCCCGACGGGCCTGCCCGCGGTCGTGACCACCGTCCTCTCCCTCGGCACGCAGGCGCTCGCGGCGAAGGGCGCAATCGTCAAGCGGCTGCGCTCGGTCGAGACGCTCGGCTCCACGTCGGCGATCTGCTCGGACAAGACCGGCACGCTGACGCTCAACCAGATGACCGCGCGCCAGCTCGTCGTCGCGGGTAGGCGCTACAACGTCGACGGCGAGGGGTACTCGACGAACGGCAAGATCCTGCGCGTCGCCGGTGAGACCGACGCGCCGCTGGAGCCGTACCTCCTGCCGATGGCGCTCGCGAACGACGCCGCAGTGCGCGACGGCGAGATCGTGGGCGACCCGACCGAGGCGGCGCTCGTCGTCCTCGCGGCGAAAGGCGGGCTCGACGTCGACGAGACACGGCGCGTCTACCCGCGGGTCGGAGAGGTGCCGTTCGACTCCGAATACAAGCTGATGGCGACGTTCCACGAGATGGAGGAGGACGGCCGGAAGGTCGTGCGCTGCTTTGTCAAGGGCGCGCCGGACGTGCTGCTCGCGCGTTCGTCGCAGATCCGGGACGCCGACGGCTCGACCGTGCCGGCCGAGGGCGCCCGGGACCTCGTCCTGGCCGAGAACGACCGCCTCGCGGGCGAGGGCCTGCGTGTCCTCGCGGTCGCCGCGCGCGACCTCGACCCGGTGGCGTTCGCTGCCGACGGCACGCTGCTCGACGAGGTGCAGGACCTGACGCTGCTCGCGCTCGTGGGTATCGTCGACCCGCCGCGGAGGGAGGCGAGGGACGCGATCGCGCACTGCAAGGAGGCGGGGATCCGCGCCCGCATGATCACCGGCGACCACGCGACGACGGCCGCGGCGATCGCGGCTCAGCTCGGGATCGAGGGCCGCGCGCTGACGGGCACGGAGTTCGCGGCGCTGACGGACGACGAGCTCGACCGGCAGCTGGACGGGATCGGCGTCGTGGCCCGCGTCGCGCCGGAGGACAAGGTGCGCCTCGTCGAGCGGCTGAAAGCACTGGGCAACGTCGTCGCGATGACGGGCGACGGCGTCAACGACGCACCGGCGCTCAAGCGCGCAGACATCGGCGTGGCCATGGGGATCACGGGTACCGAGGTGACGAAGGAAGCTGCCGACATGATCCTGACCGACGACAACTTCGCGACCATCGTCTCTGCGGTCGAGGGCGGGCGCGGGATCTACGACAACCTCATGAAGTACGTCCGCGTCCAGCTCATCATGCTGGGCGGGTTCATCCTGACGTTCGTCGGGGCGGGCATCTTCGACGTCGCGAACGGCACGCCCCTCACGCCGCTCCAGATCCTGTGGATCAACTTCGCCGTCGACGTCCTACTCGCGATCGGATTGGGCTTCGACGCGCCCGTGCCCGGGCTGATGCGGCGCGCCCCCCGCGACGCGAGCGCGCCGATCGTCGATCGCCCGCTCGGCACCCGGCTCGTCGCGGCGAGCGTGCTGATGGCCGCGCTCGCGCTCGCAGTGGTCGCCTGGGGGGAGCAGCGGTACGACGACCTCGTGGTCGCGACGACGATGGGCCTGACGACGCTCTCCCTGATGCACATCGCCGCGGCCCTCGAGACACGCGAGCCGACGGAGACCATCTTCCGCCGCTACACGATCGAGAACCGGCGGTTCGTCCAGCTGATCGGCGCGGCGCTCGTGCTCACGTTCCTCGTCACGGCGCTCTCCCCGCTGCAGCGGATCTTCGACACGGTGCCGCTGACGAGCTCCCAGTGGGGCATCTGCCTGCTCGGCCCGATCGTCTTCCTCGCGGCCGCGGAGCTGGCGAAGCTCGTCGAGCGGCGACGAGGCGAGGGCCGGCCGGCGGCTCCGGTCGCCACCATGGGGCGTGCCTGATCGAGATCGCCCGACCTTCACAACCCGGGACGAGAAGCGTATGTTCGCTCTGCCGTTGGGATCAAAAGGAGGCCTAGTGCTCGCGACCGACTACCCGTTCCTCGACGTCCTCTGGACGATGGCGATCTTCTTCATCTGGATCCTCTGGATCTGGCTCCTCTTCACGGTGTTCGCGGACATCTTCCGCCGGAACGACATCTCCGGCTGGGGCAAGACCGGCTGGATCGTCTTCGCGATCCTCTTGCCGTTCCTCGGCGTCTTCATCTACCTCATCACGCAGAACGTGGGCATGACCGAGCGGAACCTCCAACGCTCCCGCGCGCAGCGCGACCAGTTCGACGACTACGTGCGGCAGACGGCGGGCGGCGACGGCGGCGCGGCCGCGGAGATCGACAAGGCGAAGCAGCTGCTCGACTCGGGCGCCATCACGCAGGCGGAGTTCGACGCGCTCAAGCAGAAGGCGCTCGCCTGAGGGGGTGGGTGCGGTCATGATCGAGACGACGGCCCTCGCAGGGCTCGAGCCCGCGTCGTTCTGGGCGCATTTCGAGGCGCTGACGCGGATACCGCGGCCCTCGCGGCAGGAGGAGCCGGTGATCGAGCACGTGCGCGCCTGGGCGGCCGACCACGGCTTCGAGCTCCATCAGGACGCCGGGCGCAACCTCGTGCTCCGCGTGCCGGCGACGTCGGGTCGCGAGAGCGCGCCGACCGTCTCGCTGCAGGGCCATCTCGACATGGTCTGCGAGCGCGATCCCTCGAGCCCGAACGACCCGGCCGAGGGACGCATCGTCCTCGTGCGCGACGGCGACTGGCTGAAGGCGGACGGGACGACCCTCGGCGCCGACGACGGGGTCGCGATCGCTGCGATGATGGCGCTCGCCGAGGACGAGTCGTTGCCGCACGGTCCGCTCGAGCTGCTCATGACCGTCGCCGAGGAGGTCGGCCTCGAAGGCGCCAACGCGTTCGACGGGTCGCTCGTCGAGGGCCGGATCCTCGTCAACCTCGACAGCGAGGAGGACGGAAAGCTGACCGTCGGCTGCGCAGGCAGCACGGACACGTGGATCCA
>DASUFC010000144.1:0-5258 GCA_036274755.1 Gaiellaceae bacterium
GGGGTGCGTTCGCCGACCAGGCCGGCACAACCGAGGAGCAGGAAGGCCGGCGCGACCGGCAGCACGAAGTGCAGGTCGGCGAACAGCCCGACCGCGTTCAGCAGGACGACCACGAGCGCGGCGAGTGCGAGCGCGACGAGCGTCGGCCAGCCGGTCGGGCGACGCCAGGCGATCGCCGCCAGCCCGAGCAAGATCCACATCCACGGGCGTGGATACCAGCGCGAGAGCTGGTTGAGCCGGAGCGCCAACTGCGCGTTGCCGGAGCGATCGGGCAACGCGGAGAAGAGCCGGTCCTCCTCGCGCAGGATGCGCCGGAAGCGCGTGCGGTCGCTCGCGTGCGCGAAGTCGAAGTGCCACCTCGTCGGCGACGTCCACACCTGCCTGATGCTCTGGTCCGGACGGGAGATCCAGACGACCTGGCCGGCAGGGATCGGCTCGCCCTCGGTCGGGGCGGGAAGCTTCAGGCCGTCGACCACTACCCTCGCGGGCGCCGCTCCGTCGTCGCCCGAGCTGTCGCCGGATCCGGACGAGACGACGCGGAACTGCGCCTTGGACAGCTCATCCCACACCGTGCCGGCGACCCCGCGCGCGTACGTGCCGGGATGCGCTCGCACTCCCTCGACGCCGGCTTCGCGGAGGACGTCGTAGTCCGAGTCCCAGCCGAAGACCTGGTCGGAGAGGATGTAGAGATCCTCGTGGACGCGGAAGCTTCCCTGCTCGAAGAGCCGGTCGAGCGTCACTCCGTATGAGCGATACGGCTCACGGGTGAGGAGGTGCTCCTGCATTGCGTGCGCGAGCCGCCGCGATTCCGTCCCGTTCTCGGGCGCGATGATGTGATCGGTGATGAACGCTCGGTAGAAGGGGACGATCGCGTTTCCTCCACGCGCCAGTCCCCAGTACTCGAAGCGCACGCCGTTGTGTACGGACCAGAGCGCGAGGGGCACGAGCGCGGCAGCGAGGAACGCGCCCGAGCGAGTGATGCGCGCGCGTGCGGTCCCCGCCGCGAGCAGGGGCACGAGCACGAACGCGAGGAGGACGGCGTTGCCCGGTCGCACGAGGGCGACGAGCGCAACCCCCGCCCCGGCCGCGGCGAACCGCCCCGGCGTCGGCCGAAACCATGCTCGCGTGAGCAGGAGCGCCCATAGGGAGAACGACGCCGCGAACACGGGCTCGCTCGAGAGCTCGTGGAACATGAGCCCGTAGCCGGGGTACAGGACGAGCGCGACCGCGACGACGAGTGCGGCACGCGCGCCGAAGTGCCGCGCCGCCGCGAACCAGGAGAGGACCGACCCGGTATAGAGCAGTGCCATGGCCGGCTCGGCGAGGCGCCCGCCGAAGAGATCGAGGACGATCCCGGCGTACACCGGCGTCACGGGTGTCCGGAACAGCATCGACCACGGCAGCAGCACGTCGCGGTCGAGGAGCTGCACCCACGTGAGGAGGTACTCGTCGAGGTCGCGGCCGGTCGTCAGCGGGAACGCGATCGCGCGGATCGCGTACGCGACGAGCGCCATCGCGAAGACGACGAGCAGGCCCGAGCGCCGGCCGGCCACCCGCTCTGCCCACGCGAGCCCTCGCGAGAGCCGTCCACTCGTGCCGGTCACGACCCGGGAGGCTACTCGTCCCGGCTGCGGCTCTCGGGCGACGCTCCCCGAGTTAGGCTGGGCCGCGACCGCGCATCTCGAGGGAGGCGACGCGCCGCTCGGCGACCGCTGCGTCGCGCAGCAGGCGAGCGGCGATGTCCTGGCCACGCATCGCGGAGAGCTCGTCGTGGAACCGCGCGTCTTCTTCTCGCGTCGGAGGGCGGAACGTGACGGGACTCCCGTCCACGACGTACCGGAGCACGTCGCGAAGCCGTTCGTCGACGGTGTACGCGCCGTCGCGTAGGCCGTCCTCGAGATCGGCGCCGTCGACGACGCGACTCGTCCACAGCTCCTCGAGGCCTCCTTCCGTCAGGGCTCGGTACGCCGCCTGGACGTGCTTGCCTCCGCGCTCACCGTCGTTCCTGGCCTGATACGCGTTCGTGTACTTGCGCCTCACCTGCTCCGGCGTGCGGATCGGGAAGTGGAGGACCTCGAACGGGCACCAGTCGCGGATCAGCCGGCCGAGCCCGTCGGCGTAGGCGTCGTGGGATCCGCGGTTGACGCGCACACCGGGGTGGGCGCGGTGGAGGACGTGGACGTTCGGGAGGTACATGCCCGCGACCTCGGCGACCGGCCGCGCGGCGATCGTCAGGCGCTCGTAGAACGGCCGGCCGTCGTCGGGGCGAGGCACGAACGTGCGGATGAAGCCGCGGAGCACGCCGACCTCCGGCGGAATCGCCTCGAGGACGTCGTGAAAGCCCCCGTTGCGCGGCCACCAGAACTCGTCGGCATCGCTCGGGATCACCCAGTCCGCGTCGTGGTCGGTCGCCGCCAGGCGGGCCATGCGCGTCACCTCCTCGGCCTGGCTGACCTCGTCGGCGTCGAGGCGGATGTAGCGCAGCCGGCCTTCGCGCTCGAGAGCCCGCAAGATCTCGCTCGTCCCGTCGACCGAGCGATGGTCGGTCGCGATGACGAAGTCGATCCCAGCGGCCAAGTGGTAGCGCACCTGGGTCTCGACGATGTCCGCCTCGTCCCGCGCGAGCAGCGTGAGGATGACCCTCACGGCGAGCCCAGGTTGCGCTCGCGGCCCTGGTGCCGTCGGCGCCGAACTGCTTTCCGCAGCCGCGCTTCGGCGCGCAGGACGCGGGACGTCTCGAGCTCGGCCAACCGGCTCGAGAGCGCGTCCAGCTGCTCGCGCGCGCGCGCGAGCTCGGCGTCGTCGACCACGGCGGCCTCGAGCGCGAAGACCGCCTCCTCGGCGGGCGTGAGCCGTGGGAGCGCGAGCGCGGGACCCTCGCGCGCGAACGCGCTGCCGTCGCCCGTCCCGGTGCGAAGCGCGCGGAGGACATCCCGGACCCTCGTGTCCGAAACGAAGACGTGGAGGTCGTGTGCCAGCTCCGCCCCGTTCCCGCCGCCTGCCTCGTCCCCGGTGGCGAGGACGAGCAGCTCGAACGGGTAGTAGCCCCAGAGCGGATCGAGATCCTGCGGATCGAGGTCGCGCGCGTGCGACCGCACCGCGAAGCGTCGGGATGGGCGCCAACGCTGGTCGATCGCAGCAGAGCGAGGGGACAGACGGAGGGTGCACGCTTCGGCGAACGAGATGCCGGCGTCGCTCACGAGCAAGGTCCTCGTGATCGCCTGTGCCGCGTTCACCCCGGGGGGGACCGCCCCGAGCACGTTGGGGATCGAGCCGCCGCGCGGCCACCAGAGCTCGTTGGAGCCGGTCCGGATCAGCCAGTCGGCGCCGAGCTCCTCGACGGCCCAGCTCGCGAGCTCGGGCTCGTTCGCTCCGCGCGGCGCGCGGCGCACTCGGGCATCGACCGCGATCTCGTCGATCGTGGTTCGGCTTCCGTCCTCAGGCGCCCAGAGGACGATGCCGTCGGCACCGGCGCGAAGGTGGAACGCGACATTCGCATCGATCAGCTCGCGGTCCTCTCCGGCGCGGAGGATCACCGCGACCCGGGGTCGCGGCGCCGCGGTCGACGGAAGCATCTCCGGAGTCTAGGCAAGCACCTGCGTCGCGACGGGGCTCGGGTACGCTCCGCTGCCGTGTCCTGGCGGCTTCGCGCAGAGCAGTTGCTCGGCCGCGCCACAGACTTCCTCGAGGGCCGGCCAGGGCCTTTCGTCGTGCTCGCCGTGGCGCTGGTCGTGTGGTGGGTTCAGGCACTCGTCATCCCGCTCGCCCCGGGCCGCGACTTCGGCACGTACGCGGGCGCCTGGGTGGAGCTGTTCCAGCGGCATCCGGTCGATCTCGGCTACGTCCTCGGGCGAACGCCGCTCGCGCCGATCGTGGTCGGAGCGCTTCTCGACCCGCTCGACGGGCGCCTCGCGGAGGCAGGGGTCTCGCTTCTCTACGCAGGCTCCGTGCTCGCGTGGTTCCTCGCGGCACGCCGCTTCGGCGGCGGGGCGGCCTTGGCGACGATGGTCGTCCTGCTCCTGTACCCGAGCTACGGAATCCTTTTCCACCAGCTCGCCTCGGACGCGGTCTTCGCCGCCGCCTTCGCAGCCTGGTCGTACCTCACCGTGTGCGTCGTCCTTCGCCCGTCGACCCTGCGCTTCGCCCTCGTCGGTCTCGGAATCGGGCTGCTCGTCCTGGTACGGCCCGGAAACCAGGCGCTCGTGGTGCTTGCCCTCGTCCCGCTCCTCCTCGTCCTGCCGTGGCGCGCGAGGATCGCAGGCTCGCTGGCGCTCCTCGCGTCGGCGGTCGCCGTCCTCGGGATCTGGACCGTGCACAACGGCGCGCGCTTCGGCGACTACACCGTGGCCCGCGGCGGGAACTCGCGCTTGCCGTTCGAGCGCGTGTACCTCACGGACCGCATTGTTCGGCCGGGCAACGGGCCGGCTTCCCGGCGCCTGGCCGACGCCGCCGAGCGCGAGCTGCTCACGGTCGAGCCGTACCGCTCGTACGGCATCCGGCTCGACGACCTCTTCGACGATCCGAGCCCGCGCATGAAGGACGATCTCGGCTGGCTTGCCAACGAGCTCGACGGGTGGTCGAGCGACGAGCGCCTGCTGCGCCAGGTCGGGATCGAGGCCGTGCGCACGCATCCCGGGGTTTATGCGCGCGGCGTGGCGAAGACGGTGTTGAAGCAGCTCCACGGCCCCGTCTTTCGTCCGCTCTCTTCGAGCACGGACACGTCCGCCTCCGCTCAGGCCGTGACGAGTCCGGCAGAGGACGACGTCGGCGCCGACACGGTCGTCGTCGACGGCCGGAGACTCCCCCGGCCGAGCGAGGGGGAGCGCATCCCGGCGCCGCACCAGGGCGGGCCGACGTCACCGGACGGGAGTATCTACACCGTCTGGACCTCGCCGACCGAGCACCACCTCGTGTTCGTCCATCCGGGCGATCGGGCTCGGCTCGAGGCGCTCCATCGAAGGATCGGCGAGCTCGAGGGCTCGTTCCCCGATCGCGTCGGCTCGGACACCCTGGCGCTCCGGTTCAACCAGCTCTCGCGCTGGTTCCCTCCGCCGCTCCTGTGGATCGTCGTCGCGCTCGCTGCTCTTGCCATTCGGCGACCCGGCCACGTCGTTGCGCTCGCGACGCCGGCGCTCGCCGCGTTCATCGTCGTCGTGCTGAACGCGCTCGCGATCGCCGGGGTTCCGCGACCTCCTGATGAAGCTGTACGGCTGCCCGCTCCCGCTCGTCATCGCGTGCACGGGTCATGCGCTCGCCGG
>DASUFC010000145.1:0-7544 GCA_036274755.1 Gaiellaceae bacterium
GAGGTCGTGGACGCGCTCGGCGTATTCGCGCGACGAGCGTCCGATCTCCTCGCGCCCGGACGGGCCGAGCGCGACGAGCTCGGCCAGGCGGTCGTGGAGCGTCTCCGCCGAGGCGTTCACGATCGGCACCGGCAGCCCGAACGCCTCCTCCGTGCGGCGCGTTGCCTCCTCGTGGAGGAACGTGACGACGGGCTTGCCGAGCGCCATGCACTCGATCGCGAAGAGGCCGTACCAGCCGGCGTTCAGCTGGTCGACGACGATGTCCGCGTCGCGGTACCGCTCGAGCGCCTCCCTGTGATGGAGCCCTTCGACGATCCGTAGCTCGACGTCGAGCCCCTCGCAGGCCCGGACGACGTGGTCGGTGCCCTTGCGGCGTCGTGACGAGGGGGCGTGGACGACGACGGGGCGGCGCCGTCCGGACGGCTGCGCGGGCGTCACGCGGGCGAGGTCGATGCCCGGCGGGATCACGGTCGCGTGGGGAACCCAGCGGATCGCGTCGTAGCTGCCCACGATCTCCGCGCCGGCCTTTGTCCCGTAGGCGAGCTCCTCCGGCGTCTTGCCGCGGATGTCCGAGCCGAGGTACTGCATCACCGAGCGCTTGCGCAGAGCGCGCAGGATCGGGAACTGGAGCGACTGCGGGACCAGCGTGAGGCCGAACGTGAAGTGGAACAGGTCGGTGCGCGGCAGCAGCTCGGCAAGCACCTTCCACTGGGCGAGCTGGCGCCGCACGAGCCCGCCCTCGAGCTCGAGCGAGCGGTCGGCCTCGGGGTGGAGCGTGTAGCGGTTGAAGACGACGAGCGACGCGTCGATGCCCCGCTGTCGCAGCGCCTGGACGTTCGTCCACGGGATCCCCGCAGTGTTGACCGGACAGTGGACGACACGGAGGGGGCGCTTGGGGGTCACGCGGCGAGGATACGCAGGTGTCCGGGAGGTGGCTTCGCCACGCTGGACGCTCGAGACTCAGCCCGATGGCAGACGGTCGAGGCGGTCGCGAACGCGTTGCGCCAGGACGAGGTAGGCCTGGTACCGGTGGTAGCGCGGGTGGGTGGGCTCCGCGATCGCCGAGGTGCGCTCGCGGACGGTGGGCTCTCCGATCAGCTCACCGCGCCTGAACTGCTCGCGTGTCAGGTCGATGTCGATCCCGGTCGGCAACCGGTTCCACATGTGGGCCTCGACGCGCTCGCCGTCGCGGAAGACGTCCGCGCCGAGCAACTCACCGCCGAGAAGATCGTGGACGACGAGAGACGTGACGTCGCATTGGCCGCAGCTCGGGTTCTCCGGCGTCCAGTCGTTCTCGGCGTCCGCCGTGTCGCGGGCCCAGCTGTCGCGAATCGCAGCTTCCACCTGTGCCAGCGTGAGCGGGGGCAGGGATGGCGGCGTCGTGCTCAGGCGTCCCACTCCAGCTGGTCGAAGTAGCGGAGCGCCGTGCGGCCCGGCCTGATGCGCGCCGCATGTGCTGCGAGCTCCTCGTCCGAGACCTCGCCGAGCGCGCGCTTGACCCCCAGGTAGGGCAGGTTCAGGTCTTCCTGGTAGACGATCGTCGAGATGCGCGGGTTGACCTCGATGACGTGGTCGCCGACGAGCTGGATGTTGAAGAACCACTCGATCCCGAGCTCCTCGACGATCCGGTCGGCGATCTCCATCAGTGCAGGATCGTCGAGGGTCACGAAGTACATCGCGAGCCCGGCGCGCATCGCCTCGCGCGTCTTGGGGTGACCGAGCACGACGCGCTCGCCGTCGGCGATCCCGTCGATCGTGCGCTCGCCGCCCGTCGCCAGCTCCATCACGAGCAGGTCGGGGCCGCCTTCCGCCGGGAGCAGCTCGACCGCTTCCTCGAGCCGCATCGCGACCGAGCCGGGGCGCTCGTGGAGGAGCTGGTGCGCCCGGTCGACCGTCGGGTCGAGGACCCGGAACCCGCGCGACCCGGACGAGAACACGGGCTTGAAGCAGACGGGCCGGTCCGGGTAGCCGAGCTCGTGGGCCGCGTCGGCCACCTGGGCGGCGCCGTTCACGCGCCGGAACTCCGGCGCCGGGACCCCGATGCGGTGCAGGAGGGCGTAGGTCTCGGCCTTGTCGTTCGAGCGGTGGATCGTGTCAGGCCGGGACACGAGCACGGGGACGGGGAACCGTTCGCGGTGCGCGGCGAGGCCCTCGAGGTCGAACGACGACTGGGGCAGGACGACGTCGACCCCCTCCCGCGCGACGACCTCCCGCATCGCGTCCGGAAATCCCGCGTCGGACCCGGCGGGAACGATGTGGAACGCATCGCAGAGATGGCGCCCGACAGAGCGCTCCGACATGTCCGTCCCGACCAGGCGCAGGTCGCGCTCGCCGTTCCGGCGGAGGGCGCCGACCAGCGCTGCGGTCCCCGGCGCGCCCGAGGCCGAGACCAGCACGGTGATCGGTCGAAGGCTCACGGGCACGTATCCAAGCAGCGGCGGTCGTCGGTTCTACGCGAGGTCGATGCGATCCTCGGCAAGCTGGGCCAGGCGTCGCTCGCGCTCGGCGTCGAGCATCGCACGCATGGTCGCCCCCATCGTCGAGCCTGGGTAGGCCCAGATCTCCGGATGCGTCAGCAGCTGGAGCCAGGGAAAGCCGCCGCTGCGGAGCTCCGCGTGCGGGCAGCCCGAGCGCCACCGCTGGTTCGAGTCGGAGCGGTACGTCGGCGGGTGGAAGTACCCCTCCTGCATGACGTTCACCGCACCGGGGATCGGCGCGGTCATGTACTCCGGATCCGGGTTGTGCCAGGCGACGACGCGGTCGAACCGCTCGTCGAGCGGTGCAGTGGGGTAGACGGCGTGCAGGCCCACGCGGTGGCCGAGCTCGCGGAGCCTCGCCGTCGCAGAGACGCCTTCCGTCGAGGCGAGGTTGTAGAAGACGGACTCGGTCATGAGGAAGTACGTCGCGGACGCCCCCTCCTCGGCCTCGAGCGCGGCCATCCGTAGCGCCGCGTCGAGCGATAGGTCGACGTCGTGGCGGAGCAGGAGGTCGCCTCGCCGCGGCGGCTGGTCGAAGTGCGCGAACCGGTAGCCGCCCGTGCGGGCGGCCTGAAGCAGCTCGCGGTAGTGGTCCAGAGTGAACCCGCAGCTCATCGGGTCGCCAGCACCCAGTGAAACGTCGCGTCGCCCTCCGGCTCGTGGATCGTGACGAACTCGTCGCGTTCCAGCGCGAGCCCTGCCTGCTCGAGCAGCCGCCGGTTCTCCTTTGGCGCGAACCCCGCGAAGTACGTCGGCTGCCCGAGCCACTCGCCCGTCCAGCCGGGGAGATCCGTGGCTCCAAGTGTGGCGAGGAAGAGACCGCCGGGGACGAGCCAGCGGTGGACGCGCGCGAACAGGCCCGCGAGCAACTCCCGTGGGACGTGATTCAAGACGTAGAACGCCGCCACCGCGTCGACCGAGGCCGAGTCGAGCTCGAGCTCCGTGATGTCCCCGTGGACGAACTCCGCACCGGGGACCCGTTCGCGCGCGCGCCGGAGCTGCTCGACCGAGAGGTCGATTCCTGTGAGCCGGAAGCGTTCGGCCAGTATCCGCGTCTCATCCGTGCCTCCGCCGCAGCCGAGCTCGACCACGCGGGCGTCTCGAGGCAGTCTCGCGACGAGCTCGTCGCACCAGGCTGCCCGGGGATCGTCGGTGATCCCCGCCTTCCACGCCTCCCAGGTGTCGATCATCGCGTCGTAGCCCGCCGCGACGAGAGCCGTGCGGGGGTCCGTCACCCGACCTCCACCTCGAGCAGGCCCGCTGCGTGCTCCGCCCGCTGCAGCGCTTCGATGGAAGTCGGTGCGGTCGCGATCACGTAGCCGCGACGATCGCCGTCGAGCCGGACGGGGCGGATCGTCTCGCCGACGGTGAGGTACGTCTCCGCCTGCACGACGCCGCGTGCGCCGAGCACGGCGTCGAGCGGGCCGATTCGCGTGACCGTTCCCGTGGGAAGCGGCCCGGGCGATGCGGTCAGAAAGCGGATCGCGAGCGGCTGGGAGAACCGCGGCACGGCGACCACGTCGGGAATCGGCTCGCCGAGCGCGAAGCGCAGCGCAAGCTCGACGAGATCGACGCCGACGGCATGGCGGACGAGGTCGGCCATCTGGCCGCCGGGAATCCGGGCGGCCACCTCGACCACCGAGACGCCGCCGTCGGGCGACGCGATCAGCTGCGGGAAGGCGATCCCGTCTCGGAGCCCGAGCGCGGCGACGGAGCGCTCCGCGACCCGCTCGGCGAGCCCGAGCTGGTCGGAGTGGATCGACGCCGGAAAGAGGTGGATCCAGCCCACGCCGAAGCCGGCGCCCTCCGGCCGCAGGCGGTCGGAGAGCGTCACCATTCGGGCGTCGCCGCTACGCACGACGACGATGCCGTTCATCTCGGTTCCCTCGACGAACCCCTCGAGAATCGCCTCGCGCCCGGGCGACTCGGCGAGCGCCGAGTGAAGGTGCGACTCGAGGTCGCCGGGGGTCTCGATCCGGAAGAGACCGCGCTGCCCTCCGGAGTCGACGGGCTTGAGGACGGCGGGCAGGCCGACCGTCTCCAGTGCAGCGCGTCCCTCCGCGAGATTGCGGACTGCCGCGAACGGCGGCTGTGGGATGCCTTCCTCCGCGAGCGTACGTCGCATCGCGATCTTGTGGGTCATGCGGTGGGCGACGTCCCTCCCGATCGTCGGCAGGCCGAGGCGCTCCGTCACGGCGGCGACGACGGGCACCGCCCGGTCGGCCGAGACCGTTAGCGCGCCGTCCACGTCGTGGCGGCGCGCGACGTCCACGACAGCGTCGACGTCCGCGAAGTCGACGACCTCGGATACGTCGGCGAGGGCGAGCCCGGGCGCCTCCGGGTTCCGGTCCACCGCGACGACGCGGAGGCCCCGCTCGCGCGCCTGCGCGATCGCGCGGCGCTGGTGGCGTCCCGCGCCGACGAAGAGGACGCTCGACACTGCGCGATCGTAGATGCGCGATCGTGGATGCGCGATCGTGGCTGTGGAGCGATCGGCACGAACGCGGCACGAAGTCGTGTCCCATTGGTCTGTGTTGTCTCGTTAGGCTTTGAGCCGTGGGGAGGAGGTCGGCGGCCCGAGAGTGACGGGGTGCGACATGGCACGTTGTGACAGCAGCGGCCAAGCGGCGGAGGTCGAACGTCCGCGAAGCCCGGCCTTCAGCTGCCGCACGCTGCCGACCCTCCGCCGGGCGCGTCTACGATCCGCGGATGCCCTTGACGGGAAAGCGGATCGTCATCACCGGCGGCGCCGGGTTTATCGGGACGACGCTCGCGACCAGGCTCGTCGACGGCAACGAGGTCGTCGCGGTCGACAACCTCCATCGCGACGCGCTCTCCGGGACCGACCTCGCAGACCACCCGAACTTCCACTTCGCGGAGGGCGACGTCCTCGACCTCGACCGGCTCACCGAGCTCGCAGCCGGCTGCACGCACTTCGTCCACGCGGCGGGCATCGCCGGCGTCGACACCGTGCTCACGAGCCCGGTCCGCACGATGCGCGTCAACGTGATCGGCACGTACAACGCGCTCGAGGCCGCTGTCGCGACACGGGAGACCGTGGAGCGCCTCGTCGAGTTCTCGACGAGCGAGGTGTTCGGCCAGCACGCGTTCAACGTCCAGGAAGGACATGTCACGACGATCGGCTCGGTCGGCGAGGCACGCTGGACGTACGCCGTCTCGAAGCTCGCCGGCGAGCACATGGCGCACGCGTATCACGCGGAGCTGGGGCTGCCGGCCGTGTCGGTGCGGCCGTTCAACATCTACGGCCCGGGCCAGATCGGCGGGGGCGCAATCCGCGCCTTCATCGAGGCGGCGCTCGCAGGTCGCGATCTCGAGATCCACGGCGACGGCTCCCAGATCCGTGCCTGGTGCTACGTCGACGACATGGTCGAGGCCGTGCTGCTGGCCCTCGAACACCCGTCCGCGGTGGGAGAGAGCTTCAACGTCGGCAACGCCCGCTCCGCCGTCACGATCTACGATCTCGCCACGCGCATCAAGCGGCTGACCGGCTGCCCCGGCGAGATCCGCTTCGTACCGTTGCACTACACCGACGTCGAGCTCCGGATCCCGAACGTCGACAAGGCGCGGTCGCTCCTCGGCTTCGAGGCCGAGGTCGAGCTCGACGAGGGGCTCTCCCGGACGATCGCGTGGTACCGCGCCCGGCTCGGCGCGGCGGCGTGAGCGGCACGCCGATCCGGCTCGCCCGGCCCGATGTCGGTGAGAAGGAGCTCGCTGCGGTCGCAGCGGTGCTCGCCAGCGGCCAGCTGACGATGGGGCCGCAGGTCGAGGCGTTCGAGCGCTCGCTCGCGAAAGCGGTCGGGACGGCCGAGGCCGTCAGCGTGTCGTCCGGAACTGCCGCGATCCATCTCGCGCTCCTCGCGCTCCGCATCGGGCCTGGCGACGAGGTGATCGTGCCCGCGTACACCTTCCCGGCGACCGCGAACGCCGTCGAGCTCTGCGGTGCGCGCGCGGTGCTCGTGGACGTCGACCCCGAGACGTTCCTCGTCCGCCCGGACCTCGTCGACGGCGCCGTGACCGCGCGGACGCGGGCCGTGCTCGGGGTCCATCTCTTCGGCCGGCCGGTTGCCTGGGAGGCGCTGCAGACCGCCGTGCCGCAAGAGGTCGTCCTGGTCGAGGACGCCGCCGGCGCGCTCGGGGCGAGCTATCGCGGGACGCCGTGCGGCGCGCTCGGGCTGCTGGCCTGCATCTCGTTCCATCCGCGGAAGATCGTCACGACCGGCGAGGGTGGCGCCGTGACGACGGACGAGGCTGAGCTCGCCGCCGCGGTCCGACGTCTGCGCCACCACGGGATCGCGGCAGGGCATCCGACGGACATCGAGGCGCCCGGCTTCAACTACCGCCTCCCCGACGTCCTCTGCGCGCTCGGCCTTCCGCAGCTCGAGCGCCTCGAGAGCCTGCTCGCGGCCCGCGAGCGCGTGGCCGGGTGGTACGGAGAGCGTCTCGAGCACCTCGTCGGGACGCCGACCGCGGACGAGGGTGATCGGCACGGCTGGCAGGCGTACGTCGTGAGGCTCGACCGTCGCGACGACGCGCTCGCCGGATTGCGTGCCGAGGGCATCGAGGCGCAGATTGGCACCTACGCGGTGCACCGCCTCAGTGCCTATCGCGACCGGGGGTCCTTCCCGGGCGCGGACGCTGCGTTCGAGCGGGCGCTCGCGCTCCCGTTCGCCGGCTCGATGACCGAGGCGGAGGTGGACCGGGTCAGCGAGGCACTGGCGCGGTACGCCTGATCCGATGCAGAGCAATGCGGCGTCGACCTCGAGCGCGCGTTTCTTGCAGCGATGGACCAGCTGGCGAGGCAACTGCGAGCGTGAGACGCGGCGGTGTCGAAGATCTACCCGAGCGACTCGGCCGTTTCACTCACGCGCGCCGCCGCCGCCACCGCCCGATGAGATTCCCGACGCGGCGGCGGAGGTCGAGGCGAGCGGGCTCTTCGACGACGTCGAGGTCAGACGCTACGTCTGGGAGCACTCGTACACGGCCGAGGAGTACATCGCGCTCCAGAACACGTTCTCGGGACACATCGCCATGCAGGAGGCGAAGCGA
>DASUFC010000146.1:0-4648 GCA_036274755.1 Gaiellaceae bacterium
CCCATCCGGTCAGCTCGCCGACGAACCGAAGCCACGGGCTCCGCGCTCGCTCCCCGCGAGCTCGTCGACCTCGACGAGGCGAACGGTCGCTACCGGGGCGATCACGAGCTGGGCGATACGCATGCCCGGCTCCACGGTGAAGGCGTGCTCGCGGTCCGTGTTGTGCAACACGACGCGCAGCTCGCCTCGGTAGCCGGAATCGACGAGCCCGGGCGAGTTGACGACGCCGATCCCGTGACGCGCTGCGAGGCCGGATCGCGGCAGCACGAAGCCGGCGTAGCCCTCTGGTATCTCGACGGCGAGGCCTGTCGGGACGATCGCGCGTGCGCCGGGCTCGAGGAGGGCGGGTTCGCACGCGGCGAGATCGACGCCGGCATCGCCTTCGTACGCCTGCTGCGGAATGATGGCATCCGGTCGGATTCGACGAATCGGGATGTCGATCATCGCGCGGACACGTGGTCGAGCTCGTGCTCGCCGGCGACGAGATACCGAGCGAAGCGCGCGGCCTCGGCATGCGGGAGTCGCGCGCGGATCCGGACGCCCTCGGCCGTGTCGCGGCGCTCCGCTATCGGTGCGCCGAGATCGTAGAGGGCGGCGAGCGTCTTCCCGTCCGAGTACGGCACGAGCAGGCGTACGTCCTCGAAGCGATCCGAGAAGAGATCGGCGATGCGTGACCGGAGTGCGTCGAGCCCCTCGCCGGTCCCGGCGGAGATCAACAGCGCCCGCGGGTACGCGTGCTCGAGACGCCGTCTTCCGAGCGGATCGAGCAGATCGACCTTGTTGAGCACCAGCTCGATCGGGATGTCGTCGGCGCCGATGTCGGCGAGCACGGTCTCGACCGCGGCGATCGTCTCGGACAGCCGATCCTCGGGCAGTGAGGCGTCCGCCACGTGCAGCACGAGGTCCGCGACGAGCGTCTCCTCGAGCGTTGCGGCAAACCCCTCCACGAGCTGCGTCGGCAACCGCCGGATGAATCCGACCGTGTCCGTGACGAGATACCGCTTGCCGTCGTGGTCGAAGCCCCGTGTCGTCGGGTCCAGGGTCTCGAAGAGGCGGTCGTCGACGGAGGCGTGCGCGCCGGTCAGCGCGTTCAGAAGCGTCGACTTGCCGACGTTCGTGTACCCGGCGAGCGCGATCGTCGGCGAGCTAGCCCGCAGCCGCTCCTTCCTCCGCGTCGAGCGCTGTCCGCCGAGCTCGCGGAGGCGGCGCTTGAGGAGCGTCACCCGCGTGCGGGCCAGGCGCCGGTCGGTCTCGAGCTGGCTCTCACCCGGCCCGCGCGTCCCGACGCCGCCGCCGAGGCGCTCGAGGTGCTGCCACATGCCGCGCATGCGCGGGAGGTTGTACTCGAGCTGCGCGAGCTCGACCTGGAGCTTCCCCTCCGCGCTTCGCGCGTGCTGGGCGAAGATGTCCAGGATCAGCTGTGTGCGATCGACCACGCGGGTCTTCAGCGCATCTTCGAGCGTGCGCTGCTGCGTCGGTGTGAGCTCGTCGTCGGCGAGCAAGACGTCGGCCCCACTCGCGCCGAACGCGTGCTCGAGCTCGGCGAGCTTCCCTTTGCCGACGAACGTGCGCGGGTCCGCGTGGACACGATGTTGCACGAGCGACCCGATCGGCTCGACGCCGGCCGTGCGCGCGAGCTCGGTGAGCTCGGCCAGCTCGTCTGCGCCATCCGTGCCCTTCGGATAGACGGCGAGGAGGAACCCGCGCTCCGGCTCCGCCCCGGGGGCGGGATCGGGCTGGCGCGCGGTCACGGCGTGATTATGCCGCGGTACGCTCCGCTGGTGACCGCGCTCGCCGACCGGCTCGCTGCGCGGACGCTCGAGCTCGTCGACATCCCCTCCCAGAGCGGGAGCGAGGCGGCGATCCGGCAGCACCTCCTCGCGCTCGTGCCCGCGGGCTGGACGATGGAGTTCGCGGGCGATGAGGCATACCTCGCCGTCTCGCCGCGCCGTGCGGGGCGCGAGTTGATGCTCTTCGTGGCGCACTACGACACGGTTCCGGCGCAGGGCAACCTTCCCGGAAGGATCGCGGATGGCGCCGTCCACGGGCTCGGGGCGAGCGACATGAAAGGCGGTCTCGCAGTGGCCCTCGAGCTCGCGCGCGCGTTCGACGCCGATCGGGCGAGCTGCGACCTCGGGCTCGTCCTCTTCGGGCGGGAGGAGCTTCCGGCGGAGCACAATCCGCTCCCCGCGCTGTTCGAGGGCTCGCGCGCCGTTCACGAGGCCGCGCTCGCAATCGTGCTCGAGCCGACGGATCTCGAGATCCAGTCCGGATGCCTCGGGAACGTCGTCGCGCGGCTGACATTCCGCGGTACGAGTGGGCACTCCGCGCGGCCATGGCTCGCAGACAACGCGATCGAGCTCGCGCTGCGCGGCCTCCCCCCTCTCTTCGCCCGCGAGCCACGGGCGGCTGTCGTCGGCGGCCTCGAGTTCCGCGAGGTCGTATCGGTCACCCGGCTGCACGCGGGGATCGCGGACAACGTCATTCCCGGCGAGGCCACGGCGACGCTGAACCTGCGCTACCCCCCGGATCGCACGCCGTCGGAGGCGGAAGCGTTCCTCGCGGGACTCGTGCCCGCTGACGCCGATCTCGAGGTCGTGAGCAATGCAGAGCCCGCGCGCGTCGTCGTCGACTCCCCCCTCGTCCGCGCGCTCCAGGAGGCCGGCGATCTGTCCGTCGGGCCGAAGCAGGCCTGGACGAACGTCGCCGACTTCACCTCGCGCGGGATCGACGCCGTCAACTTCGGGCCCGGCCACACTGCGCTCGCACACCATCGCGACGAACGGGTCGCGATCGACGCTCTCGTCGCAGCCTACGAGGTGCTCGAGCGCTTCCTCGCGGGCGCGATGGGAGATGATCCCGTCTGATGGATCTCGCGAACCGAATCGATGCCCTCTGGGACGACGGTACGCTCGACGCTGAGCCTATCGAGGAGTCGATCGCGCTCCTCGACGCGGGGAAGATCCGGGTCGTCGACCGTGCCGGCGACGACTGGATCGTCAACGAGTGGGTGAAGAAGGCGATCCTCCTCTACTTCCGGCTGCGCAAGGTCGAGCCGCTGGAGGTCGGTGGGCTTCACTTCCTCGACAAGATCCCGGTCAAGGCCGACTACGCCGATCGCGGCGTCCGTGTCGTCCCTCCCGGGGTCGCGCGGTACGGGTCGTTCCTCTCCGAAGGCGTCGTGCTCATGCCGGGGTTCGTGAACATCGGAGCCTGGGTGGGCCCGCGGACCATGGTCGACACGTGGGCGACGGTCGGGTCCTGTGCGCGTATCGGCGCCGACGTCCACCTCTCGGGTGGGGTCGGGATCGGTGGCGTCCTCGAGCCGCCGCAGGCCCGTCCGGTGATCGTCGAGGACGGAGCCTTCATCGGCTCCCGAGCGGTCGTCGTGGAAGGCGTCGTCGTCGGCGCCGGTGCCGTGATCGCGCCGAACGTCGTCCTGTCGGCGTCCATCCCGGTGATCGACGTCACGGGCTCCGAGCCGGTCGAGCACCGCGGATACGTTCCGTCCCGTTCCGTCGTGCTTCCCGGTTCGCGCACGAAGGAGTACCCGGCCGGGACGTACGACCTGCCGTGCGCGCTGATCGTCGGGACGCGGAGCGCGTCGACGGACCTCAAGACGTCGCTGAACGACGTGCTGCGGGAGTTCGAGATCGCGACGTGACCGGTGTCGCGGAGATCGCGCTCTTCACCGACGACGTCGAGGGCGTCAGCGCGTTCTATCGCGACCTCGTCGGAAAGGCGCCCGTGGCGGAGTGGCCCGGGGGTGCGCTCTTCGCCGTCGGCGGCGCGAAGATCCTCGTTCACGAGCGAACGAGGGCGTCGGAGGATGGCCCTCCCAACGAAGATCACCACGCGCTCGCGGTCGTCCAGTTGGACGAGGTCTGCGCCGGGCTCCGATCGAGGGGAAGGGCTCTCCTCGTGGAGCCACGGGAGTACCCGTGGGGGCGATCGGCGTATCTCCGCGACCCGGACGGCCGGCTGGTCGAGCTCGCCGAGGTCTGATTCAGCCGATGCGCTCGGCGGTGCCGTACAGCGTCGCGCGGCCATCGACGAGACGGACGCGGAGATCGCCGCCGCGGAAGTGAACGAGCACGACGCCGTCTCCGTGTGTCGCCGCGGCGACTGCCACCGCGCTCGTTCCCGACGAAAGCGTCTCCCCCACACCGCGCTCCCAGACCCGCGCCGTGACCTCGCCTGCACCATCGACCCGCGCGACCTGGACGTTCGTGCGCTCCGGGAAGCGCGGGTGCGTCTCGAGCTTCGGTCCGATCGCGCCGATCTCCGCGGGGTCACCCACGACCACCGCATGGGGGTTGCCGACGGAAACGGGGACGAACGTGACGTCGTCGATCGTCTCCGCCGGGCCGACGTGCACGATGCCGATCAGCTGCTCGATCGTGCCGTCGTCGTCCAGCCTGGACTCGACGGCTCGATCGCCGACGGTGACCGTGACCTGCCGCGATCCTGTTTGCCCCGCGAGCCACGCGGCGGCGATGCGAGTGCCGTTTCCCGACAGCTCCGCCTGCGAGCCGTCTGGGTTCCAGATGACGATGTCGACGGAGGACGGCGTCGTGGTGAGCACCTCGAGCACGCCGTCGGTCCCGACGGCGTGAGCCACGGCCTGCGAACGATCGAGGCGTCCTCC
>DASUFC010000147.1:0-9561 GCA_036274755.1 Gaiellaceae bacterium
ACGCCGAGTTCACGAAGATCACGTCGCACGTCGCGGCAGCGTTTCGGTACTTCGCCGAGTGCATCGAGCGCGTTCGCGCGGTCGTCCACTCCGGGTGGTGCAGGGGCACGAGGTCGTGGATGGTCGTCGCGCGCACGCCGGCCCGCTGCGGCGGGTACATCCAGTCCGAGAAGTGGAGGGCGTCGAGCTCGCCGAGGAGCCGCTCGACGGACGGGCGGCCGAGCCGGCTCCACGCGGTCCGGATGGCATGGGACGCCGGCAGCCGCCAGGTCCGGAGCTCGACGTCGATCGCGGCGAGTGCCGCCCGGATCCGCTCCGGGCCGCGGATGCTCGTGGGCGCGAACGCGACGATCTCGTGCTCGCCCGCGGCGGCCTCGACCAGCCCGCCGAGCGAGCCCTGCATGTAGTTCCCGATGCCGAGCAGGTCGTGGCTCAGCGGGCTGACGTCGAACGCGATCCTCACGACGTCGGCCTGTAGACGAAGCGGTTGAAGTGTGCGCCGAGGACGCGGTCGTCCGTGTTCGTGCCGTCGCCCACCTCGGAGGGAATCGCGGTCGGGTCCACGGTGTAGAGCACGCGGCACTCCGTCGTCCCGGGGGCCGGTGACACGGGCACGCCGAGCAGGAAGTGGCCCGTCGGCTGGATACGGATACGGCCGACGACCACGCCGTTCGAGCGCGCGGTGACCGTCTGCGGGCCGGAGAAGAGGCTCGGGTCGCTCGACAGGTCGACGGTGAGCCGGCCCGGACGGCACCTGCGCCTGAGATACGAGACGCGCTCGCCCGACCAGGTGTCGTTCGGATACAGGCCGTGGATCTCGACGGCCGACACGAGCGGGGTCGCGACGCGCCAGAGCGTGACTCCCCAGCCCTTGTCCGCCGCGACCCGTTCGCCGTCGGGCTCGAACGAGGAGTCGGCGAGGAGGTAGCGGTCGCGCACCGGTGAGCCATTCGGAAGCGTGACGCTGCCGGTCTTCGGGTCGATGTCGACCCGCGTCTCCGGCAGCTCCCCGGGTGTCGGATCGGTGACGTAGTAGACGGGGCCGACGCGCCGGTTGAAGAACTCGTTCTGGTTGACCGTCAGGCGGTCGGTGCGACCGGTCCAGAGGAAGGCAGCGGTGCTCCCTGGTACAAGCGCCTGGTCGACCCAATTGCGGTCGGCAGTGCGGATCCCCTGAAAGAGCGCACCGCGCGAGAAGCGCTCGAAGCCGTGCGTGCCCCACCAGATCGGCCGGATCGCGGCGACCCAGAGACCGAGCACGAGAAGCGGCAGCGCGATCGCGAAGCGGCGCGGGACGAAGAGGAACGCGAGAGCGAGCGCAATGGCGAAGGCGAGCGCAACGGGGGTGATCCAGTCCTCGCCGATCCGGTCCTGCAACGACCAGAACGGGAGCAGCATGAGCGTGTCCGTGATCGCGGAGGTCGTGAGGAACCGGTCGAAGGGGATCGCAAGGACGAGAAGCGCGGAGACCGCCGCCGCGACGGTCGCGAGCACTCGGGGACGGGGAGCACCGACCTCGATCCACGCGAGGAGCGCGATGCAGAGAAGCGGTGCGACGTAGAACATGTTCCGCTCCTCGATCCGGTCGGAGAACCGCGAGGCGAAGACCGCGACCACGGGAAGGATGCACACGGTCATCGAGACCGTCGCCGCGAGGAACGACTGCAGTCGCGGCTCGAGCGAGCGCGCCCGCGCGACGAGGACGATCGTCGCCGAAAGTGGGAGGACGAGGACGTAGAGGGCCAGCTCCGCGGCGTGCCACCACAGGTACCGGAGCGCCTTGCCGAGGTCGTAGCTGCTCTCTCCGACCGGTGCGTAGGCGCCGAGGAGCCCGGCACCCAGCGCCTTGGCCGAAAGCGCCGCAACCCCGGCGGCGGCGACCAGCCCGTACAGCCAGCGGTAGCGCGAGATCGTCTCGCGGAGGCCGCGCCGCTCGAAGAGCGCGAGGACGAGCGGGGCGAGGAGGACCGCGGGTACGAGTGCGACCGCCTGAACCCGCGTCTCGTACGCGACCCCGATCAGCAGGAGCAGGAGGAGCAGCCAGAGCGGAGTCGGACGCTCGAGCGCGACCAGCAGCACGAGCACGACCACGAGGAAGAGCGGATAGAACGCGTTCTCGGTCATCACGGTCCCCGTGTACGCGAGCGACGGCACGGCAACGGCGAGGAGCGCGGCGAGGAGCGCATACGAGTCCCGGACGACTCTCCTGGCGATGAGGAACGCGGGGATCGCCGCGAGCGACATCAGCACGGCGTTCAGTGTCTTCACGGCCGTGTAGGCCGTCGTGAGGTTGTCGAAGAGGAGGTATGCGGGGCTGAGGAGCAGCGGATAGACGACGCTGTACCCCGGATCCGGCTGGCCTCGGAGCAGAGGTCGTCCCGTGTCCGCGATGCCGCGCGCGACCTCCGACCAGATGATCTCGTCGACGAGGATGAACGGTGCGACGATGCCTCTCGCGAGCGTCGCGCGGAACGCAGCCGAGACGACGACGATCGTCGTCAGCCAGACCCAGATCGGGATGCGCGCGAGCGCTCTACCCAAGCTCGACCTCGGCGAGGCGGCGGGCGATCTCCCTCGCCTCGGCCGACTCCGCCGTGATCCCGACCTCGGCGGCCGCGCTCGTCACGTCGCGCAGCACGGCGTCGTCGACGGCGCCGCCGCCCGTCGACAGCTCGAGCGCCGCGACGTAGAGCTCGGCGACGCGCTCGACCCCGTGCTCACGTCGCGCGAGCTCCAGCGCGTTGGCGCCCATGACGGCGCGCACGTCTGCACGGGCTGCCACGAGCTCCAGGGCGGCCGTCAACGTCGCGACCTCGTCCTCGTCCGGCGCGACCTTCAACGCAACCGTCTCGGGCAGCTCCGAGAACCAGCCCACGTCGCTCACGACCAGCGGCTTCCCGAGCGAGAGCCCGCGCACCACGCTCCCGGACGTCTCCCCCATCGTCGGCGCGCGCAGGTTTACGAGCACGTCGCTTCCGGCCATGAGCGCCCACAACCGCGTCTCGTCGACCCAGCCTTCGCGTACGAGCCCGTCCGCGGCGAGGCCGAGCCTCTGGAGCCGTCGGTCGAGGTCGAAGCCCGGCGAGGTCGCCCCGACGAGCAGGAGCGTGAGGTCGGGATGGTCGGCGCGCACGGCGGCCGTCGCGCGGAGGAGCTCCGGGATCCGCTTGTTCGCGTTCACGACGCCGAAGCACCCGATGACGACGCCGGACGCGACGCGCTCCGGGGGGATCGCAGGAGCCGGCCAGGCTGGGTGCGGCACGATGGCGACAGGCCCGGTGAAGCCTGCGCCGCGCACGTGGTCGTGGACGTACCGCGAGTGGACGACGAGCGCCGTCGCGTGCTCGAGGACGAACGTCGGCAGCGGGAACTCGGCCGGGCGGGACTCCCACAGCGGCGGGATGCGCTTGTCCAGGACGCCGTGCGCGAGGAGACGCCCGACGACCCCGTGCTCGCGCTCCATGAGGTCGAGGTAGCCGTGACCGTCGCGACGACCGACGGTCATGCCCGCAACGAGGTGGTGCAGCACGAAGTCGTGGAGCACGACGACCCCCGGCCGGCGCTGCAGCGCGTCGACGATCCAGGCGTGCGCGTCCGGGTTGTTGCCGACGTGGTACAGGCAGACGTCCGTGCCGCGCGGTGCGCCCTTGCGCCCGCGACGGATCACCTCGACGTCGACCCGCTCGCGCAGAGCCGGAAGCAGGAGCGCGCTGTAGTCGGCGATGCCCGACTGCTCCGGCGGCATCGGGCTGAAGTACGCGACCTTCACGAGAGGAGCCGCCCGATCGCGCGCTCCCAGGTGATCTCGCTCGCGACCGCCTTGCCCGCACGTCCGTAGGTCGCGGCTTCCTCCCGATGCTCGTGGAGCCACCCGAGCGCTCGCGCGACGTTCTCGGCATCCGGCTCGACGACGAGCCCGGTACGGCCGTCCGTCACGACCTCGAGCGGCCCGCCCGCGTCGGTGGTCGTCAGCACGGGCTTCTCCGACAGGAACGCCTCGAGCGGAACCATGCCGTAGTCCTCGTCGACCGGTGCGTAGTAGACGGCGAGGCAGCGAGCGTAGAGGTCTGCGAGCTCGGCGTCCGGGATGCGACCCGTGAACCGTGCGCGCCCGTTGAGCCCCCGCTCGTGCGCGAGCCGCTCGAGCCGCTCGCGGTCCGGGCCCTCCCCCGCGATGACCACCTCGAGCGATCCGTCGCGCGCAGCCGCTTCGAGGAGGAGGTCGATGCGCTTCGCGCGATCGAGCCGGTTCACGGAGAGCACGAAGTCGCCGTAGTCGTCGCAGCGGAAGTCGAGAGCCTGCGGCGGATGGGGCAGGACATCGGCGGTCAAACCCGTCGTCTCCTCGAGCCTCCGTGCGACGTTCGCCGAGATCGCGAAGCGGCGGGTCGCCTCGCCCAGTGCGACGCGGTCGAGCGCCTGCACCTTGCGGCGCAGCGCGCGGTCGTCGGAAGAGTCACCGAACTGTCCGAGGGCGGTCCCGTCGAGCTCGTAGGCCTGCCGGAACTGATGGACGAGCCAGACGCGCTTCTCGGAGTGCCGCACGAGGTAGGAGGGGAACTTCGTCGCCACCACGAGATCGATCCGCTGCCCGTCCGCCTCCTCGAGGTCGAGCATGCGCCAGAGGAACGCCTGCGTCAGCACACGTGACCCCGGGTACCACTTGAACGGAACGGAGACGAGATCGGCGTCGTGGCCGCGCGCGCGGAGCTCCTCCACGAGGCGGTCCGTGAAGATCTCGGCGCCGCCGTGAGCGAACGGCACCTGCGGCCTGCAGACCGCGATCCTCATCTGCCCTGCGCGCGTGCCGCGTCGAGCTCGGCCTGCAGACGGTCGACCTGGTCCTGCAGGTCGTCGATCAGACGCAGAGCGGCGGCGTTGAACGAGCGCTGGTCGTACGCGAGCGGCTCCACGTACCAGCGCATGAGCTTGCGGAGCACGGCCTTGACGGGCGTACCGAGACCTCCTCGAACACCGGGACGGAGCCGGAGCGACCGGTCCGCGGACACCGGCCAGAGACGCTCGGCCTCGGCGCGCGCGACGCGGCGCTCCTCCTCGTCCCCGACACCGGCGCCGGGATCCGCGCCCGACCGGCGTACTTCCTCGCGCAGGGCCTGGAAGAGGGACTCGACGTCAACGGGCTCGTGTGAAGAAACCCCTGCAGAATCGCCATTTTCGGCGTCGCCAGAAGGCATCGGGGCATTCTAGCCCCCGCACAGGATCGGCTAGCGGGGTCCACGAGTACGCTGAGACGGTGCGCGTCGGTCTCTCCCTGCTGACGTTCTCGCCCGGAGACATGGGCGGCTCCGAGACGTATGCCCGCGAGCTCGTGGCGGCACTCGGGCGCGTCGGGACCCTCGACTACGCGGTGCTCGTGCCCGCTCGCGCGAAGGAGGCGGCCGGGAGCCTTCCCGCGATCGAGGTGAAGGACGCGCGGGTCGGACAGAAGGGACCGCTCCGTATCGTCACGACTGCGCTGCAGGCGCGGCGGACGAAGGGGGTCGGCGACCAGCTGTCGACACTCGACGCCGTCCACTACCCCCTGACGGTGCCCTCGCCGCGTGTCCACGCGCCGACGATCGTGACCCTGCACGACGTGCAGCACCGCGACCTGCCGGAGTTCTTCGGGCCGGCGCGCCGCTCGTTCCGGCGCCTCGCCTACGACCGCGCGGCTCGCTCTGCGAGCGCCGTCGTCGTGACGAGTGCGTTCGTCCGGGAGCGAGCCCGGGACGCCCTCGACCTCGATCCGGACAAGACCCACGTCGTACCGCTCGCGATCGACCACACCGTCTTCCACCCGTCCGACGAGGAGCGCGAGCCGATCATCCTGTACCCGGCGCGCGGCTGGCCGCACAAGAATCACGCGAGGCTGTTCAAGGCGTTCGGTGCGCTGCGTGAGACGCGGCCGCAGCTCCGGCTCATCCTCACGGGCGGCGGGCTCGACCGGCTCGAGCCTCTTCCGGAGGGCGTGGAGAGCCTCGGCGAGGTGCCGGCCTCGCAGCTCGCCTCGCTCTACCGCCGCGCGGCATGCCTCGTCTATCCGAGCCTGTACGAGGGCTTCGGCCTCCCTCCGCTCGAGGCGATGGCCTGCGGGTGTCCCGTCGCCGCGTCGAACGCCGGCGCCATTCCCGAGGTCTGCGGAGACGCGGCCGTCCTGTTCGATCCGACGGACGTCGAGGCGATGAGCGCCGCGATCCTCGAGGCTGACAGCCGTCGCGACGAGTTGCGCCACCTCGGCATCGCTCGAGCGCGGGGGTTCACGTGGGACGAGGTCGCGCGGCGGCACGACGACGTGTATCGCGCCGCGGTCAGCGCAGCGCGCGAAGGTAGCTCCACGAACCGGTGAGCCCGGCTGGGCGCCAGACGGCAAGCACACCCGCATAGACCGCCACGCCGGCGATCGCCGCTGCGACGGAGCCCACGGCGAGCCCCAGCGGGAGGAACGCGATCACCGCGACGCCCGCGATCACGACCGCTGCACGCGCGATCCCCCAAAGGCCGGGGGAAACCGCATCGAGCTCACGCAGGAGGAGGCCGAGGACGAGGAGCGTTGTCAGCGCGAGCGATACGGCGAGGCCGTCGAGCTCGAACAGCTCCGAGCCGATCCAGGCGAGAAGCAGCTGCGCCACGAGCGCGACCGCACCGATGAGCGGGAGTAGCCGGAGCCTGCCGACGACGAATGCGAGCGGGAACGACACGTTGACGCCGACGGACGCGATCATCCACGGGCTCAGCACGACGACGAGCCGGCTCACCTCGGTTCCGATGTCTCCGCCGTACGCGTCGCCGAGGACCCGCTCGACGATCTGGCCCCCCGCAACGGCGAACGCACCGACCGCCGCGCCGATCACCGTGAGCGCAACCCAGCCGGCCGACGAGACGTGGCGCGCGACGGCCTTCCCGTCGAGCCCGATCCTGGTCAGCGGAACCGACGACACGAGGCCGATGGAGAAGGCGGTCGTCGACACGAGGCTGGCCGCCGCGAGGTACGCGTACCCGAAGCTCGTGACCGCGCCGGACTCCACGCGCCCGGCGAACGGGAGGCAGAGGACGTACAGGAGTTGGAGCGCGATCGGGAGTGAGGCGGCGGTCGCGAAGATCCCGAGCCGAGCCCGGAGCGGAAGCCCGGAGGGGCGGACAGCGGTCGCCGGCATCCGCGCGCGGAGCGCGCGCAGCGCGAGGCCGACGGCGGGCACGCAGACGGAGACGGCTCCGTTCAGCGCCACGCCGTGCCAGAGCGCCGCGATCCCGTCCGTGTCGACGCGGCTCAGGATGAAGACGAGCGCAGCTGCGCTCCCGAGCGCGTACCCCGCAGCGGCGATCGCGTAGTCGTCGAGCGCGGCCAGACCGCTCGCGGCGAGCCCTGCGAAGAGGTGCGCGATGGCGGCCGGGAGGAGCCAGCGGAGCGCGTCGGCACACACGCTCTGCGCGGTCGGCGAGCCCGAGCCCGTCAGCACGTCTGCGATCGGCCCCGTCGCTGCGTATGCCACGACGAGAAGCGGGACGGCGACGACGGCCAGCGCGATCGCGAATCCCGCGACGGCGCCTGCCAGATGCCGCTCGCTGCGGGCGCGCGCGAGGGACGGCAGCACCGCGATCCTGATCGCCTGCGACGCGAGGACGACGACGATGTAGACGCCGTAGGCGGCGAAGAAGCCATCCGTCGCGTCCGTTCTCCCGAACTCGTGCGCGATGATCACGCCGACGACGGCGGCGAACCCTGAGACGACGAGCGTCGAGGTCGCCGTGAGCGCAGCGCTCGTGAGAGAGCCGAGTCCGGGCGAGGCTGTACGCTTGCGCACCGACGCGGAAGCGTACGGACCATGCCGAACGACACCCTCTGGACAGGCTCCGCGCTCGACGACCTCCGTGGCGACTACGCGGCGGTGTACGAGGGCCGCACCGTGCTCGTCACCGGCGCCGACGGCTTCATGGGCTCGCATCTCACAGATGCACTCGTGGAGCTCGGCGCGAACGTGCACGCGTTCGTGCGCGCGACGTCGAGCGGCGCGCTCAACAACATCGGGCACCTCCGCAACCGCCTGAAGGTGCACTTCGCAGACCTCACCGACCGCACCTCGGTCGACTACCTCGTGCGCGAGCTACGAGACACGTCCACGGATCGCCCCTACATCTTCCACCTCGGGGCCCAGGCGCACGTCGGCGAGTCCTGGCATCGCCCCTACGAGACGGTCGCCGCGAACGTGCTCGGGACGCTCAACCTCCTGCAGGCAGTCGTCGATGCGGGGCTCGAGCTCGAGAAGTTCGACACGGCGGGCACGTCGGAGGAGTACGGGAACGTGCGCGAGGCGGTCTCCGACCACCACGACTTCGACGACGAGGGCGGGTTGATCCTGCACGAGCGCTCTCCGATCAACCCGAAGTCGATCTACGCGACCGCGAAGGTCGCGGCGGACTTCCTGACGATGAACTACCACGACGCGTTCGGCGTCCCGGGAGTCGTCACGCGCATGTTCAACAACTACGGGCCGCGGCAGAACCCGCGCTACGTCACCGGGACGATCATCACGCAGGCGCTCACGCGCGAGACGATCGAACTCGGGGCGCTCGACCCGCTCCGCGACTTCTGCTTCTGCACCGACGGTGTGCGCGGGCACCTGACGGTCGCCGCCAAAGGCGCCCCGGGCGACGTCTACGTCTACGGGCAGGGCGAGAACATCTCGATGCGCGATTGGGTCGACCTCATCCTCCGCGTCGGCGAGGACGAGGGCTTCTGGCCCGCGGGGCGCGAGGTCGTGACGACGCCATCGCGGCATCGCCCGGGATCGAGCGAGGTCATGGCGCTGCGCGTCGGGCACGAGAAGCTCACGTCGGAGACGGGCTGGCAGCCACGGACGACGTGGGAGCAGGGCGTGCTCGACACCATCCGCTGGTACGCGGACAACCGCGAGCGGTGGCTGGGGCGCGTCGACTGGCTCTCGACCGGAACGCCGCTCGAGACGCACTCGTAGCGCAGCGAGCTCAGCCGGTCGCGCGCACGAGGCGGTAGTCCTCCCACTGCGCGACCTCCTCGCACGGGTAGTCGCAGTCCTGGAAGCGGAGGAAGACGAGGGATCCCGACGGGGGGATTCCGCCGTCGGGCAGGATCACGACCCGGTCCTGAGGGACGCCTGCGACCGCGGCACGCCAGCGCGCCTGCGCCTGTGCTCCCCGGTCGTCGAAGTCCGTGTAGATCGGCTGGCCGGAGGCGAGCGGCTCTTCGAGGAGCGCCATGACGCCAGCGTCGAAGAGGACGATCCGCGCGGGGCCTCGCGTCCGATAGCTGTCGAGGAACTGGCCGAACTGGAAGACGATGGTGGCCGCGAGGATCGCCGTGGCGACGCGTGCGGCCCAGCTCGTCCTGAGTGCCGCCAGCAGCTCTGCGAGCGCGGGCACCGCCAGCACCAGCACGAACACCGGCAGCGTCGCGAGTCGGATCGCGTTGTAGCGGTCGACCGTGAGCGCGGCGGGGACCGGCACGAGCAGCGTCGCGAGCAGGACGTAGCGCCAGAAGAGGCTCTGCCGTTCCCGGACGAGCACGAGGACGATCCCGACGAGCGC
>DASUFC010000148.1:0-11484 GCA_036274755.1 Gaiellaceae bacterium
GTTCCTGTGCCTCGAATGGCTCGCCTTTCGTCACGGCGACGCTAACACGGTGCCGCGCGCGGATAGCGTCTCGACATGGGTGAGATCAGGGCGAGTGGGCGCTGCCTGTGCGGCGCGGTGACCTACGAGGTGCGCGGGCTCCTCCGCGACGTCGTCCTCTGTCACTGCGTCGAGTGCCGTCGCTGGAGCGGCACCGGCGCGGGAGCATTCGCCTCGGCACACGACGACGACCTCGTCGTCGCAGGAGACACGCTCCGCTGGATCGAGAGCCCGGACAGCAATCGCCGCGCGCGGCGCGCGTTCTGCGCGAGTTGCGGCTCGAGTCTCTTCTGGAAGGCCGCGGACGCCGAGCGCACGGGGATCGCGGCGGGCACGCTCGACGAGCTGAGCGGTCTCGGACGCGCCGCGCACATCTACACGCACCAGGTCGCTGACTGGGACGCGCTCGCCGACGACGGCCTTCCGCGCGATCCGGACGCCTCGTTCTCGCCGCGCTGGAGCTAGACGCGCTCCCTCAGCCGTCCCGCCGACACGACGTCGCCCTTGAGCTCGTAGAGCGCGAGCGCCGCCGCGACATGCGCGCGGGCGGACGCTTCGTCCCCTTCGACCCGATCCACGTCCGCGAGCATCGCGAGCGCATCGGCCTGCATGTAGATCATGTCCGTCTGCTCGAAGATCGCGAGCGCCTGCTCGACGACGACGCGCGCTTCCGCCGCCCGGCCCGCCGACAGAAGGACCGTCGCATCCGCGAGACGGGACGCCGCCTGTGCATATGCGTGATCGCGCTGGAGCTCCTCACGGCAGACCCGCGCGAGCTCCGTCGCCTCCTCGGCACGGCCCCGCTCGGCGAGTATGCGCGCGAGACCCGGAGCGACCCAGGAGAGGTAGCCGAGATCGCCGAGCACGACGAAGCGCGAGTAGGCGTCCCGCAGGATCGCCTCCGCAATGTCGGGGCGGCCCGCCTGCCGCTCGATGCGCTGTAGCTCCGACGAGACGCCGATGGCGGAGATCGTCTGGCCGAGATCCTCGTAGATCTCCACCGCGCGCCGGCAGTGCTCGCGGCCCTGCTCGAAGTCGCCGGTCAATGCCGTGAACCCGCCACGGACGCGCTCGGCGAAGGCCTCCATGAGCCTCGAGTGCCCGGAGCGCTCGACGAGTGCCTCGACCATCACGAGCGCCTCGTCGACGGGAGTGCGGCCCCACATCGTCGCCATCGCGATCTGGCCGAGCGCGCGCACCTCCTCGCGCGAGTCGCCCGCGCTCCGCGCGAGGTCGGCGACGCGCTCGAGCGCGGCGATCGCGTCGGTGAAGCGCCCCCTCCGGAAGCGCGCCCAGTGCACGAGGTACCAGGCGCTCGCGAGTCCGCGCTCGTCGCCGAGCGCCTCGAGCTCCTCGAGCGTGCTCATCGCCATTCCCTCGAGCTCCGCCATGGAGATGTCCACGTCGGTCTGCGCCTCGAGCGTCGCGAGCGCGACACGGGCACGCAGCTCGAGGACGCGATCGGCGCCGTCGCGCGAGGTGGAGATCACCTCCTCGTACCGCTCCTCCGCCAACTGGAGACGACCCGCGCCGGCCGACGCGCTGCCGAGCTGGAGCCGAGCGATGCGTCCTTCCGGACTGTCCGCTCCGACGAGGCCGACCGCCCGCTCGAGCAACTTGATCGCCGCGCCGTTGTCGCCGAGCCCGAGCGCGCGCTCGCCGCCAGCGAGGAGATGACATCCCGCGCGCTCCTCGAGCGACCTCGTCTCGTCGTCGGCGCGCCCGAGCTCGAGGCGCAGGCGGGCCGCGTCCTCCAGGTGGTGCCCCACGATCTCGTCGAGGGACCCGTCCTCGAGCTCGAAGATCTCCGCGAGCCGAACGTGGAGCGCGGCGCGACGCGCCTTCGAGACCGCCGAGTACGCCGCGTCGCGGACGAGCGCGTGCACGAAGGCGAAGACGTCGTCGTCGCCGTGCGGATCGTCGACCGGCCGCACGAACTGACGGCGCGCGAGGAGCTGCAGGGCGGCGTCGACGTCCCCGAGGGACCCGTCCCCGTTCACGAGCGCCTCGACGTGGGCGCGGCGGAAGAACCGCCCCTCGATCGACGCAGCCTCGACGACTCGCCGCTGCGGGCCGTCGAGCTGGTCGAGGCGGGCGGCGAGAAGCGCCTGGATCGTCGGGGGCACCACCAGCTTCTCGTTCGGCCGCGCGCCGGCGTTCAGCGCGAGGAGCTGCTCGAGGAAGAGCGGGTTGCCGTCGGCCGCTTCGACGATGGGCGAGATCTCCGTCGTGCGTAAACCGTGCGAGCTCCGAAGGTGGCGGACGAGCTCGGCGGCGTCGTCCGAGCCGAGTGGGCGGAGACCGATGACGAGCGTGTTGTCGCGCGGCGCCGTCCAGCTCGGCCGCTGGTCGACGAGCTCGGGGCGGCTCGTACAGACGAGCAGGATCGGGCCGTCACTGGACGTCGCGGCGAGGTACTCCAGGAAATCCAGCAGGTGGGGCTCCGCCCAGTGGACGTCGTCGACGACGAGGACGAGCGGACGCCTGCGCGCGAGCGCCTCGAGGACGACGCGCAGCGCGGCGAAGGCCTCCTCCGCCGACACCGACCCCGCGCGGAGCCCCACCGCGACCTCGACCTGGGCCGCTGCCGACTCGCGCCACTCGACGTCTCCGAGCAGGTCGAGCAGGACGGCCGTCGGATCGTCCCCGAGCAAGGGCTGGAGCGCCTCCGCCAACGGAAGGAAGGTCACGCCCTCGCCGTACGCGGGGCATCGTCCGGCGAGCGCCTGGACCTCCTCGCCCGTGCGCTCGACGAACTCGCGGATGAGGCGCGACTTTCCGATCCCGGGGGGCCCGACGACCGCGCACGAGACGCAGCGCTTCGATTCGACAGCGTCGCGCAAGGCTCCGGCCAGGAGCTCGAGCTCGTGCTCGCGGCCGACGACCGGGGCGTCGCCTTCGCGGCGATACGGATCGACGTCCGGAAGAACGCGGATCAGCCGGTAGGCCGAGAGCGGCCGCGCCTTTCCTCTGACGTCGAGCTGCGGGACCTCCTCGACCTCGATCGCCTCGCCGCCGAGGTCGCGCGTCAGGCTCCCGATCAGGATCTCCCCCGCCTCGGCGCTCTGCTCGAGGCGTGCCGCGACGTTCATCGGGTCGCCCGAGGCGCGAAACCCGTCCGTTCGGGACTCGTCCACGACCACGACGCCCGTGTTCACTCCCATGCGGAGCTCGATCTCGATCCCGACCCGCGCGAACGACTCGTTGAGGCGCTCGAGCGCGGCGCGCAGCTCGTCCGCGGCGCGCAGTCCGCGGAGCGCGTCGTCCTCGTGCACGACGGGCACGCCGAAGAGCGCGACCACGGCGTCGCCTATGAACTTCTCGACCGAGCCTCCGTGCCGCTCGACGATCGTGCGTGCCTCGGCGAAGAAGCGATCGAGGACGCTCCTCGTCGTCTCGGGGTCGTGCGACTCGCCGAGGCTCGTCGACCCCACGACGTCCGCGAAGAGCACGGTGACGGTCTTGCGCTGTGGCACGGGCGTGAGTGTACGAGCGCCGGACCGACCGCCTTGCCGCGTTCGGGCGGCGCGGCCTAGGATCTCCGTGAGAAGGCCAATCCGGTGGAGGTGAGCATGTCCGAGAAGACGTGGGGAGGCGAGCCGTTCTGGGGGCTCGGCTACGAGTGGGATCCCGACTGGGTCTTGACCGAGCGCCAGAAGGAGCTCCGCGCGACGCTCATCGAGCTCTGCGAGAAGGAGATGCGGGCGAACGCGAAGCGCTCCGACGACGAGCTGCTCTACCCGCGCCGGAACCTCGAGCTGCTCGGGGAGCACGGCTTCCTCGCGCTCACCGTCCCCGAGGAGTACGGCGGTCTCGGCGAGAACCACGTGGCGTACGCGATGACGTGCGAGACGATCGCGCGCTACGGCTGCGCGTCGACCGCGATGTGTTACGTCATGCACATCGGCGCGGTCAACGCGATCATGTTCCGGCCGACGGAGGAGCTGATCGAGAAGTACATCCGGCCGCTCAACTCCGGGAAGATCGGGACGCTCTCCTACTCCGACCCCGAGACGGGCTCGCACTTCTGGTACCCGATCTCCTCCGGCGCCGAGAAGGTCAACGGCGGGTTCAAGGTGCGCAAGAAGGCGTCGTGGACGACCTCGGCCGGATTCGCCGACTTCTACGTGGTACAGACGACGAGCCCGGACTTCTCGGGCTACGACGACCTCTCGGTCTTCGTCATCGACGGCGAGTCCGCGCAGGCGCAGCCGTCTCTCTGGGATGCGCTCGGGCTGCGCGGG
Source organism: Gaiellaceae bacterium (assembly GCA_036274755.1). Lineage (GTDB taxonomy): Bacteria > Actinomycetota > Thermoleophilia > Gaiellales > Gaiellaceae > GMQP-bins7. Next base: position 4,284 of record DASUFC010000148.1, read on the forward strand.
AACCAGTCCGGCCCGCTCGAGGTGCCCGACGTCGAGATCCCCGGCGACCAGCTCGTCGGCCCCGTCGGCGACGGCGCCGCGTCGAACGACGAGTCGGTCGACCCCTGGTTCCTCATCGGCTCCTCGTCCGTTTGGAACGGCATCGCGCTCGGCGCGATCGACATCGCGAAGCGCCACACGACCCGCAAGCGGCACGTCGACGTCGGCCTGCGCGTCGCGGACTACCCGACGATCCAGGACTACGTGGGCGAGGCGCTCATGGACACGAACGCCTGCCGCCTCTTCGTCCTCTCCGTCGCGCAGGCGATGGACAAGGCGACCGAGGACAACACGAAGGTGCTCGCGGTCGGCGAGCTCGCACGCGCCGACTTCCTGCACTGGGCCTGGCAGATCAAGTTCGAGGCGGCGAAGAACGTCGCGCACGTCGTCGACAAGATGCTCCACGCCTGCGGAGGCTCGGGCTACAAGCGAGACATGGAGCTCGAGCGGTACCTCCGCGACGCGAAGGCGGGCTGGGTCATGGGCCCGACGAACGAGGTGCTCCGGCAGTTCGTCGGCAAGGCCGTCCTGCTGGGCTTCGAGGCGCTCGACTACTGGAACCAGTCGTACAACCGCCGTGCCGTCGAGAACGAAGTGAAGAAGCTCGACGCAGACGGGAAGCGCGAGCTCGCGGAGAAGCTCATGGCCGAGGCGGCCGAGATGGAGGCGAAGGCGCCCGCGAGCGCCTGACATGAGCACGACACCGGCCCTGATCCGGGGGCTGCTACCCGAGGACCCGTTCCTCGAGACCTACCTCGTCCGGCCGGGCGGGGCGACCGTGTTTGCCCTCGGGCCCGACGAGCGGATGACGGTCGTCGACACACGCGGCAGCCAGGCGGCCGAGGTGACGGTCCTCGGCGAGGACGGCCGCGACGACGCGGCGGCGCTCGAGGCGAAGGCCGACACCCCGGCGACGGTGGTGCGCGCGGCGCTCGCGGAGCGGAACGGCAGCCTGCTCGCCCACGAGCTCGGCTCGCGCGGGCTCGACCCCGCAGAGGCCGTCGCGATCAGGCTCTTCGGCGAGTGGTCACCCCCGGGCTCGGCTCAGACCTTCCGCGCCGACCGTGCCGTGACGATCGTCGTCGCAGCGCCGGGAGGGCGCATCGTGGACGGCGAGCCGCCCGCGTCCGAGCTGCTCGTCGAGGTCCGGCGCGCCCAGCCTCGCAGCTACGAGCAGCAGGAGCTCCCGCCGCCGCTTGCCGAGCCGCGCCTCGACTTCCGCGTCGATGCCGCGAGCGCGCTCGCGTACGAGGTCCGCAAGGGCGAGTTCATCCAGGTCATCGACGTCGAGGGCAAGCAGTGCTCGGACTTCCTCGCGTTCCACCACGGGAAGCTCCAGGCCGGCCTCGAGCGCGGGCTCGACGCGACGACCACGCGCTCGCTTATGGGCATGGCGTATCCGATGCCCGGGCTACAGGGGAAGTTCTACGACGTCGATCAGGACCCCCTCATCGAGGTCGTCCGCGACACGGTCGGCCGCCACGACACGTTCGGCCTCGCCTGCACGGCCAAGTACTACGAGGACCAGGGCTATCCCGGCCACGTCAACTGCTCGGACAACTTCAACCGAGAGGTGACGCCTTTCGGCATCGCCGAGCGGGCGGGCTGGGAGGCGCTCAACTTCTTCTACAACACGGGCTTCGACGCAAACAACGTGTTCGTCATGGACGAGCCGTGGTCGCGCCCCGGCGACTACGTCCTGCTGCGCGCGATGAGCGACCTCGTGTGCGCGTCGTCGGCGTGCCCGGACGACATCGACCCGGCGAACGGCTGGCAGATCACGCCGATCCACGTCCGCGTGTACGCCCCCGACAACACCTTCTCGGTCGCGATCGCACGACGCGTCACCGCCGACGCCGACCCGGTGCTCACGAAGGAGACGACGTTCCACCCGCGGACGAGCGACCTGACGAAGAGCTTCGTCGAGTACCGGGGCTACTGGCTCCCGCACTGCTTCGACAACGAGGGCGCCATCGCCGAGTACTGGGCCTGCCGCGAGAAGGTCGCGATCATGGACCTCTCGCCACTTCGCAAGTGGGAGATCCTCGGCCCGGACGCCGAAGCGCTCGTCCAGAAGGCGATCACGCGCGACGCGCGGCGCCTGTCGGTCGGCCAGGTGACGTACACGGCGCTCTGCAACGAGGCGGGGGGCATGATCGACGACGCGACCGTCTACCGCCTGGGTCAGGACAACTTCCGCTTCGTCGGCGGCGACGAGTACGACGGCGTGTGGCTGGCAGAGCTCGCCGAGCGCGAGAAGCTGAAGGTCTGGATCAAGCCCTCGACCGACCAGCTCCACAACGTCGCCGTGCAGGGGCCGGAGAGCCGCGAGCTCCTCAAGAAGATCGTGTGGACACCGCCGACACAGACGTCGCTCGAGGACCTCAAGTGGTTCCGCCTGACGGTCGGGCGCATCGGGACGTACGACGGCATCCCGATCGTCGTCTCGCGCACCGGCTATACGGGCGAGCTCGGCTACGAGGTCTGGTGCCACCCGTCCGACGGCCCTGCGGTGTGGGACGCGATCTGGGAGGCCGGCGAGGAACACGGGTTGAAGCCGCTCGGGCTCGAGGCGCTCGACATCCTGCGCATCGAGTCGGGCCTCATCTTCGCGGGCTACGAGTTCGACGACCAGGTCGATCCCTTCGAGGCGGGCATCTCGTTCGCGGTGGACTTGAAGACGGACGACGACTTCGTCGGCCGCGCGGCGCTCGAGGATCGCAAGGCGCATCCGCAGCGCGTTCTCGTCGGGCTGGAGCTCGAGGGCTCCGAGACGGCGGGGCACGGCGACGAGCTTTACGTCGGGCGCCAACGGGTCGGCGTCGTGACGAGCGGGACGCGCAGCCCGATCCTCAAGAAGAACATCGCGCTCGCACGCGTCGCCGTGCAGTACGCGGAGCTCGACACGAAGCTCGAGGTGGGCAAGCTCGACGGCCTGCAGAAGCGGATCGGCGCGACCGTCGTCCGTTTCCCGTTCTACGACCCGGACAAGACGAGGCCGCGCTCCTGACCGAGTCGTTCTCCGCGGAGCAGATCGAGGCGTTCTCCCGGGACGGCTTTCTCGTCGTCGAGGAAGGGCTCGTATCTGAGCGCGGGCTCGACCTCCTCCGCGAGCGGTACCTGAAGCTCTTCGTCGGCGAGTACGAGACCGGCATCCGTCCGGACGAGGTCAACTGGGTGCCGGGCCGCGACCCCGAGGACCGAACACGGCAGCTCTGCAATGCGTGGAAGGCCGACACGGTCGTCGCGGCGCAGGTGCTCTCCGAGCGCACGGGACGCCTCGCGTCGCAGCTCGGCGGCTACCGCGGCGTGCGGATCCTCCAGGACAACGTCCTCTGGAAGCCGCCCGGCACGAAGGCGATCGGGTTCCACCAGGACTCCTCGTACGCGGACTACCTCGTGCCGTCGGAGATGATCACCTGCTGGATCTCACTGCACGAGACGCAGCCGGACGCCGGTCCGCTGGAGTTCGTCCGCGGATCGCACGCCTGGCCGAAGTCGCCGCCGGCGCGCTCGCAGTTCCACGCACCCGACGACTGGCTCGCGGGCGCACGCGACGCTGCACCGGACGGCGTCGAGCCGGAGACCGTGCCCGTCGTCGTGAAGCCGGGCGGCGGCTCGTTCCACCACGGGCTGACCTGGCACGGCTCGGCGCCGAACACCTCGGGCTCGGTCGCGCGCATGGCGCTCGTCTCCCACTTCGTCCCGGTCGAGACGCGTTTCCACGAGACGAACGTCGACGTCACGTACTCGCGCTACCGCCGGCACGGCGACCTCTCCCTCGACGAGTCGTTCTTCCCGGTCGTCTGGGACGAGACGGGCTACCGCACGCCCTGGCTCGCCGAGCTTCCGGATCTCGACTAGCTGCGCAAGGCCGCACACCCGCTCGCGCGGGCATGCGGCCGCGCGAAGACCCCTGAAGGCGTCCGCTTCGCGGCCGCGGCCGCCGTGACACGCCTAGCCCGGAAGGAAGCTGCCGAGGCGCTCGAGCGTCTCGAGCAGGAGCCACGGCGGGACGTTCTCCGCCGCCTTGCGGACGAGTGGCGCGACGAGCCCCGGAAGCGTCCCGTCCCGCTCCGCCTTGTCCACGGCCTCCACGAGCCCGTCGTGGATCGCGGCCTCGGCCTCCGAGCGCTCGATGCCGTTCTTCGTCGCGAATCGATCGAACGCATCCTGGCTACGGAGCGCGAGCACGAGGTCCTCGCGGGAGACGCCGAGCTTGCAAGCGACGCCGTCGACGGCCGTGAGTGCTATCCGCTCGATCGTCTCGCCCAGCCCCTCCGCCTCCGGGTAGGAGCGCGGCGCGCACGGGTCCGCGACAGGCGTCGGCTCGAACGTGCCCCCGCCCAGGGCGACGTACGGGACGATCACGAGCGCGACGAGGCCGAGCGCGACGAGGAACGGCAGGACCCGTCTCATTCCGGCCTCCGCCGGACGAAGGCGAGTGGGACGAGCGCGGCCAGTGCGAGCGCGGCGGCGAGCAGGAACGGCCCGGAGAACGCGCTCGTCACGGCACGGTCGAGCTGATCCTGGAGACCCGAGACGAGCGACGTCCACTGCTCGTCGTCGGCGGCGCGGCCCGCGAGCGCGCGCTGGACGTCGGGCAGCTCACCCGCGTCCCGCGAGCGATCGACCTCGGCGAGGACGTCCTGGGCGACTCCGAGCTTCTGCAACGGTGCGATGCGGCTGTCGAGGACGATCGCGGCGCCGGAGCGAATCGCTTCGTCACGGCTCTCGTCGAGCGCCGAGGTGAGAACGGGGGCGAGCAGCAGCAGGCCGAGAACCACACCCGCATGCCGGGATGCGAGCGTCCAGCCGCCGTGGACGACCTGGTCGGGTCGGTCCCGCACGGCGAGCTCGGTGAGACCACCCACGGTGAGCCCGAGGCCTGCTCCGACGAGCACCTGGGGCGGGATCGTCCAGCCCCAGCCTGCGTGCGGCATAAGCGCAAGCGCGGCCAGACCGCCCGCCACGAGGATGACGCCGCAGGCGCACGCCTGGACGACCCCGACCGAGCGTGGCCTCAGACGCCCGACCGCGATCGCGACGAGCGGCATCACGGTGACGACGACACCCGCGGCTGCGGGCGACATGCCCCAGCCGTCGACGAGCAGGAGCACGACGAGGAAGAGCGCGGCCACGAGCCCGCCCGCGACGAGAAGCAGCGCCAGATTCGCCGGAATCGCGGGGCGGCCGGCCGGTGGCGCCACTGAACGTTCTGTCAGACCCCGCACCGCGAGAAGGAGCGCAAGGGCGAGTGGGACCTGGGCGAGGAAGATCGACTCCCAGCCGAGTACCTGCGTGAGGACTCCGCCGGCCGCCGGCCCGAGCGCGGCTCCGAGCACGCCCGCCGCGACCCAGACGCGCAGCGCTCCCTGGTCGCCGTCCAGCTGTGAGAGAAGATCGAGCGCGGCCGTGACGAGGAACGCCGCGCCGACCGCCTGGACGCAGCGAGCGCCGACGAGGACGCCGAACTCCGGAGCAAGGCCGCAGACGAGCGACGCCACGGCGAACACGGCGACACCGGCGCCGAACGACGTGCGCGGCCGCCGTCGCGAGACGTACGCGGCCGGGACCGCGACGAGCGCGAGCACCAGGTTGAACGAGGTCAGCACCCAGGCGACCGAGGTGATCGAGACGTCGAAGTCGCCGAGGATCCGCGGGAGCGCGAGCGTGACGATGGACGAGTCCGCGAGCGCGAGGCCGACACCGACGGCGAGCAAGACCCGGCGCATGGCGCGAGTCTAGGGCCGTCGCTACCGTCCCACGATGCGAGCACGTCTCCGGCGTCGGATCGCAGCCGCAGGCCTCACGATCGTGGCCGCGGGAGCGCTCGCAGTCGGCGCAGATGCACTCACGCCGAGCGATCCGTCGGCGACGCACCCCGCGTACGCCGCGCTGAACCTGCCGTCCGCCTGGGACATCACGGGCGGCTCGCCGAACGTCGTCATCGCGATCGTGGACTCAGGTGTCGAGGCGCCGCACCCCGATCTCGAAGGCGCTGTCCTCCCCGGGTACGACTTCGTCGCGAGGACGAGCTCCGTCACGCCGTTCGACGGGCACGGCACCGCGGTCGCGTCCGTCGCCGCCGCACGAGCCGGAAACGGGATCGGCGGCGTCGGCGCGTGCTTCCGCTGCTCGGTCCTCCCGCTCCAGGTCGTCGGTCCCGGAGGTTTCGCCCTGAACACCAACACCGCGGACGCGATCGACTACGCCGTCGATCACGGAGCGGCGGTCGTGAACATCAGCCTGTACGGGCCGAACTCACCGCCCGACCTGGCGACGGCGGTCGCGAGAGCGCGCGCGGCAGGCGTGCTCGTCGTCGCGGCGGCCGGAAACGACGCATCCGACCGGCCGGCGTTCCCGGCAGGGATGCGGGGCGCGATCTCCGTCGGCGCCTGGACCGACGCGGGTCGCCTCGCGGACTTCTCGAATCGCGGCACGTGGGTGCGCTTCGCCGCCCCGGAGTGTGCGCCGATCGCCGTTCTCGGAGGCGGCTTCGGCGTCGGGTGCGGCACCTCGGTGTCATCCCCGCTGATCAGCGGGATCGTTGCCCTCATGCGCACGCAGGCTCCCTATGCGACCGCCGCAGCGATCGAAGCGAGCCTCGCGGCGTCGACGCAGCCCGTCAGCGGCACGCTGTACGGCATCCCCGACGCCGCCGCCGCACTGCGGAACCTGGGAGCACCGGGGCCGAGGTTGCAGCCGGTCGTCTTCGGAAGGCCCGCCACGGGCCAGGCGCTCGAGGCACTCAGCGGCATCTGGTCCGGCGCTGGCCTCGAGGTGACGTATCAGTGGGAGCGCTGCGGCACTGCCGGATGCGCGGCGATTCCCGGAGCGACGGGATCGACGTACGAGCCGGGAGCGGCCGACGCCGGCGAGCGGCTACGCGTCGTCGAGAGCGCACGCTTCGGGACGAGCACCTCCGCGCTGACGGGACCCGTCGAGAGCACGCCGCGAGTCGTCGTCCGTCCGTCCGTCGCCGGCGCGCCGAGGATCGGCAACCGGCTCCGCGCCCGGCCGGGACGCTGGACGGGCGAGAACCTCACCCTCGTCGTCGAGTGGCAGCGTTGCACTCCGCGCTGCTCCTCGATCGGGACGGGCCCGACACACCGCGTGCGCGCGAACGAGCGCGGCGCCCGTTTCCGGATCCATGTGCGTG
>DASUFC010000149.1:0-42020 GCA_036274755.1 Gaiellaceae bacterium
GATCATGTCCTCGAGCTCGAGCTCCGACTCGGCGGCGACGATCTCGGTGCGCCGCTCGTCGGACTTGCCGTAGATCTCCTTCAGCTCCAGGATCTCGTCGCGCACGGCGGCATCCACGAGCGCGGGATCGCCGAGGAGCGCGCGGAGCTCGGCGATGCGCTCCTGCAGATCCGCGTGCTCGTCCTCGATCCGCTTCCGCTCGAGACCCGTCAGCTGGCGGAGGCGGAGGTCGAGGATCGCCTGCGCCTGGACCTCGGAGAGCTCGAACCGGGACATGAGCTGCTCGCGCGCGGCGTCGGTGTCCTCGGCGTTGCGGATCAGCGCGATGACCTCGTCGAGGTTGTCGAGCGCGATGAGGTAGCCCTCGAGCACGTGCGCTCGCTCGAGCGCCTTGCGCAGCTCGTACTTCGACCGGCGCGTGACGATCTCGCGCTGGTAGTCGAGGTAGTGGGTGACGAGCTCGAGCAGCGACAGCGTTCGCGGGACGCCGTCCACGAGCGCGACGGCGTTGTAGCCGAATGTCGTCTGCAGCGCGGTGTGCTTGAAGAGCTTGTTGAGGACGACCTGCGGGATCGCGTCACGCTTGAGGTCGATCTGGATCCGCATGCCCGTGCGGTCGGAGTGGTCCTTCACGTCGGAGATCTCGCTCAGGACCTTCTCGTTCACGAGGTCGGCGATCTTCTTGATGACACCCGAGTCGCCGCCCTTCTTCACCCCGTACGGGAGCTCGGTGACGATGATCGCGTTCTTCCCACCGCGGAGCTCCTCGACGTGCGCGCGCGCGCGCATGATGACGCGGCCGCGACCGGTGCGGTACGCGTCGCGGATCCCCGAGCGGCCGACGATGATCGCGCCGGTCGGGAAGTCGGGCCCCTTCACGTGCTTCATGAGGTCGTCCGCGTTCGCCTCGGGCTTCTCGATGAGCTGGACGACCGCGTCGACGACCTCGCCGAGACGGTGGGGCGGCATGTTCGTCGCCATGCCGACGGCGATGCCGGACGAGCCGTTGACGAGCAGGTTCGGGAAGCGCGAGGGAAGCACGAGCGGCTCGCGGCGCGACTCGTCGTAGTTCGGCCCGAAGTCGACCGTGTCCATGTCGATGTCCCGCAACATCTCGGTCGCGAGACGCGTGAGCCGGCACTCGGTGTACCGCATCGCGGCGGCCGGGTAGTCGTCGATGTTCCCGAAGTTGCCCTGGCCGTCCACCAGCGGATAGCGCAACGAGAACGGCTGCGCCATGCGAACGAGCGTGTCGTAGATCGACTGGTCCCCGTGCGGGTGGTAGTAACCCATGACGTCGCCGACCACGCGCGCCGACTTGAGGCGCGGGCGATTCGGCTGCAGGCCGGCCTCGTGCATCGCAAAGAGGACCCGCCTGTGCACGGGCTTCAGGCCGTCGCGTGCATCGGGGAGCGCCCGGGCGACGATGACGCTCATCGCGTAGTCGATGAAGCTCGAGCGCATCTCCTGCTCGAGCTCGCGGCCTTCGATGCGGCCCGAGCCGAGTGGCTCGACGACGTCAGACATCCAGGAACCTCACATCACGTGCGTTCTGCTCGATGAAGGCGCGGCGCGGCTCGACCTGGTCGCCCATGAGCATCGAGAACACGCGGTCGGCCGCCGCGGCGTCCTCGACCTCGACGCGGATGAGCGTGCGGTTGGCCGGGTCCATGGTCGTGTCGGCGAGCTCCTCCGCGTCCATCTCACCGAGGCCCTTGAACCGGCTCAGCTGCAGGCCTTCCTTGGCGAGCTCGAGTGCCGCCTCGCGGAGCTGCCCGAACGTGTCGACGTGACGCTTCTTGCGGCCGAATGCAATGTCGAACGGTGGCTGGCCGACGATCTCGGCGAGCCGCGCGTACGTCTTTCGCACGTTCGCATAGATCGGGGACGAGAGGAGCGTGCTCGGGACGACCACGCTCGACGCGGCGCCCGTCTCGCGCTCGACGACCCTGACCTCCGTGCTCTCGTCCGACGCCTGGAGGACCGCGAGCTCGTAGCCGTTCGCATCCCTCACCGCGAGCGCATCCTCGACGGAGGCGGCATCGGCCTCGACCAGCCTGTGGTCGACGACGAAGTTGGCGGCGCCCGCACCGAAGTCCTCGCGCAGGCGCGAGACCCAGCCGTCGAACTCGTTCAGCACCTTGACGAGCCTCCCGTACCGCGTCTCGGTGAGCTTCTGCGTCTCGCCGTTGCGGTCGGTGACGTCCATGTCCTTGATGCGCTCGCGCGCGAGGAGCTCCTCGAACTGCGACTCCTTCTCGATGTAGCGCTGCTGCGAGCCGATCTTGACGCGGTACAGCGGCGGTACGGCCATGTAGACGTATCCGCCTTCGACGAGCTCCTGCATCTGCCGGTAGAGGAACGTGAGGATGAGCGTGCGGATGTGCGCGCCGTCCACGTCGGCGTCGGTCATGACGATGATCCGGTGGTAGCGCAGCTTCTCGATGTCGAACTCGTCCGCGATCCCGGTGCCGATCGCGGTGATGATCGCCTGGATCTCCTCGTTCGAGAGGACCTTGTTGATCCGGTTCTTCTCGGCGTTGATCACCTTCCCACGGAGCGGGAGGATGGCCTGGTAGCTGCGGTCGCGCGCGTCGACAGCTGAGCCGCCGGCGGACACGCCCTCGACGAGGAACAGCTCGGCCGACTCGGGGTCGGAGATCTGGCAGTCGGCGAGGCGGCCTGGGAGCGAGTTCGAGTCGAGCGCGCTCTTGCGGCGTGTCAGCTCGCGGGCCTTGCGCGCGGCCTGGCGTGCGCGGGCCGCGGACACCGCCTTCGTGATGATCTGCCGCGCCTCGGTCGGGTTCTCCTCGAGGAACTGCGCGAGCCGCTGGTTCACGGTCGTCTTGACGAGCCCCTCGATCGGCGGGTTGCCGAGCTTGGTCTTCGTCTGGCCCTCGAACTGCGGGTTGCGCAGCTTCACCGAGATGACGGCGGCGAGTCCCTCGCGGACGTCCTCGCCCTCGAGGTTCTCCTCCTTCTCCTTCAGGAGCCCCTTCTCACGCGCGTAGCGGTTGAGCGTGCCGGTGAGCGCGGCACGGAAGCCCGAGAGGTGCGCGCCGCCCTCGGTGGTGTTGATGTTGTTCGCGAACGAGAAGACCGACTCGACGTACGAGCTGTTCCACTGCATCGCGATCTCGACGTGACCGTCGTCGGTCTCGCCCTCGAAGTACACGACGTGCTTGTGGACCGTGTCCTTCGACTCGTTCACGTGTGCGACGAAGTCGCGGATGCCGCCCTCGTAGTGGAACTCCTCCGTCTTCCCGCCGGCGCGCTCGTCGCGCAGGACGATGCGCAGGCCGCGCGTGAGGAACGCCGTCTCGCGCAGGCGCTGGGAGAGCGTCGCCGCAGAGAACTCGGTCTCCTCGAACACGTCCGGGTCTGGCAGGAATGCGATGGTCGTACCGGACTCGTCCTTTCCGGAGACGCCGATCGCCTCCATGTCGCCCGTGGGCTCTCCGCGCGCGAACTCCTGGCGATACACCTTGCCGTCGCGGCGGACGTCCGCGACGAGCCACTCGGAGAGCGCATTCACGACCGACACACCGACGCCGTGCAGGCCTCCGGAGACCTTGTAGCCGTCGCCGCCGAACTTCCCGCCGGCGTGCAGCTTCGTCAGAACCACCGTGAGTGCAGGGAGTCCTTGCTCGGGAATGACATCGACCGGGATGCCGGCTCCGGCGTCCCGAACCGTGACCGAGTTGTCTGGATGGATCGTCACGTCGACGAGGTCGTTGCGTCCCGCGAGCGCCTCGTCGACCGCGTTGTCGACGACCTCGTAGACGAGGTGATGCAGGCCACGCGAGCCCGTCGACCCGATGTACATGCCGGGTCGTAGACGGACCGGGTCGAGGCCCTCGAGGACAGTGATGTCCTTAGCGGTGTAGGCTGCTTCTGCCATCAAAAAAGCCCTGCAAATCGCAATATTGCGGGGCTGGATAAGTGTACCAGAATCAGCGGCCGGACCTGGCCCTCAAGAGGCTCGCGCGAGCTGCCCGCGACACGAGCTCGCGCAGGTCCGGATCGTCGATCTCGCGTGCGGCGAGAGCGGCCTCACGGGCGATCTCCGGGGGGACGTCGGGCGTCGCCGTCTCGACCGTCTCGGACGTCGTGCTGGCGGCTCCGGGCTCGGGGATCGGGCCTGCCGCGAACCGCAAACCGGCCGGAGCGGCATCGCCGAGCCGCTCGCCGAGAGCCGTCAGGATCCGATCCTGAAGCAGGCCGAGCTCGTGTGCCCAGGTCGCCGACGCGGTCGCGACGTGGAGGGTTCCGTCGCGGGAGACGCGCAGAGGCCAGGCCTTGCGCGCCACCGTCTCCCCGACCGCGTGCGGCCACACCTCCGTGATCGCCGACAGAGGGATCGCGTCACGACTCCCGGACCGGGCGAGCTCGCGCTCGACCTCCCGACCGATGCGATCCATCAGCGGACCCGCCCTGGCTCCACAGCGAGGGCTCGAGCGGGCTCCGCCGGAAACGCCGTGGTCGACGTCGCGGTCACGACCGTCTGCCCGATCCGCGACACGAGGTCGGCGAGCGCCAGCCTGCGCTGGCCGTCGAGCTCCGAGAGGACGTCGTCGAGGAGCACGAGCGGTGTCGCGCCGATTCGCTCCCGCAGGACCTCCGCTTCGGCGAGGACGAGCGAGAGAACGGCGACCCGCTGTTCCCCCTGCGACCCGTAGACGCGGAGATCGCGCTCGTCGGCCCGCAACCTCACGTCGTGGAGGTGCGGTCCCGCACCAGTGACACCCCGGTCGAGGTCCGACTCGAGGCGGGCGTCGAGCTCGGCCGGCGTCGGCGGTTCGCCCTCGTACTCGAGCGCCGCGTGCTCGAGGCCGAGCGAGCCGGCAACGGCGGCGAAGGCGGGCGAGAGGAGCTCGAGAGCGGCGAGCCTGGCTCGCACGAGCTCGCCCCCCAGCGTCACCACACCCTCCGTCCAGGGAGCGAGCGCCTCGCGGGACGAATGCCCGGAGCGGATCCTCCGGAGCGCCGCGTTGCGCTGACCCACGGCCGATGCGTAGTCGTTCGGCAGCTTCGCGCGCGCAGGGAAGACGCGTCCGAGAACGCGGTCGAAATACGCCCTTCGTGCGGCCGGTCCGCCCTTGACCACCGCCAGCCGGTCGGGCGTGAACACGAGCGTGGTCAACTCGTGACGAAGCTGCTCCGCCGAGCCGAGCCGCTGACCGTTCAGCGTCGTGCGACGCGAGTCGCTGCGAGCGAGCACGACGTCCGTCTCGAACCGCGTATCTCCGACCGTGCCGGCAAGCTGCACACGGCCGGCGTCGGCGCCGAACCGGATCATCTGCGTGTCCCGCCGAGCGCGCGGCGAGAAGCCCTGGGTTCCGAGATGTAGCGCCTCGAGGAGGTTCGTCTTGCCGGCGCCGTTCGGGCCGTGGAGCAGCGCGACGCCAGCGGACAGCTCGAGCTCGAGTGCTGCGTACGAGCGGAAGTCGCGGAGCGTGACGTCGCGGACGATCAGCCCGCGAGGCGGATGGGCATGATCAGGTACCAGAAGCTCTCGTCGGGAGCTGCCAGGAGCCCCGGCCGCAGGCGATTGATGAGTTTGAGCTGCACGGTCTCGGTCCCGATCGCCTCCAGGCCATCGCGCAGGAAGTCGGGGTTGAAGCCGATCTCGAGCTCCTCGCCGGCGTACTCGATCGGCAGCGACTCCGTCGCCTCGCCGACGTCCTGCGTCTGCGCCGAGACGGTCAGCTCGCCGTCGGCGAACCGTAGCCGCAGCGGTGCGTTGCGCTGCGCCATGAGCCCGGCCCGACGGACGACCTCGAGCAGCGCGATACGCGGAGTCGCAATCTCGATCTCGAAGGACTCCGGCAACAGCTGCTTGTAGTTCGGGAACTGGCCGTCGATGCGGCGGCTCGTGAGCCAGACGTCGCCGGACGAGAAGATGATGTGGTTCTCGTGCACACCGAGCTCGACCGTCTCGGCGGAGCCGGCCAGCCGGCTCAGCTCCTGCAGGGCGCGTGCGGGAATGATCGCCTCGAGATCCGGACCGCTCGTCGTGAGCGATGTCTCCTTCACCGCGAGGCGGTACGAATCGGTCGCGGCCATGATCAGCTGCTCGCCTTCGAACTTGACGAGCACGCCGGTCAGCACGGGCCGCGACTCGTCGCGTGACGCAGCTCGTCCGACCTTGTCGATGGTCTCGAGCAGCGCCGCCGCGTCGATCTCCTGTAACGGGACGTCCAGCGGCGGCAGCCGTGGGAAGTCCTCGGCGCTGAACACGTTCAGCCTCGACGAGTGGCTTCCCGACGCGACCGAGAGCACCCCTTCACCCTCCTCGTACGCGAGCGTGACCGTATCGCTCGGCAGGAGCCGGACGAGATCGGTCAGGAGCCGCCCCGGGACGACGACGCTCGCGTCACCCTCGAGCTCGCCGTCCAGCGACGACCGGATCGAGATCTCCATGTCCGTCGCAGCGAGTGAGAGCCGGCCTTCCTCCGCCTGCAACAGGATCCCGCCCAGCACTTGGACGGCGCCCCGGGACGAGACCGCGCGTGAGACGACGCCCAGCGCACCCGCGAGAGCGGACTTCTGGCAGGTGATGCGAAGCGCGGAGGTCGAGGCTGTGTCTGTGTTCATCACTAGAGAAAAAAGGTCGTAGTAGTCATAGGAGTGTGCGTTATGTGGAGGACGGGCGAAATGTGGCTCGTGAGCGGGGCAAACCCGTGTGGACGGGGGTGTGGACGGCGAGTGAGGCCGTGCACAGCCTCCGCCGGTCGCGTGGGCTGGACCCCCAGATTCACCGTGCCTGCTTGATGCGCGCGGTCAGCTCTTGCACAAGGTTGTACACAGACCGATCCTCGCGGATGAGCTTCGTGATCTTGTCCTTCGCGTGAATCACGGTCGTGTGATCGCGGCCTCCGAACTCCTTGCCGATCATCGGCAGCGACGCGTCGGTCAGCTCGCGGGAGAGGTACATCGCCACCTGGCGAGGGTAGGCGACCGCCTGTGAGCGCCGCGGGCTCACGAGCTCGTCGTGCGTGACGCCGAAGCGCTGGGAGACGGCGTCCTGGATCCGGGCGATCGTGATCACGGGCGCGGCTTCGCCCTGCGGGTAGACGTCCTTGAGGACGTCCTCCGCGAGCGCCACCGTGAGCGGACGATCGGTCAGCGACGAGAACGCGACGACGCGTGTCAGCGCGCCCTCGAGCTCACGAATGTTGGCCGAAACGCGGCTCGCGATGAAGGTCAGGACCTCAGGATCCTCGATCGCGATCCCCTCGGTCTCCACGCGCTTGCGGAGAATCGCGATGCGCGTCTCGAGATCGGGCGCCTGGATGTCCGTCAGCAGCCCCCACTCGAACCGCGACCGCAGCCGCTCCTCGAGCGTCGCGATCTCACGGGGCGGTCGATCGGACGAGATGATGATCTGCGCGCCGCTCTCGTAGAGCGAGTTGAACGTGTGGAAGAACTCCTCCTGGATCCGCTCCTTGCCCTCGATGAACTGGATGTCGTCGACGAGCAGGACGTCGTAGTTGCGATAGCGGCGCTTGAAGCCGTCGATGCGCGTGCCGCGTTCCCGGACGGCGTCGATGAACTCGTTCATGAACGTCTCGCTCGTCACGTAGCGCGTCGTGAGCCGGCGCGAGTGCTGCCGGACGTAGTGCCCGATGGCATGTAGCAGATGCGTCTTTCCGAGCCCGGTCCCGCCGTAGATGAAGAGCGGGTTGTAGGCCTGGGCCGGCGCCTCGGCGACCGCGAGCGCCGCCGCATGCGCGAAGCGGTTCGACGAGCCGATGACGAAGACGTCGAAGGTGTACTTCGAGTTGAGCTCCGCCTCGGTCTCCCGGCTCGCGACCTCCGCGAGGGCCACGGCCGGCGCTGCCGACGGCACGGCCTCGGCGACGGCGGCATCGACCGGGGCTTCGGCCGGAACGGCCCGCCCCGCCGGCCGCTCACCGACCGCGAAGGCGACGACAGCGTCCTTCGATCCCGCCTCGACCGCCGCGCGCGACACGAGGTCGAGGAAGTGGCCCTCGATCCAGTCGCGCGTGAAGTCGTTGGGAACCTCGACGACGAGCCGGTCACCGACCACCGACTGCGGCCGGGCCTGCCCGAACCACGTGTCGTACGTGCTGTCCGTGAGGGTCTCCCTCAGCCGTCCAGCGATGGCAGTCCAGAGGTCGTCGGCTCGTGTCTCGGCGGGGTGCTCCACCCGTCCTCGCGCTCGTAGGGTCGTCGGGAAGGCGCGAGCATAGCACCATCGGGGGCCTGCCTCAACGAGCGCCGTGGTGCCGACTGTGGAAGAAAAACACGGCATTTTGCAGGTATTTCGTGTGTTCCACATAGATGTCCACAGGTGTGGAAGATGCGCTCTCAGTCGTCTCGACGGACAACGCCCCCTCCGCAGGAGCAGCGGTTTCCGATCCGAGCAGAAAGCGGCCGACTGTGGAAAACGTGGTGTCGGAGCGGTCCGTCTATACTCGCCGCTCCTACGGGCTCGGACGACGAGAAGACCACGTGAAACGCACCTATCAACCCAACGTCCGGCGCCGGAAGCGGCGCCACGGGTTCCGCGCGCGGATGTCCACTCGCGGCGGTCGCGCCATCCTCAAGCGCCGCCGCGCCCGCGGCCGCAAGCGGCTGTCCGCCTGAGACGCGCGGTGCAGCGCCGCAACCGGCTCTCACGGTCGAAGGACTTCGATGCCGTGTACCGCCGAGGCCGCTCGGCCTCGACCAGGTACCTCGTGCTGCACTGGTTTCCTCGCGACGACGATCCCGACGGCGAGCCTCGCCTCGGCCTCGCGGTCCCGCGCGCCGTCGGCTCGGCCGTGGCCCGGAATCGCGTGAAGCGGCTACTGCGGGAATCCTGGCGCGAGCTCCTTCCGTCGGTCCCCTCCGGGCAGGACTACGTTCTGTCCGCCCGTCCCGGGCTCGCCGAGCCGGCCGACGTCCGTGGCAAGGACTGGCTCGTGGGCGAGATCGCGGACGTTCTGGAGAAGGCGCGCTCGTGAGGTACCTCGGGATCGGCCTCGTCCAGGCCTGGCGGTGGACCTTCGGGCTCCTGACTCCAGCCGGCACCTGCAAGTACCACCCGAGCTGCTCGCAGTATGCGATCGACGCGTTTCGCGAGTTCGGCCTCGTCCGCGGCGGGGTCCTCGCGAGCTGGCGCCTTCTGCGCTGCAACCCGTGGAGTCACGGCGGTGTCGACTACGCGCACGACCAGACCGTGTTTCCGCTCGGTCGTTCGCGGAAAGCAGGCGCATGATCCTCGGCGCGAGCCCACTCAAACCCCTCGAGAACGTCATGACCGACGTCCTCGAGTGGCTCCATGCCTCGGTCGGGTTGACCTGGGCGTGGTCGATCGTCGCCCTGACGCTGATCGTCCGGATCCTGCTCGTGCCGGTCGCCATCCGCCAGATCCACTCGATGCAGAGCCTGCAGATCCACGCACCGGAGATGAAGGCGATCCAGCAGCGCTACAAGTCGGACCGCCAGAAGCAGTCCGAGGAGCTGATGAAGTTCTACAAGGAGAACAAGATCAATCCGTACGCGTCTTGTCTCCCGATCGTCTTCCAGATCCCCATCTTCATCTCGCTCTTCTACGTGCTGAAGGACTTCGAGAAGGAGATCTTCGTCAACTATCCGGCGTCGAGTCTCCACTGGCTGGGTCTCGTCGACATCACCGAGCCCGTGAAGAGCGGCTGGGGCCCCGTCCTCATCTGCGTCTACGTGGCGAGCCAGCTGCTCTCGACGTACCTCATGTCGACCTCGATGCAGAGCAAGGGGCAGCGCTACATGGTCATGGTGCTCCCGGTCCTGTTCCTCCCCTTCATCCTCCGCTTCCCCTCCGGCCTGATGATCTACTGGCTGACCACGAACCTCTGGACGACCGGGCAGGGAATCGTCACGCGACGGTTCATGCCGAAGCCCGTCGTCCCGCCGAAGCGCTCCAGCCGCACGCCTCCGAAGGAGGAGGCCGCTGCGGCAAACGGAGACCCTGCGGCCTCGAGCACCGCAGCAGCGCCGTCTGGCAGCGGCTCCGGCGCCCCGCGACGCGTGAAGCGAAAGCGCGGCGGGGGAAGGCCGCGGCGATGAGCGCATCCGAGACCGTCACCGTCGAGACGACCGGCGAGACCGTCGGCGAGGCCAAGTGGGCCGCGCTGCGCGAGCTCGAGACGCTCGTTCCCGGGCTCGACCGCGAGAGCGTCCAGTTCCAGGTGGTGTCGGAGGGCGAGCGCGGCCTGCTCGGCGTCGGTTTCACGCCGGCGCGCGTCATCGCGAGCACGGAGGCGGCCGCCGCAGACGTGCCTACCGACGATGCCGCTCGACCGTCCGCGGACGACACCCCGAGTGAGGCCCGCGAGATCGTGCAGCGCGTCGTCGACGGGATCGGAGCCGACGTCTCGGTCTCGAGTCGCGGGCACGAGGGCAGCGTGATCGTGACCTGCAGCGGCGAGGACGTCGCGCTCGTGATCGGGAAGCACGGCCAGACGATCGACGCGATCCAGTACATCGCCAACGCGATCGCACGCGCCGAGGGCGCCTCACACGACGTGGTGGTCGACGCCGCCGGGTATCGCGCTCGCCGAACGGCCACGCTCGAGAAGCTGGCCCGGAGGACGGCGCAGCGCGCGTCCGCGACCGGGCGCCGGGTGGCGCTCGAGCCGATGACCCCGGTCGAGCGGAAGATCGTGCACGAGGCTCTCAAGGACGACCCCGAGGTCGAGACCTCCAGCGAGGGGACGGAGCCGAATCGCTTCGTGGTCGTCTTCCCCCGCGTCCTCGCGGGTTGACGTGGAGAGCACCGTCCTCGAGCGGTGGCTCGAGGAGGTCGTCAGTGCTCCGGGTGCGACCGCGCTTCGAGATCCGCACGCCGCACGCCGGGTCCTGGTCGACGACGCGCTGCGCGCCACCGAGCTCGTCTCGGGGCTCGAAGGCTCGATCGTGGACGTCGGGTCCGGCGGCGGCTCGCCCGGGATTCCGCTCGCGGTCGCGCTGCCGCTGCGCTCGTTCACCCTTCTCGAAGCCGAACGCCGCAAGTGCGTGTTCCTCGAGCGGCTCGCGCGCGAAGTGCCGAACGTCGAGGTCGTCTGGGGACGAGCAGAGGAGCAGGAGGTCGAGGCCTTCGGAGTGGCGCTCGCGAAGGCGCTCGCGAAGCCACCCGTCGCGGCCGAGCTCTGCCTCCCCCTGGTCGCCACCGGGGGCGCCGTGATCCTCTGGCTCGGCCGCGATGCCGATCGGGAGTCCCTGACACGCGCCGCGGAGCAGGTCGGCGGTGCGCTCGAGCGCGATGTGGACGGTCTTGCCCTGCTCAGGAAGATCGCCGAGACGCCGCCGGGCTTCCCGCGTCGACCGGGTATGGCGAAGAAGCGGCCGCTCGCCTAGCGAACGGCGCGAGTCGCGTTGTGCAGCCGGATCCCGCTGAACTCGAGCGTCGATGTAGCGATTCGCTCCCAGACCGGCCACAGCTCGTCCACCAGGCGGAGCTCGATGCCCGCCCCCTCGTGTCGCCCGACGAGATCCCCGAGCTCCACGAGCTCGACCGGCTCCACCACCTCGCGGCTCAGCCAGTACCCGCCCACCTCGGGGTCGGGCTCGAATGTGTCCTCGGGCAGCCGATAGGCGACGACGCGGGTCGACCGCATGCGCTCGAGCCAGTCGGATTCGATCAGATGGACTCGCGCCGCGCCGCGGAGGAGCCCGGCATCGTCCCGGCTCGTGTCCGGAGTCGCCCAGAACGTGCCTCGGGGGCACTCGCGAGGAAACCAGTAGAGAGGGAGGTGCCGAGTGTCGACGGCCCAGACGCGCGGCTCACGGCTCGCTGCCGTGCCGCTCACGTGCGGCGCGAATCGCTCGATCGTCGCGTCCTCGCTCACGTGCCACAGGGCGTGAGGGCCTTCGCCGGAGTACGGCGGAGCCGGCGCTCGCATCGCATACGACTCTAGCCGCCCCCCTCCCTAGGCTTGGCACGTGTCCGTCCAGGAGCTCACGCGTACCCACGTCGAGCGAGCGGCGTCGCTCCGTCCCGTGCGCGCCACGCGGGTCTACGCCGTCGCGAACCAGAAGGGCGGAGTCGGCAAGACGACGACCGCGGTGAACCTCAGCGCGTGCCTCGCCGAGGCCGGCGAGCGCGTCCTGCTCATCGACCTCGATCCGCAGGCGAATGCGACGTCCGGGCTGGGGATGCGCGCGAACGGATCCTCGACGCACGACCTGCTCGACGGCGTCCCGCTCGCCCGTCTCGCCAAGGCCTCGCCGTTGGAGAACCTCGACGTCGTGATGGCGAAGAGCGACCTCGCAGCAGCCGCGGTCGAGCTCTCGACGCGTGAGGGAGGTGAGCGCTACCTCGCCGAGGCGCTCTCCGGAGCAGTCGGCGAGTACTCGTACGTCCTGCTCGACTGCCCCCCGTCTTTCGGCCCGCTGACTGTGAACGCACTCGCCGCCGCGAGCCGCGCCATCGTCCCCGTACAGGCCGAGTACTACGCGCTCGAAGGGCTCTCGCAGCTCCTGGCGACGATCAATCTCGTGAAGGCGAGCCTCAACCCGGTTCTCTCCGTTGCGGGAATCCTCCTGACGATGGCCGACGGGAGGACGCGGCTCTCTGCAGAGGTCGAGGCCGAGCTCCGGCGGCACTTCGGGTCGCTGGTGTTCACGACGACGATCCCCCGGTCGGTCAGGCTCGCGGAGGCGCCGAGCCATGGTGTCCCTGCGATCACGTACGACCCGCGCTCGGCCGGCGCCGAGGCGTACTGGAAGGTGGCGATGGAGCTTGTCGAGCGTTCCTAAGGAGCGGCGCGGCCTCGGGCGCGGTCTCGAGGTCCTGCTCGGGGAGGCGGGTCAGCCCGAGCTGGTGCATCTCCCTGTCGAGACCATTCACCCCAACCCACGCCAGCCGCGACGACGATTCGAGCCGGAGGCTGCGTCGGGCCTTGCGAGCTCGATCCGTCTCCAGGGGGTGCTGCAGCCGATCGTCGTGCGCCGGCGCGAAGAGGGCGGCTTCGAGCTCATCGCCGGGGAGCGGAGGTGGAGGGCGGCTCAGGCAGCGGGTGTGGCGACGCTGCCGGCGCTCGTGCGCGACGTCGAGGACAAGGATTCGCTGCTTCTCGGACTGGTCGAGAACGTCGCCCGTGAGCAGCTGTCGCCGGTGGAGGAGGCCCGTGCCTACGCGTCGCTCGTCGACGAGTTCGAGCTCTCGCTGGGTGACGTCGCGGACCGCGTCGGGCGATCGAAGCCCGCGGTGTCGAACCGGCTCCGCCTGCTGGACCTCCCGGAAGAGGTGCTGTGGATGCTCGCGCGCGGCGACATCAGCGAGGGACATGCACGCGCGGTCCTGTCACTTCCGGACGACGAGGCTCGCAGACGGCTCGCGCGCAGAGTCGTCAAGGAGGGGTTGACCGTCCGAGCGGCCGAACGTGCGGCGCAGGACGGCGGCGCCAAGCGGCGCCCCCGCCGTACCGCTGTCGTCGATCCTGCGCTCTCGGACCGGGCACGCGCGGCGGCCGAGCGCATCACCGGGATGCCGGTCCGTGTCTCGGCGGGAACGTTGCAGATCCGGTTCGAGGACGACAAAGGCCTCGAGGAGCTCGCCGAGGTGCTCGAGGCGATCGCGCCTCACGGCGCCGCCGATCGCGCGGCGTAGGCGCACCACACGACGCTCGTCAGTCCGGGCACGGCCGCCCGCGCGTCGGTGTGCACCGCGAGCGTCCTCGACGTTGCAGAGGAGGATTCGCGGAGGAGCGAATCCTCCTCTTGCACAAAGGTGGGCGATCCTGGACTCGAACCAGGGGCCTCCGCCTTATCAGAGCGGCGCTCTAACCGACTGAGCTAATCGCCCGCGGCTCGGAACTGTACCGCAGCCCCCTGACTAAGATGACGCGGGCCGCATGCGTGAGATGACTCTCTACGGCGTGAGCTTCGAGCCGATCGGCAAGCAGCCGATCGTGTTGCTCAAGACCGTCGACGAAGAGCGCTTCCTCCCGATCTGGATCGGCCAGGCTGAGGCGGCGGCGATCCTCATGCGACTCCAGGGCTCGAGCCCACAGCGACCCATGACGCACGATCTCCTGAGCGAGGTCGTCACCGAGCTCAAGGGCGAGGTCGTGAAGGTGACCGTCACCGAGCTCCGCGAGAACACGTACTTCGCGCGGATCACGATCGTTCAGGACGGCAACGAGCTCGAGATCGACTCGAGACCCTCCGACGCGATTGCGCTGGCGGTGCGCTGCGACGCGCAGATCTTCGCCGCCGACGAGGTCGTCGACGAGTCGTCCATCGAGTTTCAGGGAGGCGAGGAGGAAGCGAGCCTCGTCACGGCGTCCAACCTCGCCGATCTCGACCCCGAGGAGTTCCGGCAGTTCATCGAGACCGTCACGCCCGAGGAGTTCGCCTCCAGCCTCGAGGAGACGCTCGGAGAACTCGAGGACGAGGCTGAAGAGGACGACGAGGACGACCAGGACGACGAGGGCTGACGCAGCTCAGGCGCCGCCCACGGCGGCGATGAGTGCAATGCCGTTGAACGTCGCGTGGAGGAGCATCGGCGGGTAGATGCTGTTCGTTCTGACGCGTATCACTCCGTTCGCGAGGCCGAAGAACGCCAGGACCGGGAAGGCGACGATCAGGCCGTGGGCTGCACCGAAGAGCACTGCGCTCGTAACGACGGACAGGGCGACTCCCCACGGCAGCAGGAGCGAGATCCCGAGCCCGCGGTACGTGAGCTCCTCGACGACGGGCGCGACCGCCGTCACGACGAGGAAGAAGGCGACGAACGCGCCGGCACGGCTCGAGTCCCAGCCCTCGGGCACGAGACCTTGCTCCTTCGTCAGGCTCCAGTCGCCGAACAGCGAGAGCGCCCGCTCGTACGCATACGCAGCCGCGTAGATCGAGAGCAGCCCGAGCACGACGAGGCCGACCGCGCGCCCCCACGCGGTCGGAGCTCGCAGGGCGAAGAGCTGCCTGCGCGGAAGCCCACGCACGATGAGCAGGAGGATCCCGAGCATGAGCCCGTACTGCACGAGCGCCGCGACGGACGAGGAGTAGCGGTAGGCGATGTCGTCCGGGGTCTCGCCTCCGCCGAGCCGTGAGGCGTAGGCGAGGAGCGCGAGGGCAAGGACGAACACGAGCCAGCCGAGGAGGCGTCCGGGGTGCTTCTCGGTCGCGACCTCGTGCATCCGCGGGATTCCAGCAGAACGGTGGCTAGCATTTCGCCATGAGCTCGCCTCGGAGCAGGCGGACGCCGCTCGATCCCGAGACGCTTCGCCCGAGAGGCCGACACCAGCGCGCGATCCGGCGCAGGCGTCGTCGCAAGGGCGCCGTCGTCGCCGTCGTGGCGATCCTCGCGCTCGTCGCGGCGGCAGGAGTCGGCGGCACGGCGGCCGTTCTCGCCTACGGATCGTCCTGCGACCTCGATTCGCTGCGGTCGGTCAACATCGGAGCCAACTCGTTCGTCTACGCCGCAGACGGCTCGCTGCTCGGGTCCATCCCGGCCGAGCGCAACCGCGAGCCGGTCACCGCCGCGGACATGTCGCTCTCGGTTCGGAAAGCGACCATCGCGATCGAGGACCGGCGGTTCTTCGATCACGGCGGGATCGACCTCGAGGGGATCGCCCGAGCTGCGGTGGCCGACGTCAAGGCCGGCGCGATCGTGGAGGGCGGCTCGACGATCACGCAGCAGCTCGTCCGCAACCTCTACATCTCGAACGAGCAGACCGTTCAGCGGAAGGTCAAGGAGGCGTGTCTCGCCACGAAGCTCGACAAAGCGTGGACGAAGCAGCGCATCCTGACGACGTACCTCAACCAGGTCTACTACGGAAACCACGCCTACGGGATCGAGGCTGCGGCGCAGACGTACTTCTCGAAGCCGGCGAGCAAGCTGACCCTGTCGGAGTCGGCACTGCTCGCGGGGCTCACCCAGGCGCCGTCGGTCTACGACCCGTTCACGGTTCCCGGCCGCGCGCTCGCGCGTCGGAAGGAAGTGCTCGAAGCGATGCTCGACACGCGCCGGATCTCGGCTCGGATCTACCAGAAGACGTTGAAGCAACAGGTCGTGCTCCACCCCGGAAGGCTCTACAACCGGATCCGTGAGCCCTACTTCTTCGGCTACGTGCGCGACAAGCTCATCGAGACGTACGGCGCCGAGCAGGTGCGCTCCGGCGGTCTCAAGGTGTACACGACGATCGTCCCGCGCTACCAGCGGCTCGCCGAGACGGCGATCCGCGACACGCTGGGTCTTCCGACGGATCCCGCAGCCGCGTTGATCTCGATCAGCCCACGTACGGGCGCGATCCGCGCGATGGCAGCCGTCGTCCCGAATCGCCCCAAGAACCAGTTCAACCTCCTGTCGCAGGCACGACGGCAGCCGGGCTCGACGTTCAAGACCTTCGTCCTGACCGCCGCGGTCGAGCAGGGGATCAACCCGGACTCGACCTACTACGTGTCGGCGCCCTTCACCTACAAGGTGCACCCGGCCGGGAACTGCGACGACGGCAGCTGGTGGTGCGTGCACACCTACGCGAACGACTACTACGGGTGGAGCTCGATCCGCAGCGCGACGCTGCGCTCCGACAACTCCGTCTACGCGCAGCTCACGCTCGACGTCGGGCCGCAGAAGGTCGCCGAGGTCGCTCGACGCATGGGTGTCCGCTCCCAGCTCGACGTCAACGGCGCGTACGTGCCGTCGATCGGGCTCGGCTCCGTCGCCGTCTCGCCGCTGGACCTCGCATCCGCGTACTCGACGCTTGCGAACGGCGGCATCCACGCCGAGCCGATGGCCATCCGCCGCGTGGTCCTGCCGAACGGGACGGTCGACACCAAGGCAGGTTGGGGCAAGCCACAGCGCCGTCGCGCGATCTCCGAGGGCGTCGCCGCGATCGTGACGAGAATCCTCGAGCAGAACGTGCAGTCGGGTACCGGTACGCGCGCAGCGTTCGGACGACCCGCTGCGGGCAAGACGGGAACGAACGAGGAGCATGCGGACGCGTGGTTCGCCGGCTACACGCCCGAGCTCGCGACCACGGTCTGGGTCGGCTACACGGGCGGTGAGATCCCGATGGAGAACGTGCACGGGATCGCGGTGAGCGGCGGGAGCTTCCCGGCCGAGATCTGGAGGCTCTTCATGGAACCGGCTCTCGAGGGCACCGACGTGGAGAGCTTCCCGGAGCCCAAGGTCTGGCCGGAATGGAAGCCCTTCACACGCGGCGAGTACGCGCTGAGCTACGACCCGAACGCGAGGGCGACGACCGAGACGACCGACACCGAGACGACGACGGACGCGAAGCCCGTCGTGCCCCCGGACGGCGTGAACCGCTAGACGTGGTCGATCTGCTGACGGTCGACGACGCGCTCGCGCGTGTTCTGGAGCACGCTGCGCCGCTCCCGAGCGAGCCCGTCTCGATCGACGACGCGCTCGGCCGAGTGCTCGCCGAGCCCGCCCGCGCTCTCGTCGACCTGCCTCCCTTTCCGAGCTCGGCGATGGACGGGTTCGCGGTTCGGGCCGTCGACACCCCGGGTGATCTCCCCGTTGCGTTTCGTGTCGCCGCTGGAGCTGCGCCGCCCGGTGCCCTCCCCGCCGGAAGCGCCGCGGGCATCGCCACCGGCGGAACGGTGCCGGATGGCGCCGATGCTGTCGTCCCGGTGGAGGACGTCGAGGATCGTGGTGACACCGTCGTCGTTCCCGAGGCGGAGGGCGGGCAGCACGTTCGTCCACGCGGCGGCGACGTCCGAGCCGGCGACGTCGTCGTCGAGGACGGCATTCGCGTCACCGCTGTTCGTCTCGGCGCACTCGCTGCAGCCGGTGTCGCCGGGGTGAGCTGCGCTCGCCGCCCGCGCGTCGCCATCCTCGCGACGGGAAGCGAGCTCCGCAGTCCCGGCGAGCAGCTCGAACCCGGCCAGATCTACGAGTCGAACCGGAGAATGCTGGCGGCCGCGCTCGAGGGCTCCGGAGCGACGACCGAGGTGCTCCCGGTGGTCGCCGACGACGTCTCGGCGCATCGAGCCGGACTCGAGCGCGCGCTCGAGTCCGATGTCGTGGTCACGTCGGGCGGGGTCTCGATGGGGCCGCACGACCTCGTTCGTCGCGTCGCCGCCGATCTCGGAGTGGAGGAGGTGTTCTGGGGTGTTGCGATCAAGCCGGGAAAGCCCCTCGCTTTCGGCGTCCGCGACTCGACGCTGGTCTTCGGCCTTCCGGGCAATCCCGTGTCGTCGCTCGTCGGCGCGCTCGTGTTCGTGCGAACGGCGCTGCTCGCGCTCCAGGGTGCGCGAGACCCACTGCCGGTCTACGCATCGGGACGTCTCACGTCTGCTCTCCGTCGGAACCCGCGTCGCGACGAGTTCGTACGCGCGCGAAGCCGGTGGACGGACGATGGGCGCCTCCTCGAGCCCGTCACGGGTCAGGAGTCGCACATGATCGTCCGGGCATCGACCGCCGACGTCCTGGTCCACGTCCCCCGCGGCGACGGCGAGGTCGCGACCGGCGGCACGGTCCGGTTCCTCGAGCTCGGCTAGCGACGTCTACGAACCGCACGCCGGAGTCGCCCGGGCGGAGGCGGCTCGGCTCCTGCTGCGTACGGGCCGTAGCGCCCGACCGCCAGTGCTCCCACCTGTGCGGTGGCCGCCGCCCAGACGAGAAAGACGAGCACGGACGGCAGAGATACGTAGCCGACGGTCGCGAGGCCCACTGCGTACAACGCCGCGCCGAAGATCGAGACGCCGAGCTCGCGGCCGAGGACGACGAGCGCGATCAACGGCCCCGCAAGTCCGAGCAGGAAGAGCGGTATGCGGTGCCAGAGGCGCTGCTCCAGAGAGAGCCAGAGCCACGCGTAGAGAGACGGCAGGACGAAGACCAGCGCGTACGGCTTCGTCACAGCCAGCGCCACGGCCACGACGCCGAGCGCGCCGAGCGCGACCGCGAGCCCTGCGAGCCGCTCCCCGGCGGTCGGAGTGCCGGCGGGCGCGAGGTTCCGGCGCGATATGAGCCAGCCGATGGCGAACGCGAAGGCCAGGAGCAGCAGGCCGCCGACCGCAGGGGTCTCCAGCACCTCGGTCAATGGTGAGAGCGGCAAAGGCGCTCCCGTGGGAAAGACACCTCCGATCGCACCGCACCAGACGAGGAAGCCGCCGAAGAGTGCGACGCCGAGTCGTGCACGAAGCGCCCGGAGGGCGGGACGGAACGGCAGACCGCGCCTGCGTCCACGCACCACGAGGTCGACGAGCCCGAGCGCGAACGGCACGACGCCCAGCACCAGCATCAGGCGGACGGACCAGCCGCTCGCCGCACGGTCACCCAGGAACAGACTGTCCGGAGTGTGGAACGAACCGCCTACGCTGGCGTCGAGTGAGCTGAGAAGCGATTCCGTCGCGCGTCCGAGCTGTCCGAGGGACTTCGTGTCGAGGGGCGTCGCGGGGTCACCCGCGGGGATGGACGGGTCGCCCGCATCGCGTGTCGTGAGCGTCACCGCGGCGAGGTCGTGGCCGAGGAAGCGACCCTGCTCTCCGCCGGCGAAAGGA
The DNA here is from genome assembly GCA_036274755.1 of Gaiellaceae bacterium. GTDB lineage: Bacteria > Actinomycetota > Thermoleophilia > Gaiellales > Gaiellaceae > GMQP-bins7. The sequence goes on from DASUFC010000149.1 coordinate 19,462, forward strand.
ACTCCGAGGTCGAGGAGCTGCGTAGGCACGGACGGCAGCTCGGGCATGGCGCCCGTCTGGTCGGCGACTCTCGCCGCCGCAGTCCGGACGAGCGCCCGCGCTGGCGAGACGGGTCTGTCGCCCGCGATCGCGATCCTCGGCCGTCCTTCGCCCCCTATGCCGTCGAGAACCACGGTGGCGATCGCCGAGCGCGCGAGTGGCGACGTTGCGGCGAAGCGCTCCGCTCCGGCACCGCCGTACGCGCCCGCGTCGGTGGAGAGGAAGACGAGCGTGCGCTGTGGCTCGGGATCCGGCCCCCCATCCTGCGGAGCGAACCCGCGCGCGAGCTCGATGAGGGCGGCAGTGCCCGAGGCATTGTCGCCGAGCCGTCGACTCGTGCCCGCGTTGTCGCGATGGGCAACGAGAACGATCGTCTCGGGCGAACGGCCGCGAACGACGGTCACGACGTTCCGGAGCTCGACATCGCCGAGGTCGGCGAGATCCTCGCTCCAGGCATCCTCCTCGGCGGTCAACCCGAGCGAGCGGAGCGTCTCCTCGTACCAGCGCGTCGCTTGCTCGCCGCCCTCGGATCCGGGCACCCGCGAGGGGTACTCGACGGACAACGTGCGCGCAATGGAGGCCGCGTTCCCGGTGTCGAAGAGAGGCTCGAGCGACGATCGCGGCAGCGTCCCCGTCGTCGAGATGGAGAACAGGAATGCGAGCACCGCCGGCACGACGACGATGAGCCCGACCCGTACCAGACGTGCGTTAAGGGGCCGTTCAACCGAGCCGCGACGCAGCCGGCGACCGCGCGTCCGGGGCCGAGCTGCTTCCATCGCGGGGCTATAGTAGGCCCGCCGCGGGCACCGAGCCTGGGCGAACCTCGCCGATGCCGACCTCCTCGACCATCCTCCTCGTCGACGACGAGGACTCGATCCAGACGCTCCTCACGTACCCGCTGGAGCGAGACGGCTACGGCGTCATCCAGGCCCGCGACGGTGAGGAGGCGCTGCGCCTCTTCGATGAGGAGCAGGTGGATCTCGTCGTCCTCGACGTGATGCTCCCGCGACTCGACGGTCTCGAGGTCTGCAAGCGGCTGCGCAGCCAGAGCAACGTCCCGATCATCATGCTCACCGCGCGCGGAGAGGAGCTCGACAAGGTGCTCGGCCTCGAGCTCGGCGCCGACGACTACATCACGAAGCCGTTCTCGATCCGCGAGTTCCGCAGCCGCATCCGGGCACTTCTGCGCCGTGCGGCGTCACCGCACCTCGCGGGGGAGCGGGAAGAGGTGATCGAGCGCGGCGAGCTGCGCATCGACGTTCCGCGCCGCACGGTCGAGGTGCGCGGGGAGCCCGTCCAGCTGACCTTCATCGAGTTCGAGATGCTCGTCGTGCTCGCGCAGAGCCCAGGCGTGGTCTTCTCGCGGCGTGATCTCCTGGAGCGGCTCCGCGGTGGCGCGGACTATCGAGAACCCCGCACGATCGACGTGCACGTCCGCCATCTGCGGGAGAAGATCGAGCGGGACCCGAGCGTGCCCGAGCTGATCCTCACCATGCGCGGCGCGGGTTATCGCTTCCGCTCGGAGTAGAGCCTGATGTCTCTCCCGGGCGGAATTCGCACCCGCATGGTGATCGTCCTCGTGGGCATCGTGGCGGGTGCGCTCGGGACCGCGTACATGATCGTCGTGCCGTCGCTCGAGCGCCGGCTCGTCGACGCGCGCCTGGAGCAACTCGCGACGATCGGCGCTCCGCTCGCGAAGAAGCTTCCCGAGGACACGCTCGTCTGGCAGGACCGGGTTGAGAGCTACCAGGTGGAGACGAATGCACGTGTCGTCGCGTTCGGCGTTCTCTCCCGGAGCCAACAGGGCCTCGCCGTCGTGGCCGACTCGAGGACGAAGAGCTCGCGTGACGTCACACGCGACCCGGTCGCGTTCGCTGCGCTTCGCTCGGGACACATCGAGAAGGACCGCGTCACCGTTGCGGGGGCCGACTACGCGGAGGTTGCAGTTCCCGTCAATCCGGAGACGGTCGTGCTGTTCCAGGCTGCTCTCGAGGACTCCCTCAACACGGTCGAGATCGTGCGCGAGCGGCTGCTCCTCGCGACTGCGTTCGCGCTCGTCCTCGCGCTCATCCTGGGCCTCACCGCCGCGGGAATGTTCGCGCATCGCGTGCTCAGGCTGGAGTCCGCCGCCGAGCGCATCTCCGAAGGCGACTTCGGAGGGCCGATCGTGGATCACGGGAACGACGAGATCGGTGATCTCGCGCGCGCTCTCGACCGCATGCGTGTCCAGCTCGCGCAGCTCGACAACGCGCGCAAGGAGTTCGTCGCGAACGCGTCGCACGAGCTGCGGACACCGCTCTTCTCGATCGGGGGGTTTCTGGAGCTGCTCGCCGACGAAGAGCTCGACGACGAGACGCGCCAGGGCTTCATCGAGACCATGCAGGGCCAGGTCCAGCGCCTCGCGAAGCTCTCGACCGATCTCCTGGATCTCTCTCGCGTCGACGCAGGACAGCTGACGGTGACGGAGGAGCCCGTCGATCTCGGATCCGTCGTCGAGATGCTCGCCGGCGAGATCGGCCATCTCGCGACATCGACCGGCCACGACCTCGAGGTGGTGGTCGAGGGCGACGTGTGGTGCCTCGGAGACGACGCTCGCATCCTGCAGATCGGCCGGGCGCTCGCGACGAACGCCATGACGCATACCCCGAGCGGAACGACCGTGACGCTACGTGCGCGCCGGCTCGGAGACCGCGCGGAGCTTGCCGTCGAGGACGACGGCCCGGGGATCCCCTCGACGCAGCGGGATGCGGTCTTCTCGCGGTTCTATCGCGTCGAGGGCGGGATGGCGTCGGGAAGCGGCCTCGGCCTCGCGATCGCGCGGGAGATCGCGCGCGTCATGGGAGGCGACGTTCGGCTCGTCTCCGAGCGGGCGCCGACGGTGTTCGCTCTGGATCTGCCGAGCGAGGCGGTTCCGCCCGAGGCACCGCGTCGTCCAGGTGTGTTTTCACGTGAAAAGACGCCTGGCGAGGCCGAGCGCGTCCCGCAGGGCTAGACCGCTCCGGGCGTCTACGATCCCCCGCGTGCCCGAAGCGCCTGGAGAGCTGAGCCACGTCACCGACGCCGGTGACGTCCGCATGGTCGACGTCGGAGCGAAGCCGGTCGTCCGGCGGCGCGCGACAGCGCGGGGGCGCGTCGAGATGGCGTCCCGGACGGCGGACGCGCTGACCGATCTACCCAAAGGGGACGCGCTCGTGACCGCACAGCTCGCGGGGATCATGGCGGCGAAGCGCACGTCCGAGCTCATCCCGCTGTGCCATCCGCTGGCCCTCACCCACGTCGACGTGCAACTGGAGGTCGTCGAGGGCGGTGTCGCGATTCAGGCGACCGCCGAGACAGTGGCGCAGACCGGTGTCGAGATGGAGGCACTCACGGCGGTATCGGTCGCGGCGCTGACCGTGTACGACATGGCGAAGGCGATCGACACCGCCATGACGATCGAGAGGATCGAGCTGGTCGAGAAGACGAAGGAGCCGCTGTGAATGCCGCGGTGCTCACGATCTCGGACGGTGTGAGCGATGGTTCTCGCGAGGATACGAGCGGCGACGTGCTGGAGGAGCTCCTGCTCGGAGAAGGATTCGAGGTGACGCGAACGGTCGTGACGGACGACGTCGACGCGATCTCGGACGCGATCGGCCGCCTGGCCGACGAGGGCGCGTCCGTCGTGCTCACGACGGGCGGTACGGGATTCGCGCCGCGGGACGTGACACCGGAGGCGACGCAGGCCGTCGTCGACCGAGTGGCTCCGGGAATCGCGGAGGCGATCCGCGCCGACGCGCTCGCGCGCACCCCGCACGCTCTCCTGTCCCGTGGCATCGCCGGGCTGCGAGGGTCGACGCTCGTGGTCAATCTTCCGGGCTCGCCGGGGGGTTGTCGCGACGGGTTCGCGGTCATCCGGCCGGCGCTACGGCACGGTCTCGAGCTTGCGGCGGGCGACACGGCGACCGCACATCGGCAGACGTGAGCACCGCGGCGGCACCGGCACTCCCGCGCAGGCTCGCCTCGCTCGTCCGCATCGAGCACACGGTCTTCGCGCTGCCGTTCGCATACGTCGGCGCGTTCCTATCGGTCGATGCATGGCCGGGACTCGGCAACGTCGTCTGGATTACGGTCGCGATGGTCGGCGCTCGAACGCTCGCCATGTCCCTCAATCGTCTCGTCGACGCCGAGATCGACGCGCGGAACCCGCGGACCGCGGCGCGCGAGCTGCCGTCAGGGGCTCTGTCGCGAGGTCAGGTCTGGTTCTTGTGCCTATTGTCACTTGTGCTCTTCGTCATCGCGGTGTTCCAGCTCGACCCGATCGTCCGCTGGCTGTGGCCCATCCCGGTCGCGATGTTCGTGATCTACCCGTACCTGAAGCGGATCACCTGGCTGTGCCACGTCTGGCTCGGGGCGTGCCTCGGTCTCGCACCCGTCGGCGCGTGGCTTGCCATGACCGGGCGGGCGCCGTGGGAAGCGTGGGCGATCGGCGGTGCCGTGCTCCTCTGGGTCTCCGGGTTCGATCTCTTCTACTCGCTGTTCGACGCGGAGCACGACCGCACGGAGGGCCTCCACTCGTGGGCGACGCGGTTCGGTGAGCGAGGAGTCTTCGCCGGCGCTCGCGCGTTCCACGCGGGCGCCGTCGTGCTCCTCGGGCTGGCGGGACTCGGCCTCGACGTCTCGCTCCTCTACTGGGCCGGAGTCGTCGCGACTGCGCTCCTGCTCGTGTACGAGCACTCGCTCGTGCGTCCTGGCGATCTCCGCCGGCTGGACGCCGCGTTCTTCACGATGAACGGCGTGATCAGCGTCGTCTTCTTCGTGTTCGTCGCGGTCGACGTCCTCGTCGCGTGATCCGCGCGCGCGGGCTCGACAAGCGGTACGGGCGCAAGCGCGTGCTGACCGGCGTGGACGTCACCGTGCCCGGTGGCGGGTTCGCGACCGTGACGGGGCCGAACGGCAGCGGCAAGACGACGCTTCTGCGGCTCTTCGCAGGTCTCGCGGCGCCCTCGCGAGGAGAGCTCGTCGTCGAGATCGACCGCTCGCGCATCGGGTTCCTCGCACACGAGCCGCTCGTCTATCGGGAGCTCACGGCACTCGAGAACCTCGACCTCTTCGGCCGCCTCTACCGCGTGCCGGAGCGGCGGGAGCGAATCGGCATGCTCCTCGAGCGCTTCTCGCTCTGGGATGCCCGGAACGACCGCGTCTCGGCGTACTCGCGTGGCATGACCCAGCGGCTCGCGCTCTGCCGGACGCTCCTGCACGACCCCGAGCTGGTGATTCTCGACGAGCCGTACTCCGCCCTGGACGAGGCGGGGGCGGAGGTGCTGGACGGCGAGCTCGAGAGCCTCGCGACGACACGGACGCTCGTCGTGTCGACGCACGATCCGGCGCGCATCGAAACGCTGGCCACCCAGGTGGTGGCGCTCGCGTGACGTACCTGGCCGACGTGGTCGCGCTGACGCGAAAGGATCTCCGAGTGGAGCTGCGTGGGCGGGACACGCTGCCGGCGATGCTGCTCTTCGTCCTCGCGACGCTCGTCGTGTTCCACTTCGCGCTGCCGGAGGGCTCGGGCGACGCCGCCGCGTACGGGCTCCTGTGGGTCGCGATGGTGTTCACGGCGCTGCTCGGCCTGGCCCGCGCCTGGGTGCCCGAGCAGGAGCACGGTGTCCTCGACGGTCTCGTGCTGGCACCGTGCGACAGGAGCGCGATCTGGCTCGGGAAGACGCTGGCGACGCTCGCGTTCCTCATAGCCGCGCAACTCGTCGCGGTGCCGGCGTTCGTCCTCTTCTTCCAGCCGCTCGACGCCACGGCGCTCGCAGGGCTCGGCCTCGCCGATGTCGGGATCTGCGCGGTCGGCTCGCTCATGGCCGCGATGGCGGTTGCGGGGCGCTCTCGCGAGGTGTTGCTCCCGCTCCTCGTGCTGCCTCTCGCCATCCCGCTCGTGGTCGGAGGAGTCGGTGCGGCCGTGTCGCCGGAAGGCGGGCGGTTCCTCCTCTTCCTCGTCCTCTACGACGCGGTCTTCGCGGTACTCTCGTGGGCGTCGTTCGAGTACGTCGTCACGGAGTAGCCACCTGAACGCATCCTCACTTCGCAGCCTGCCCGGCCTCGCTTCGCTCGCTGCGCTCGCCATGGGTCTGGCGCTCGTGCTCGCGCTGATCGTCGCTCCGGAAGACGCCGATCAGGGCATCTCCCAGCGGATCTTCTACATCCACGTGCCGATCGCTCTGACGGCCTACTTCTGCTTCGGTCTGGGGGCGATCAAGGCGCTTCTGCTGCTCTGGCGCGGCGACGAGCGGTACGACCTCGAGAGCTACGTCGCGATCCACCAGGGGACGATCTTCGGTGCGCTGACGCTTCTCACCGGGTCGATCTGGGCGCGCGCGTCCTGGGGCGTCTGGTGGACGTGGAGCTCGAACCAGCTCGTCCTCTTCCTCGTGCTCTTCCTCTTCTACTGCGCGTACTTCATGCTGCGCTTCTCGCTCGAGGACGGACCGAGGCGCGCCCGGTCATCCGCGGTGTACGCGCTCTTCGGCGTGGCGCTGATCCCGGTCAGCTTCCTGGCCATCCGGCTGGCGTCCGATTTCATCCATCCGACGGTCTTCACGCGCGACGGACCCCAGATGACGGGGTCGATGTTCACGACGTTCCTCGTGTGCTGGGGGGCCGTGACCCTGCTCGCGTACGTGCTGTACCGCGTCGAGCTCGCCGGGAAGCGGCTCGATGTCAACCTGCGCGAGCTGCGCGAGGCGCTCCAGTGAGCTGGAGCCAGGAGCAGCTCGTCGCCGCTGCGTATGCGGTCGTGTTCTTCTTCGTCCTCGTGTACGTGGCGATCATCGCGGCGAAGCTCGCGCGGCTCCAGCGCGAGACCGCCGAGCTCCTCGAGCTCGCTCGTGCCAGGTCGGAGGTCGATTCGTGACCCTCCGGACGCGGGCGTATGCTGGCTGCGTGGTGACGCGACCCTTGCCGCTGCAGGCGCCGACCGCATTCGTCCGGATCCGCCCGCGCGGTGCTCGCACGTGCGGCGAGGCACGACGCACCACGGCTCGTCGCTGCGCAGCGCGGAAGCTGGCGCGCCGGTAGCCCGCCTTCGGGCGCCGCGTTACGCTCCGCGGCGTGTTCATCACGTTCCTGAGCGACTTCGGCCTCAAGGACGACTTCGTGGGCACCTGCCACGGGGTGATGAAACGGATCGCCCCCGATGCGCAGATCATCGACATCACGCACGGGATCCCGCCGACGGCGATTCTCCAGGGGGCGCTGGTGCTCGCCAACACGATCGGGTTCATGCCGGTCGGCGTCCACCTCGCGATCGTCGATCCCGGCGTGGGAGGGCCGCGGCGCCCGGTCGTCCTTCGAGACACCGAAGGACGCATCTACGTTGGGCCGGACAACGGCCTGCTCGTACCGGCGTCGAGCCGGCAGGGGATCGACGAGGCGTACGAACTCGCGAGCCCCGAGTACGCGCTCGAGTCGATCTCGCGGACCTTTCACGGGCGCGACCTCTTCGCGCCCGCAGCCGCCCACCTGGCGAACGGCGTCGCTCCGGCGGAACTCGGTCCTCCGCTCGATCCGGACGGGCTCGTCCGCCTCGATCTTCCCGAGCCCCTCGTTCGCGACGGCGCGATCCGGGCGACGCTGCTCTATGTCGACAGCTTTGGCAACATCGCGCTCAACCTCACGCGCGACGACGTGGAGGCGCTCGGCATGTCCTCTGGCACGCGCGTCGAGATCGAGCTCGCCGGTGAGCGCTACTACGCGGTGATGGCGCGCACCTTCGTCGACGCGAGGCCGGGCGACGTCATCCTCTACGAGGACAGCTACAAGAACATGTCGCTCGCGATCTCCCGCGGCAGCGCTGCGCGGATGCTCCACGCGTCGCCGGGGCAGGAGATCCGCATCACGATCCCGGGATAAGCGCTAGGAGACGGGCGGCCGGTGCTCCGCCCACGGCCGCGCGGCTTCGATCTCGGCCGCGAGGGAGAGCAGAAGCGCGTCGCCTCCGGGCGGGCCGACTGCCTGGACGCCGATGGGCAGCCCGGCGTCGCTCCAGTGCAGCGGCAACGACATCGCGGGCAGCCCGGTGAAGTTTGCGATCGCCGTGAACGGCGTGAACTCGGTGTTCCTTCGCAGTTGCTCGATCGCGCCGGACACGGCGTCCTGCCAGCCGATCGGAACGGGCGGCAGCGCAAGGGTGGGTGTCAGCACGACGTCCACTTCCTGCCAGAAGGAGACGATGCGTCGCGCGAGCATCTGAAGACGGGCGACCGCGCGCCCATACCCGGCGGCGGAGCTGGCGCGGGCAGTCTCTGCGAGCTCACGGTTGAGCGGAGTCATCAGCGCCTCGTCGACGGGATGCAGCGCAGGGCCGACCTGCCAGATCTCGATGAACGTCTCGAAGAGGTCGGGCTCGTGCCACGCCGGGGAGTCCTCCGTCACGTGATGGCCCAGGTCCGAGAGCAGAGCTGCGCATGCGTCGAGTGCCGCGACGCACTCGGGGTCGACGCCGACGACGATCGGTGGTGTCGCGGTGACGGCGACGCGCAGCCTGGGAACGGGTTCGGCCGTCGTCTCGGCGAACGCGCGGTCGGGCGGAGGCAGCCACCAGGGATCGCCCGGTTCGTAGCCCGTCAGCACGTCGAGGAGATGCGCCGCGTCCTCGACCGTGTGCGTGAGCGGTCCGGAGGTGGACAGCCCCTCGAGGGACGCGAACGGCGCGCTCGAAACGCGGCCGCGCGAGGGCTTCAGCCCGAAGAGCCCGCAACACGAGGCCGGGATCCGGACGGAACCGCCCCCGTCCGTTGCATGCGCCGCGGGCACCAACCCGGCCGCGAGCGCTGCGGCGGCTCCACCGCTCGATCCGCCCGGCGTGAGCTCGAGGTTCCAGGGGTTTCGCGTCGCGCCGTTGAGGTCGGACTCGGTGAACGCGACCGTCCCGAACTCGGGTGTGTTCGTCTTGCCGACGACGACGAATCCCGCTTCGCGCAGCCGCCGGACGACCGCGACGTCGAAGTCGGGGACGTACTGGGCGTACGCGTGCGACGAGTAGGTCGTGCGGATGCCCGCCGTCGCAGCGAGGTCCTTGATGGCGATCGGAACGCCGCGGAAGGGCGCGTCACCAGGAGTCGAGTCGACGAGAGCGGCTGCGGCGAGCGCCTCCTCCCCGCAGACGGTGACGAACGAGTTGAGTGCCGGGTCGAGCCGTTCGATGCGCTCGAGGGAGGTCTGGACGAGCTCGGTCGACGAGAGCTCTCCGGAGCGCACGAGGCGTGCCTGCTCGACGGCTGAGAGGAACGCGAGCTCCACCGCGGCGAAGCTACCAGCGGCGGACAATGGCGAGGGCCGGACTTGAACCGGCGACACCACGGTTTTCAGCCGTGTGCTCTACCAGCTGAGCTACCTCGCCGCGGCGACTCAGTGTAGTTAGGTTGCCGCGATGGGCGCGAAGAGCGAGATCGGCGTCATCGGAGCTGCGCTGGACCTGGGCCAGGGACGGCGAGGTGTCGACATGGGGCCTTCGGCGATCCGATATGCGGGGCTCGAGGAGCGTCTTGCGCGCCTCGGCTACGTCGTTCGCGACCACGGGAACGTCGAGACGGCCGTGCCCGAGGCGACCGCGCTCCAGGACGAGCGGGCGCGGTTCCTGCCGGAGATCAAGGAGACCTGCGCGCGAATCGCGGCCAAGGTGGTGGAGGAGGTGAGCATCGGCGCGCAGCCTCTCGTGCTCGGCGGAGACCACTCCGTCGCGCTCGGGACGCTCGGCGGTCTCGCGTCCGTGCACGGTGTCGGCGGTGTCCTCTGGATCGATGCGCACGCCGACGTCAATACGCCCGAGACGAGCCCGAGCGGCAACGTCCACGGCATGGCGCTCGGAGCTGCGCTCGGTCTCGGAGGCGACGCCTTCGCGAGCGATGCGTGGCCTTTGCCCGCGCTGGATCCGAGACGGGTCGTCCTGCTCGGACTGCGGCAGGCGGACGCGGACGAGCGCACGCTCCTGCATCAGGCAGGCGTTCGGGTGTTCACGATGAGCGAGATCGACAGGATCGGCCTGGAGCGGGCGGTTCGCGAGGCGCTCGACCGTGTCGCGGGTCCCGGCTTCGTGCACGTCTCGCTCGACATGGACGCGCTCGATCCGGAGGTCGCCCCGGGCGTCGGGACTCCCGTTCGCGGCGGCCTGACCTACCGTGAGGCGCACCTCGCGCTCGAGCTCGTCGCCGAGTCGGGGCTCGCCGGGTCGCTCGAGGTCGTCGAGGTGAACCCGATCCTCGATCGCGAGAACACCACGGCGCTCACGGCCGTCGAGCTCGTCGCGAGCGCACTCGGCGCCACCATCATCTAGCGGTTCGTGAATGGCTACGAGCGCTAGCCGACCAGCTCGCGGAAGTCAGAACTGCGGGATGATGTCCTTGCCGTATGCGGCGAGGTCGTCCTCCTGGCCGTGCGTCATGAGGTAGATGTTGAACTGGTCGACCCCGACGGCCTCGAGCTCCTTCAGCTTCGCGGTGGCCTGCTCCGCGTTGCCGAGGACGCAGAAGCGATCGCAGATCTCGTCCGTGACGAACTCGCCGTGCTTCGCCCCGACGCGCGAGTGCTCGTCGTAGTCGTAGAACTTGCGAACGCGGACGTACTCGGTGAGCTCGTGCGGGATCTCGGACTCGTAGCCGTAGCGCTCGATGAGGTCCATCACGTGGTTCGAGACCATCGCCGGGAACCAGCGCACCTGCTCTCGCGCATCCGCGATGTCGTCGGTGATGTGGCTCGGCGCGCACACGATGCACTTGAGCGCCGCCGGGTCACGGCCTGCCTCTTCGGCGGCCTTGCGGGCAGTGTCCATGATCCACTGGATGATCACCGGGTCGGCGAGCTGGATGATGACCCCGTCCGAGACGCGCCCGGCGACGGCGAGTGCCTTCGGGCCGTAGCCGGCGACCCACATGGGGATCTCGGGGAGCTCCGGCCGCACCCAGGTGAGCCGCAGCTCCTTGTCGTTCCAGTCGACCTCGCGGCCGTTCATGAAGTCCTTGATCATCCGGCAGCGACGCTCGAACTCGGCGACACGCACGGGCTGCTGCCCGATGTAGCGCACGGCCGAGTCGCCGCGGCCGATCCCCATCACCATGCGACCGTCCGAGATGTCGTGCAGGGTCGCGTAGGCGCTCGCGAGCACCGTCGGCTCGCGGGTGCCGGGGTTCGTGACGCAGTGCCCGAACTTCATCGTCGTCGTCTCCCGCACGGCCATGGTCAGCAGTGGGAGCGACTCCTGCCACAGCACGTGCGAGTCGTAGGTCCACCCGTACTGGAAGCCGTTGTCCTCGGCGTGCTTGATGAGCTCGAGGAACCGTGCGTAGGGCGGGTCGGGAAGGACGGTGACGCCAAAGCTCAAGGCCATCTCGGATTCTCCTTCGCTCGTTCGGGAAGCTCGATTATCGACCCTAGATGCGTGCGGTGCGCAGCGGGATCAACGCCGCCGCGGCGAGTGCGGCGATCACCGCGAAGGCGACCCGGCCGTCACTCGGCAGCTCGAAGGCGAGCCCGGCGAGGGGGGTCCCCACGAGGATCGTGAGGACGGCGCACGCGTTCACGAGCGCGATCGCCGCTGCCGGTGCATCGGGGCGCAAACGTTGGGCGGCCGCGAAGATCACGGCGAAGGGCAGCCCGGCCAGCAGGCCGAGCACGAATGCTCCCAGCGCCGAGATGACGAAGGACCCTCCGATCGCCAGGAGCGCCGCTCCCAGTGAGCTGCCGACGAGAGACGCCGTGACGAGCAGCCGTCCGCTGATCCGCCCCGACAGGACGCCTCCGGCCGGGCGGGTCACGATTCCGACGAAGAGGACGAGCCCGCCCGCAAGCCCGGCTGCCGTGGAGCTCGCTCCTTGGCGTTCGAGTAGCGGGACGACCCAGTTCCCCGCGACGACCGCCAGCCCGAACGTCGCAGCCTGCAGCAACCCGATCGGAAGGAGGTCGGGATCGCGAAGCAGCCAGGCCCCGGCGTGGCCGATGCGCGGCAAGCCGCCGGCTGCGAGGGTCGGTACTGCCGCCGCGAGGGCGAGGGCGGCCGCGGTCCAGTAGGGCGTGCGCCAGCTCGTCGCGTCGGTGAGCGGCGGGACGACCATCAGCGCGAGCCCGCCGCCGGCCATCGTCGCGCCGCCGTACAGCCCCTGCATCGCGGCGCCGCCTCCACCCGCGCGCACGAGATCGAGCCCGGCGACGAATGCCGCGCCCGACCCGAGCCCGACGATCGCGCGCCCGACGAGCGCCGGCCCGAGGCTCGTGTCGACGAGCAGCAGGCCGTTTCCGAGGACGGCCGCCGCGATCGCGAGAAGGGCGATGTGCTGCGATCCGAACCGATCCGCGCCGCGTCCTGCGGGAAGCTGCACGGCGAGGTGCGTGACGAAGAGGGCGGTCGTGAGCAGGCCGATTGCCGCGACCGAGGAGCCGTAGTGCGCAGCGAGCGGATCCGCGACCGCGCCGACGTTCGAGACGTTCCAGGTCAGGCAGCCGCCGACCGCGAGGCCCGCGACTGCGCCGCGAGACATCGTCAGGAGCTCGGGTGCCGGTGGTGTCGAGGCCGGATCAACGACCGCCGCCGCCCGCGACCCAGCCGATCGTCTTCGATGCGAGTCGGTCGAGCGCGGAGACGGCGAGCTCGAGGTGCTCCTCACGCGTGTCCTCGAGCTTCGTGTGTGACAGCCCGCGGAGGCTCTGGACGAAGAGCATCACCGTCGGGATCCCCGCGCGCGAGACCTCGGCGGCGTCGTGCAGCGGACCGGACGGCAGGCGATGCGTCGCCCCGGCGACCTCGCGGATCGCCTCCTCGCCGAAGCCGATCAGTGTCTCGTCGAAGAGAATCGGCTCGATCGACCAGATTCGCTCCCATTCGACCTCGACGTCCTCCTCGCCCGCGAAGCGCTCGCTCGCTGCCTTCGCGTCCGCGAGCATCGCTGCGAGTCGCTCTGCGCTGAGGTGGCGTTGGTCGAGGAGCTGCTCGGCCGTCTCGACGACTGAGGTCACGATCCCGGGCTTGCACACGACGCCGCCCGATGTGCACACGGCTCCGTCGCCTGCCCTGCGCGCGACGTCGCGGATCTCGAGCGCCAGCTTCGCAGCGCCGGCGAGCGCGTCGCGGCGCTTGTCCATCGGCGTCGAGCCGGCGTGCGCGGCCTGGCCGCGCCAGGTGATGCGGTGCCGTTCCACGCCGAAGGTCCCGAGGACGACACCGAGCGGGAGGTCGAGCGATTCGAGAACCGGGCCCTGCTCGATGTGGAGCTCGAGGTAGGCGGCCGCGGAGTCGAGCTCGGTGCGCGCCCCGATCGCCGAGTCGAGATCGACGCCGTGGGCCGAGAGCGCGCTCGGTAGTGACACGCCGTCGTGATCCACGAGAGTGCGCAGCTCGTCCTGGTCGGACATCGATCCGGCAGCGGCGCTCGAGCCGAAGAGGCTGCGGCCGAAGCGTGCGCCTTCCTCGTCGGCCCAGTTGACGAGCCGCACGGTGACGGGCGGAGTGCCCTCGGCAGCGACGCGCCGCATCACCTCGACTCCCGCGAGGACGTTGAGGCATCCGTCGAGCCAGCCGCCGTTCGGGACCGAGTCGATGTGGCCGCCGATCAGCACCTCGCGCTCCGACTCGCCCTCGAGCGTGAACCACTGGTTCCCCGCCGCGTCGATGCGCTCGGTCGCGCCGGTGGCCGCGACGAGCTCGCGAAGCCAGCTGCGCGCACGCTCCCAGGTGTCCGTCCACGCGACGCGTTGGGCGCCGTTCTCGTCTCCGGTGAGCTCGCGCAACTCCTTCAGCTCGGCGACGGTCCGCTTCGGATCGGCTGCCACGGCGCCAGCCTAACGTCCTGCACAGCGCGCACGCTTGTGAGAGATTCCGGCCGTGGCGACTCGCCGGGTCCTGACGCGCGTACTCGTCTTCGTGCTCGTGATCGCAGCGCTCCTCGCCGCCTGGGAGGGGTACAAGGCGCTCTGGGAGGCGACGGGTTGGGGCTGGCCGTTCGCAGTGAACGACACGACCATGCCCCACATCCATGACGTGATCCGCGCGTTCTGGCAGCCGACGACCACGGGCGGCCCGCCCCTCATCCGGTCTCTCCTCTCGGCGGCACTCTTCACGATGAAGGAAGCGATCGCGGGCTTCGTCCTCGGTGCCGTCATCGGCTTCGTCCTCGCCGTCGCGCTCGCTCACGTGCGCTTCCTCGAGCGCGGGCTCCTCCCCTTCGTCGTCGGGTCGCAGACGGTCCCGATCCTCGCGATCGCCCCCATGGTCGTCATCGGCCTCGGCTCGAAGGGCATCCAGGGATGGCAGTCCGTCGCGGTCATCGCGGCGTACCTCACGTTCTTCCCCGTGACGATCAACACGCTGCGGGGGCTCAAGTCGCCCGATCCGCGCGCGGTCGAGCTCATGGAGTCCTACGCGGCCGGCAGGTGGAGCATCCTCTGGCGGCTGCGCGTCCCCGCCTCGCTGCCGTTCATCTTCACGGCCCTCAAGATCTCGGCCACCGCGAGCGTCATCGGCGCGATCATCGGTGAGACGCCGGCGTCCATCCAGGACGGGCTCGGTGGGGCGATCGTGAACTTCAACCAGTACTACTCGTTGCAGCCGACCTACCTCTGGGCGACGAACATCGTCTGTGCCGTGCTCGGGCTCGTGTTCTTCGGGTGCGTCGCGCTGGCGGAGCACTTCGTGGTGCGTCGAGCGCCGGAGCAGCTCGTATGAGCGCTCCGGCGGTGAGCGCCGTCTCGATCCAGGGCCTCTCGAAGACGTTCAGGACGGGCGTCACGGCGCTCGCCGACATCGAGCTCGACATCCAGCCGGGCGAGTTCGTGTCGCTCATCGGCCCGTCGGGCTGCGGGAAGTCGACGCTCCTGCGCATCGTGGGCGACCTCGTCCAGCCGAGCGGCGGAACGGTGCTCGTGAACGGGAAGCCCGCCGAGCGGGCCCGGCTCGATCACGACTACGGGATCGTGTTCCAGGACGCTGTTCTCTACGACTGGCGCACCGTCGCGCGGAACGTCTCGCTCCCGCTCGAGATGCTCGGCTGGAGCCGGGAACGGCGGAAGGCACGAGTGCAGGAGATGCTCGAGCTCGTCGAGCTCGTCGGCTTCGAGTCGAGCCGTCCCTGGCAGCTCTCCGGCGGCATGCAGCAGCGCGTCTCGATCGCACGCGCTCTCTCATTCGATCCGTCCATCCTGCTGATGGACGAGCCCTTCGGCGCACTCGACGAGATGACGCGAGAGCGCTTGAACCTCGAGCTACTCCGCATCTGGGAGCAGGCGGGAAGCACCGTCGTCTTCGTAACCCACTCGATCCCCGAGGCGGTGTTCCTGTCGACGCGGGTCGTCGTCATGTCTGCTCGGCCGGGGCGGATCGCGGAGGTCGTGCCCGTGGATCTCCCGTATCCGCGAACGTTCGAGACCCGGGAGGATCCACGGTTCTTCGAGCTCGTGACGAAGGTCCGCGAGGCGCTTGCGATCGGTCACGGCGACGCGGGAGCGCGGGGCACATCGGCGCGGGAGGTGTACTGAGTGAGCGTCATCGCCGAGCCGCTCCCGGCGGCCGCCTCGCAAGGTGTCGCGGGACGTCTGCGCGACTGGCTGCCCGCCGTTCTCGTCTTCGTTCTCGCCATCGCGCTCTGGCAGGGGCTCACGACGGCGTTCCACGTCCAGACGTTCCTCCTGCCCAAGCCTTCCGACATCGCGCAGTCCTTCTGGGAGAACAAGTCGGCGCTCTGGCACGCAGGGCTGTACACCTTCAAGGAGGCGGCCGGAGGGCTCGTCATCGGCTCCGGGCTCGGCATCCTCGCGGCGATCGTGCTCGCGCGCTTCCGGAGGATCGGACTCGCCCTGATGCCGTTCGCGATCGCGGCGAACGCGGTTCCGATCATCGCGTTCGCGCCCATCACGAACAACTGGTTCGGGCTCCTCAACCCGTTTTCGAAGATGGCGATCGCCGCCGTGCTTTGCTTCTTCCCGACGATGGTCAACACCCTCCGAGGGCTGACTTCCGTGCACCCGTCGTCGATCGAGCTGATGCGTTCCTATGGAGGCGGTGAGGCGGCGACATTCAGGCACGTGCGGATCCCGAACTCGCTGCCGTTCATGTTCGTCGGCCTGAAGATCTCCGCCGTGCTCTCGATGATCGGCGCGATCGTCGGGGAGTACTTCGGTGGCCCGACCAACGCGCTCGGGGTGAGCATCCTCAACGACACGCAGCTCTTCGACTTCCCGCGCGCGTGGGCCGGCATCGTCCTCGCGAGCGCTTTCGGCCTGTCGCTGTACGCGATCGTCGCCATGGTCGAGCACTACACGACGAGCTGGCATCCCTCCGCACGCGCCTTCACGACCGAGTGAGACGCGTAAGAATGGCCGACGTGATCTCGTCGGTGCAGGCACAACCGAAAGGGGACTCTGGATGAAGAGGAAGCACTGGGCGATCGGAACGCTTGCGATCGCCTGCGCTGCGCTCGCCACCTGGGTGGCGGTCGCGTCGGCCGCGCCGAGCGAGCCGAAGCTCACGAGCGTGACGCTCCAGCTGAAGTGGGTGACGCAGGCGCAGTTCGCGGGCTACTACGCCGCGGTCGAGAAGGGCTACTACAAGAAGGCCGGTCTCGACGTGAAGATCAAGGTCGGCGGTCCGAGCATCACGCCGGAGACGGTCGTCGCCGGAAAGCAGGCGGAGTTCGGTCTCGACTGGCTCCCGAACCTCTTCGCGACACGCGAGAAGGGCTCGAATCTGGTTTCCATCGCGCAGGTCTTCGCGCGGAGCGGCATGACGGAGCTCACCTGGAAGTCGAGCGGCATCAACACGATCAAGAAGATGAAGGGCAAGAAGGTCGGTGTGTGGTGCTGCGGCAACGAGCCCGAGCTCTTCGCCGCGCTCCAGAAGAACGGCATCGACCCGCACAAATCGAGTGACGTGACGATCGTCAACCAGCCGTTCAACATGGACCTCTTCCTTCAGCACCAGGTCGATGCGGCGGCGGCGATGACGTACAACGAGCTCGCACAGGTGCTCGAGACGAAGAACCCCGACACCGGCAAGCTCTACAAGCTGTCCGACCTGAACGTCTTCAAGATGTCGAGCCCCTCCGTGGGAACGGGGATGCTCGAGGACAACATCTTCGTCCGTGGCGACTGGATCACCGATCCGGCGAACCAGAAGACGGCTGTCAGCTTCCTGAAGGCATCGTTCCAGGGCTGGATCTACTGCCGTGACCACGCGGCCGCGTGCGTGAACATCGTTCTCAAGAACGGGTCGCTCCTCGGCAGAGGTCATCAGAAGTGGCAGATGAACGAGATCAACGCCCTGACGTGGCCCAGCCCGAGAGGGATCGGTCTTCCGCCGAACGGCGCAGTCGCGCAGACCGTTGCGATCGCCAAGAAGTACGGCGTGATCAAGAAGGTCCCGAGCGGAGCCGTGAACTACAAGTACGCGGCGAGGGCGGTCGCGCAGCTCCGGGCGAGCGGGACCGACGTCAAGGGAGCCAAGTGGAAGGCCGCAGTCGTCAAGGTGACGCCTGGCGGCAAGTAACGAGAGGCGGGGGCTCCGGGTCGGCTGCGGCCGATCCGGGGCTCTCTCCGCGAGCAATGGAGGTCTGAGATGTCGACACTGATCAAGGGCGGTCGGATCATCACGGCCGCCGACGACTACGTGGGCGACGTCTACGTCGAGGGCGAGCGCATCGCGATGATCGGCGAGTCGCTCGACGTCGCGGCGGATCGCGTCCTCGACGCCTCGGGCAAGTACGTCCTTCCCGGGTGCGTCGATCCGCACACCCACCTCGACATGCCCTTCGGCGGGACGGTGACGATCGACGACGTCACGTCCGGCCAGACCGCCGCGGCCTTCGGCGGAACGACCTGCCACGTCGACTTCTGCATCCAGCCTCAGGGGTCGACCTTCGCCGCAGCGCTCGAGGAGTGGCGCGGGAAGGCGGAAGGCAAGCAGGTCATCGACATGGGCTACCACATGGCCGTCACCGACCTTCGCGAGGGCGGCTCGCTCGAGGAGCTCGCCGGTCTGCCGGCGCAGGGCGTCACCTCGTACAAGCTCTTCATGGCCTACAAGGGCGCGCTCATGGTCGACGACGAGACGCTCTTTCGCACGATGGAGGTCGCTGCCGAGACGGGGGCGCTCGTGATGGTGCACGCCGAGAACGGCGACGCGATCGACGTCCTCGTGAAGCAGGCGCTCGCAGCCGGCAACACGGCGCCGCACTACCACGCGCTGACCCGCCCCCCCGAGACGGAGGGCGAGGCGACCAACCGTGCGATCCAGCTCGCGCGGGTCGCGGGCGCTCCGCTCTACGTCGTCCACGTCTCGTGCAAGGAATCGGTCGATCCGATCGCGCGCGCCCGGGAGCTCGGCTGGGACGTCTGGGGCGAGACCTGCACGCAGTACTTCTTCATCGACTACACGTACCTCGAGCGACCGGACTTCGAGGGCGCGAAGTACGTGTACACGCCGCCGCCGCGGGCGATCGAGAACCAGGACGTCCTCTGGCACGCGGTGCGCTCGGACATCCTCTCCGCCATCTCCACGGACCACTGCGCCTTCCTCTGGGACGGTCAGAAGTCGCTCGGCAAGGACGACTTCTCGAAGATCCCGAACGGCGGGCCGGGTCTCGAGAACCGGCTGCACATGATCCACGAGTTCGGGGTTCGCGCCGGACGGATCTCCCTCAACCGGATGGTCGAGCTGCTCGCGACGAACCCCGCGAAGCTCTTCGGCCTCTATCCTCGCAAGGGCACGATCGCTCCCGGTTCCGATGCGGACATCGTGATCTTCGACCCCGAGAAGCGGCACCTCATCACCGCGGCCAGCCAGCACTCGAAGACGGACTACAACCTCTACGAGGGCACCGAGGTCACCGGCTCGCCGGAGACCGTGCTCCTTCGCGGGAACGTCCTCGTCGAGGACGGAGAGCTCGTCGCCGAGCCGGGAGTCGGGCAGTTCGTCGCACGGGCAGCGTTCGGGCAGGAGCTCCTGCCGGCCGCCGTTCGCTAGACGTCAAGTGCGCGGAGGCGCGCCGGACACCTTCCCCCTTGTCCGGCGCTCTCCGCGCAGTGCGTGACCCGTCAGGCGTTCGAGCAGGTGACCCTCGGGTTCCAGGGCATGAGGACGCCCGTGGGGTTCGGATCCCAGATCCACGCGTGCAACGTCCAGGCGAAGACCTTTCCCTCATCGCCACCGACGTACGGCGCGAGGTCCGTCTTCGTGAAGTCCTGGCCGAACAGCGTCTGCGGGATCGACGAGACGTACTCGAGGGCGACGAGCTTCATCTTTCCGTTGGCCCGCGGCTCGTAGACGAGCACTTCGGGATTCTGCGCGTCGACCTTGTCGTCGAACGGGCTGCCATCGGGGTTGGGATGGATGTAGTGCACGCCCATCGCTCCCAGGCCGTCCGTGGACGAGGCGCAGCCGTTCGTCGCCTGCACCTTGCTCGTGGACTGAATGGCGGGCAGCTCTCCGTAGCCGGCGGCGAGGGCTGCGTCCAGGTCGTGGTACTTCGCCGTCGCGCTTTGTGCCTTCGCGGCGTCCGAGCGCCCTCCACTGTCGGCGATCGCGATCCCCGCGAGAGCGAGCGGCACCATGAGTGCCAGGAGCAGGACCGGCAGGTACCTCCGCTTCGAACCGGTGTCTGAACGTTTCACTGTGACCCCTCTTTCCGTGTGCTCGTCGATCCGGCCTCGTCCGCTCGGACCGGTGCCGGGTCGACGACCTTGACGATCTCGTCGACGGGGAGAAAGGCCGCCGCCGCGTGGCGGCGAACCGCCTCGGGGCTCGACGCCTCGTAGACGCAGATGCTCCCGATCCTCCGATCACTCTCCTCGAGGGGATAGCTCTGAATCGACGCGATCTCCTCCTCCATGCGCGCCGCCTCGAAGGCCGAGCGGGCATCCGCTTCGCACTGCTGCTCGAGTGACGACCACGCCGATCTGCGGACCACCAGGTACGTCTGCATCTCACCTCCCCGCCGCCGAGTTGGACGTCTCGACGGTAGGACGCAGCGACCCGCGCGTCATCGGTGCGATTGCCCAGATTGGTGTGGTCGTTACCGGTCTTGCACGAGGCCGAGCTGCGCTGCGTTGGCGACGGCTTCGCCGCGCGTGCGAGCGTTCAGCTTGCGCAGGATCGCCGACACGTGGTGGTCGACCGTCCGCTTGGAGAGCACGAGCCGCTCGGCGATCTCGGCGTTCTGTCGGCCCTCCGCGACGAGTCCGAGCACCTCCGTCTCACGCTCCGTGAGGCCTGCGGGACTTGCTTTCGTCGCTGGGCGGGGCCCGCGCGGCAGCCCACGAACGCCCCGCTCGCGCAGCCGTCGCGCGACGATCGCGGCCGCGCGCGCCGCGCCGAGCTCGGTGAGCGCGTGGAGCGCCGCGCGTTGAGCCTCGGCATCACCGTCCGCGAGAGCGAGCGCAGCCTCGTAGGGACAGCCGAGCTCGGTCCAGCTGGACGCGGCCTCGCGCCAGCGACCGGCCACGACGTGGGCGTGCGGCTCCGGGAGCAGGTCGGGAAGGTCGTCCACGATGCCAGCTCGCCAGCGCACGACCGCGAGCTCGCCGAGGGCCCAGGGTGCGACCCCCGGCAGCGCGAGCCGGAAGGCACTCTCGGTCTCCTCGCTCACCGTGCTGCCCCTGCCTGCAAGCCAGGCGGCTTCGCCGCGTGCCGCGGCGACCGGCGCGATGCGGGGAAGCTCGCCCGTGGGCTCGGAGAGCTCACGCGCTCGATCGAGCAGCGCCCAGACGTCCGGGTCGCCCCGGCGAGCCCTGACGAGAGCGAGGGTGACGAGCGCAAGCGTGCGCGGGAACGTGGACACGAACCGTTCACCCAGTGCCAGCTCCGCCGACTCGGCGGCATCGTCCCAGCGTCCGTCGTTCAGCTCGAGGCGCGACCGATACGCGAGGAGATAGACGTGCGCGAGGTCGTTTCCGATGTCCCGTGCGAGCGCCAGTGCTTGCTCGATGTGCTGGCGCGCGAGCGAGAGCGGACCACGAAACGCCAGCGCCATCACCAGCTGGAGGGTCATGCCGGCCACGACGTCGTCGCGACCCATCCGACGAGCGACGCCGATTCGCTCCTCCACCTCTTCGCGGCCGCGATCTCGTCCCTCAGCCAAATTCAGCAGTGCGCTTGCGCCTTCGACCCAATCGAGCACAGGCCCATCGGGCAGCTCGAGCTCGTGGGCGAGGGTCGTTCCCCGGTCCGCCCAGAGCCGAGCGGCTGCGATGTCAGCGTTCATGCGATGGAGGAAGGACATGTTCTCGTACGCCTTCGCGAGCTCTGGCCCTGGCGGCATCGACTCGAGCACCGCGATCGCCTCGAGGCCGACCACGCGGGCATCGACGCCTCGTCCCGGGCACCAGAGGACGTTCGAGACCCAGTCGAGCGTCGCGCCCTCCTTCCTGCGGTCCCCCAGTTCCCGGTAGCAGTCGACGGCCGCTCTGAGCGAGTCGACCGACGCGTCCGTTTGGTCGGTCAGGTAGCAGGCTCGCGAATGCAGCTCGAGAAGCCTCGCTCGCTCGGCGAGCGGCAGTCCGTCACCGTGACGTAGCGCACGACCGTACTGCGCTGCCGCTTCACGGTGCGCGGACAGAGCCGTCGCCTGCGCGCCGGCCGCCGGCGCGAAGAGCAGCACTGCCTCGGCGTCACCGGCTCCTTCGGCATGGTGGGCGAGCCGCGCCGCGTCGTTCGCCGTCGAGCTGCGGGCGCGAAGCTCGTCGAGCGCGCGTTGGTGGAGAAGCACCCGGCGCTCGGGGCTCACCGAGCTCTCGATCGCAAGCCGAGCGAGCTCGTGACGAAAGACGAGCGCGCCATCCACCTCGGTCAGCATTCCCGAGCCCAGGCACTCTGCGAGATCCCGGTCCGTCTGACGCGCTACTCCCGCCAGCAGCCACGGCTCCGCGCCCGCAGGCGTCACCGATACTGCCTCCAGCACGGCGACCGCGCAGGTGCTCAGGCTTGCAGCGCGGGCGAGGACTGCGTCGCGGATCGTCTCCGGGATGCTGGTGATCCCCGCCGCCAAGACCTCCGTGACGTAGAACGGGTTGCCCGAGGTGAGGCGGTAGAGCTCTTCCGGGTCGGCGTCATGAGGCTCTGCGAGCTCCGCGACGGCCGTCCGGGAGAGCGGCGAGATGCGAAGTCGCCGTGCGGATCGAATCGAGGAAAGACTTCCCAGGACGACTCGAAGCGGATGCCTGGCATCGACCTCGTCGTCGCGGAACGTGCCGACCACGAGCGTCGCGGAGCTCTCCAGGCGACGTGCGAGAAGGCGGATGACATCGAGTGTCGCCTCGTCGGCCCAGTGCAGGTCCTCGAGAACGACGATCGTCGGCGTCGATTCCGACAGCTCTCCCATGAGGACCTCGGCGATCCGGTACGGGATCGCGCCTGCCGTGATGACGTCCTCGAGCTCTCCGCCTGTCGTGAGCGCGATGTCCACGAACGGGCCGAGAGGGCGTGGCGTGAAGAGGGGATCGCAGGCGCCGACGAGGACACGGGCATCGCGACTGCCGTCCTCGAGGAAGCGTTGCACCAGAGCCGTCTT
>DASUFC010000150.1:0-4506 GCA_036274755.1 Gaiellaceae bacterium
CGTCGGCGACGAGGACGCGGATCGTCATCGGCCGTCACCTCGGAGCGGAAGTCTCGCGTCGAGGACGAAGCCGCCGTCGGGCGCGGTGCCGGCGGTCATCGTGCCGCCGTAGATCTTCACCCGCTCGCGGACGCCGACGAGGCCGTAGCCCGGCCCGTTGCTCGTCGCGCCGCCGCCCGAGCCGTCGTCGCGCACTTCGATCCGCAGCTCGTCCGGCCCGTAGCGAAGCGTCACGTCGGCCCGGCTCGCATGCGCGTGCTTGAGCGCGTTCGTCAGCGCTTCCTGCACGATGCGATACGCGGAGAGCTCGACCGCCCGTGGGAGCGGCGCGGTCTCGCCCTCGACGTGAAGCGCGACCGGGAGGCCCGCGCGCTCGACCTCGGCCACGAGCGACCCGACACTGTCGAGACCGGGCTGGGGGCCCAGCTCGAGGTCGTCGCCGTCGTCTCTCATTGCGGCAAGGAGTCTTCGCATCTCGGCCAGAGCGGTGCGACCCGCTCCCTCGACGCCGCGCAGCGCATCCGACTCGTCGGCCAGCTCCTCCGGGAGCTTGTGGCGCACCGCGCCGACCTGGAGTACCATCACGCTCACGGCGTGGGCGACGATGTCGTGGAGCTCGCGCGCGATCCTGGCCCGCTCCTCCGCCACGGCGATCCGCGCCGCGGTCTCGCGCTCGCGCTCCGCCTGCGCCGCGCGCGCCTCGGCGGCGTCCGCCTGCTCGGCGCGGGCGTTGAGGGCGAACCCCGCGAGCCAGGCGATCCCGAAGAGGAGCGGGATGAACACGACCTCGCCGGGTGAGTGGCCGGGCCGGTTGAGGATGATCGTCGCCATGCTGCCGAGGACCACCGCGAGCCCGACGCGAGCCAGCACGGGATCGCGCAGGTTGCCGAGAAGGAACGCGGCGAGCATCCCGGCGAGGTACAGGCCTGCCGGGTATGGGATCAGACGCCCGTCGACGAACGAGGTCGCCGCCGCCAGGAGCCAGAACGCCGCGGGCGCGCCGAACGGGAAGCGCCGCCGCGCCAGCAGCACGAGCGCGACGACCGCGGCCGCCGGGACGCAGAACCAGAGGGTCGTCTGCGGGGCATCGCGGTCCTCCCGCCTGATCGCGACCTCCAGGACGGCAGCGCTCGCCAGGACGACGATCAGCACGTCGAACCACCAGCCCCGCGCGACCTGTCCGAAGCGGCTCACGGGCTGAACGTACTCCTCGTCTCGGAGCCTCGCCTCCTACCTGGGTACGACCCCTGATCGTCACCGGGTGCGAGCGCGAATCCGGCCTCGCGACGACGTCACGAAGCGTCCGGGCTCCTAGCGTCGAGCCATGGAGTCACCCACCCCTAGAAGGACGAAGGAGGACCACGTCATGAACCGCAACAACATCGCGGCCCGCATGGGTCGCTGGAGCGCCACCCACTGGAAGACCGCGACGTTCGGCTGGCTCGCCTTCGTCGTCGTCGCATTCGGAATCGGCGGCATGGTCGGCATGAAGACGCTCGATGCCGACGCACCGGGGCCGGGCGAGTCCGGGCGGATGGACAGGATCCTCGATGCCGGGTTCGCGCAACCCGCCGGTGAGAACGTCCTGATCCAGAGCTCGAGTCTCCGGGTCTCGGACCCCGAGTTCCGAGCCGCCGTGGCGGACGTCGTCGCGGCGATCTCGAAGCTCGACGCCGTCCAGCACGTCAGCTCGCCCCTCGCTCCCGCGAACAGCGGGCAGATCGCGCCGAACGGGCACGCGGCCCTCGTCGGGCTCCAGATCCGCGGCGATCCCGACACCGCGGTCGACCGGATCGGTCCCGTGCTCGATCGCGTGGACGAGTTGCAGAAGGCGCACCCGCAGCTCTTCATCGGTCAGTTCGGGGACGCAAGCAAGGTCGACGCTCTCGTCACCGCGTACGGGGACGACCTCGGCAAGGCCGGGCTGCTGTCGCTCCCGGTCACGCTGATCATCCTCCTGGTCGCCTTCGGCGCACTCGTGGCAGCCGGGATCCCGCTGCTGCTCGCGTTGACCGCCGTGTTCGCGACATTCGGCCTCGTCGCGATCCCGAGCCACGTCTTCCCGGTCGCGATGCAGGCGCCCGCGCTGGTGCTCCTGATCGGTCTCGCGGTCGGCGTCGACTACTCGATGTTCTACTTGAAGCGCGAACGCGAGGAGCGGGCGGCAGGGCGCAGCGAACAGGCGGCCCTCGAGGCCGCGGCGGCGACGTCGGGTCGCTCCGTGCTCGTCGCCGGCCTCACCGTGATCGTCGCGATGGCCGGCATGTTCCTCACCGGCGACTCGACCTTCGAGTCGCTCGGCGTCGCCGCCATCACCGTGGTCGCGATCGCGGTGCTCGGCTCGCTGACCGTGCTGCCGGCACTGCTCTCGCGGCTCGGCGACAAGGTCGATCGCGGCCGCGTGCCGTTCGTCGGCCGCCGCCGGAGTGACGGCGAGAGCCGGTTCTGGGGCGCGATCGTCGACCGCGTCCTGCGCAGGCCGCTCGTGTCGGCCCTGCTCGCCGGCGGTCTGCTGGTGGCGCTGGCAGTGCCCGCGCTCCAGCTCCGCATGGCGATGGCCGGCCCCGACACGTTCCCGCAGTCCCTTCCCGTCGTGCAGGCGTACACGAAGATGCAGCAGTCCTTCCCCGGAACGGCGCTGCCAGCCAACGTCGTCGTGAAGGCGCCGAACGTGAAGGCACCCGCCGTGCAGACGGCGATTCGCCGGCTCGAGCGGCAGGCGCTCGCGAGCGGTCGGATGCACGAGCCGAGCACCGTCGCCGTCAACCGCGACGCGACGGTCGCGAACGTCTCGATCCCGATCGACGGCAAGACGACCGACCGTGAGGCGGACGCCGCGCTGGCCGTCCTGCGCGACCGGATCGTTCCTGACACCGTCGGCCGGCTCCCGAACGCGGAGACGGGCGTCACCGGGCTCGCGGCGCAGTGGAAGGACTCGACCGACGAGCTGAAGTCGAACCTGCCACCCGTGGTCGGCTTCGTGCTCGTGATCGCGTTCGTGCTGCTGCTCGTCGCGTTCCGCTCCGTGGTCGTCGCGACGAAGGCGATGCTGCTCAACCTGCTCTCCGTCGCGGCCGCGTACGGCGTGCTCGTGCTCGTCTTCCAGCACGGGATCGGCAAGGGCCTGCTCGGCTTCAGCTCGACCGCCGGGATCGACCCGGTCGTGCCGCTGCTCCTCTTCGTGATCCTGTTCGGGCTTTCGATGGACTACCACGTCCTCGTCCTCGGCCGGATCCGGGAGCTCTACGACCGGGGCGAGAGCATGGACGACGCGATCTCGAACGGCATCAAGCGCACGGCTGGCGTCGTCACGAGCGCGGCGATCGTGATGGTGCTCGTGTTCTCGATCTTCGCCACCCTCTCGATGCTGTTCTTCAAGCAGTTCGGCGTCGGGCTCGCGGTCGCGATCCTGATCGACGCGACCATCGTCCGTGCGGTGCTCCTGCCGGCGAGCATGAAGCTGCTCGGGGAGTGGAACTGGTACCTCCCGCGGTGGCTCGAGTGGCTGCCGCGGCTCGAGCCCGGCGAGCCGGAGACCGCGTCCGACGTGGCCCCGGCGGGCACCTCGGCGTAAGCACCGGCAACCAGAGGCCCCGGCTCCGACCGATCGGAGCCGGGGCCTCACGCGTGCGTCGGCGCTTCGGGGACGGTCAGTGTGCGTGCGGCGGCGCGTCGCGCTCGTCGCAGGCGACGTTCACGTAGCCGGACCGAAACGGCCGCGTCTCGCCCGACTCTGTGTCGTAGGTGTGCCGCCAGACGCAGCCGGTGTCGTTCGTGAGGAGATGGAGCGAGACCGACGTCTCGGCCGATGTCGTCCGCACCCGGTGGATGTCGTCCTGCGGCGGGATCAGCGCGTAGAAGTCCCCGGGGCGGAGCGACCGGCGTTCCACGAGCTGGAGCGCGCCGGCTCCCTCCGCATAGATCTCCTCGTCCTGCGTGCCGCGGTAGAGGCCGACGAGCCCCCAGGCGAGGTGGTCGTGGATCGGCGTCTGCGAGCCGGCCGGCACCACGAGCGAGAAGAGCGACAGCGAGCCGTCGTCGGCGCGGTAGAGGAGCCACTGTCCGATGCCCCCGCCCATCCCGCTCTCCGGCGCGTCGGCCTGGAACGCCGCCGGTAGCCAGTCCGGGTCTGCGAGCAGCTCCGAAAACCGCGGCCGGATGGCCTCGCATGCCGCTTCCGCCGACGAGGAACCGGCGATCGCCTGCTCGACCTCCGAGACGAACGCCCGGACGACCTGCGTGTCGAGAACGAACTCTCCGGCCATGGTCGCCTCCATCTTTGCGCGGATCCGCCGCCGCGGCGTCCGCATGTGCCGCGGTTCACACGGGACATTGTCCCGTACCCTCGGAGGACACCCTGCCCCTCGGGCGAAGGACGTCACTCCATGGCATGGCGCGTGGACGAGGTATGGCTCGACGCCGATCTGCTCTGGTTCCGGGAGGAGCGGCGCACGCCGTTCGGAGCGGCGGCGCTCGCGGCGCCGGCGTTCGCGGGCGACCTGCTCG
>DASUFC010000151.1:0-39115 GCA_036274755.1 Gaiellaceae bacterium
GGAGTCCGCGAGTGCGGATTCCGATCGCGCAAGATCCCTGAAGGCGCCGCATTCGCGGCGCGCCGCAGCTACTGCTGAGCGAAGAGCGCTTCAGCCCATGCGTCGAGCTCGTCGCGCTCCTCCGCCGTGAGCACGCGCAGCGGGGCACGAACCTGCTCGCGAACCGGCACGCCCTGGAGCCCGAGGAGCCGCTTGAGTGCCGCTTGTCGCGGGAACCGCTCGACGAACGCGCGGAGCTCTCCCAGACGGGCAGCGCCCTCGGGGCTCGGGTCGCGCACGACGGCTGCGACCTCGCGCGGGAGCGCCGACGCCAGCGCGGAGACCGCGCCGACGGCGCCGCGCGCCATCCCGTCCGCGATCAGGGACTCCGGCCCGACGAAGATGTCGAAGCCCGGGAGGAGATACTTCTCGAACGCCGCGAACGGCGTGTCGGAGACCTTGAGGCCGACCAAGTTGTCCGCTGCGTCGCGCAGCCGCTCGAGCACCGACGGCGCGATCGGGTACCCGGTCGTGGCCGCGAACTCGTACACGTAGAAAGGGAGCGGCGCGCACGCGGCTGCGGCGGCAAAGAGGTGCGCGTACTGGGCGTCCTCGTCGAGCCTGAAGTAGGGCGGGCCGATCACGACGACCGCGCCCGCGCCGACCTCGGCGGCGTGCGCTGCCAGAGCGACCGTGTCACGCGTCGTCTGGGCGCCGCAGTGCACCGCGACCTTCAGGCGTTTGTCGGCCGCCTGCAGGAACAGGTCGGCGACGTGCCGGCGCTCGTCGACGCCGAGCAGGATGCCCTCGCCGGCGGTTCCCAGCGCGAGGATCCCGTCCAGGCCGGCCGCGACGAAGAAGTCGCAGAGCGGGCCGAACGCATCCTCGTCGACGGACGTCCCGTGCTCGCCCAACGGGGTGACCGATGCTGCAAGGGCACCCTCGAGCATGGACGGACTCTAAGCTCCGCGGACATGGGCGCGCTGAAGCTCGAGCGGGACGGGCACGTCCTCCGAGTCACGCTCGCGAAGCCCGAGCGGCGAAACGCCTTCGACGCCGCGTTCATCGCGGAGCTCACGGAGGCGTTCGCAGACATCGGCGACGCGCGCGCGGTTCTCCTCGAAGGCGAGGGGCCGTCCTTCTGCGCCGGAGCCGACGTCGAGTGGCAGCGCGCTTCGATCGACCTGTCGTACGAGGAGAACGTCGAGGACGCGCTGCGCCTCTACCGGATGCTCGAGACGATCGATTCCTGTCCCGCTCCGGTCGTGTGCTGCGTCCACGGCTTCGCGCTCGGCGGCGGGTCGGGGCTGGTCGCGTGCGCCGACGTCGCGGTCGCATGGCCGGATGCGGTCTTCGGGTTCACGGAGGTGCGGCTGGGGATCATCCCGGCGGTCATCTCGCCGTTCGTCCTCGCGAAGATCGGGACCGCCGCTCGCCGTTACTTCGTCACCGGCGAGCGCTTCGACGCCGGCGTCGCGCTGCGGATCGGGCTGGTCTCCGAGGTGGCCGAGGACGCCGGCGAGCGAGCGGAGGCGATCGTTCGGGACATCCTCGCGGGTGGGCCAATCGCGACCCGCGAGGCGAAGCGCCTCGTTCGCGAGCGGCCGGTCGGCGTGGACACCGCGCACATCGCCGCCGAGCGGCGGACGAGCGACGAGGGCCAGGACGGGCTGCGCGCGTTCCTCGAACGGCGCCCGCCCGGCTGGCTCGACGAACCGACGGGCTAGGCAGGCTGAGCGAGCGCCGTCTCCGGCGCGGCAGTTCGCCCGGGCGACGGCAGAAACAGGCAGAGCACGACACCGATTGCCGGCGCGCACGCTGCGACGATCAGAGCCGTCTCGAGGTCGATCGTGTCCGCGAGCCCGCCGAGCGCGACTGCCGCGACGCCGCCGATCCCCATTGCGAGCCCGACCGCGATGCCGCTCGCCATGCCGGTCCGCTGTGGCAGGTAGAGCTGCGACAGGACGATCGTGATGCCGAAGGTCCCCACCACGCAGAACCCGACGGACATCAGGGCGAGCGTTCCGAGGAGACCGCCGACCTCGAGGAAGACGATGATGAGCGGCGGCAGCAGCGCCTGCGTCGCGAGCAGCGTCCGCCGCAGTCCCACGCGGTCTGCGATCGGGCCGAGGAGGAGCGTTCCCACGACGCCCGCGATCAGCATGAGGGCGAGCTCGCGATTGCCCGCCCCTTCGCTTCCACCATCCGAGATCACCCACAGCGGGACGAACGCGAGGAGCGCAAACCACGCCACACTCCGGAGCGCGATGACTCCGGCGAGGATCGCCATCGCACCCGAGCTCGACTCTCCGACCGCGACCCGAGCCCTCTCCGCCGGAGGACGGAGCCCCGCGAGCGCAGGGAGCGCACGGACGAGCGCGAGCGACACGAGCAGCGCCGGAATCGCGGCGAGGACGCCACCTCGGAGGCCGAGCCAGAGGACCAGCGGCGTGACGACGATCGGCCCGAGCGCGTAGCCGAAGTTGCCGCCGACGTTGAACAGGGACATCCCGCTCGCCCGCCTCGAGCTCGATGCGTAGGCGGCGAACTTGGCGCCCTCGGGGTGGTACGCCGCGATCCCGATGCCCGCGGCGAAGGTCACCGCCACGACGAGCGGGTAGGCGGGTGCCACGGTGACGAGCGCGGTACCGACCGCCGCGAGCGCGAGCCCTCCGGGCAGGAGCCAGAGCGCGCCGCGACGATCCGACCAGTAGCCGAAGAGCGGCTGCACGAGAGACGACGACGCCGTCAACGCGAGCATCAGCGCTCCCGCGGCCGCGTAGCCGAGGTCGAACCTCACGACGAGGAACGGGATGAGCGCGGGGATGGCGCCGGAGGCGAAGTCCACGCCGCCGTGACCGACGGACAGCGTCCCCAGCGCGCGCCGGTCCATGTCGTCGCGCATGGGCTCAGGCTATCCCGCCCGACTCCAGCTGGCGACCGGACTAGTCGCGTCGCTCGTCGAGGTACTTCTTGAGCCCGAGGAAGGGCAGGATGAAGACCGCGAGCAGCGCGGCGAGCCACACGATCACGGTCGCGGCGATCCAGGTCCCCACGCCGCTGATGTCGAGCCCGTCAGACAGGAGATCGGTGACCACGAGCGCCGCGAAGGTCGAGATGAGCGCGACACCGCCGACCGCAGCGGAGGTCGACCTGTTGCGTTGCATGACGCTCGCCAGGAACGGCGTCAGGAGGGCGACCCCGAGGGTGAAGATGATCAGGGACAGCACGAAGCCCGTGACGTTGATGTGGAAGTCGTCGAGGACGAGCGACGCGACGATCAGGCCGACGGCGTTGCCGATGAGGACGATCACCGTGCGGACGAGGAGCCTGATCACGCCGCCGAGCCTATAACAGCCCTCTGAGGCTGCATAGAGTGCGGGCCGTGCCGATCCGCTGCCTGCTCGTCGCGAACAGGGGAGAGATCGCAGTACGCATCTTCCGTACCTGCCGGAAGCTCGGGATCGGGACCGTCGCGGTGGTGGCACCCGACGATCGTGGGTCTCTGCACGCACGCTCCGCGGACGAGACGGTCGAGATCACGAGCTACCTGCACTCGGAGGAGCACGTGCGTGCGGCCCGTGAGTCCGGCGCGGACGCGATCCATCCCGGCTACGGCTTCCTCGCGGAGAACGGCGACTTCGCCGAGGCGGTCGAAGCTGCGTCGCTCACGTGGGTCGGGCCGTCGCCGGACGCGCTTCGTCTCGGCGGCGACAAGCTCGCCGCGAAGCGCGTCGCGCGCGAGGCAGGCGTTCCCGTACTGCCGGACGGAAGCGCCGAGGAGATCGGGCTCCCGCTTCTCGTGAAGGCAGCGGCCGGAGGCGGCGGTCGCGGCATGCGAGTCGTCCGTACCTCCGCCGAGCTCGACGAGGCGGTCGCTGCAGCCGAGCGCGAGGCCGCCAGCGCGTTCGGGGACGGCACCCTGTACTTCGAGCGCTACCTCGAGCGACCGCGGCACGTCGAGGTGCAACTCCTCGCCGACGCGCACGAGAACGTCGTGGCGCTCGGCGAGCGCGACTGCTCGGTCCAGCGGCGGCACCAGAAGGTGCTCGAGGAGGCGCCTGCGCCGAAGCTCACGGATGACCTGCGCGCGCGTCTCCACGAGGCCGCGGTCGCGTTCGGCCGAGCGATCGGCTATCGGAGTGCCGGAACGGTCGAGTTCGTGCTCGACGGAGACGCCTTCTTCTTCCTGGAGCTCAACGGCCGGATCCAGGTCGAGCACCCGGTAACGGAGGCCGTCACCGCCCTCGACCTCGTCGAGCAGCAGATCCGGATCGCCGAGGGGGACCAGCTTGCAACAACATGTCACGAGCTCCTGGGCCACGCGGTCGAGGTGCGCCTGTATGCCGAGGATTCCAGGACATTCCTGCCGCAGACCGGCCGCATCGAGCGCCTCGAGCTCGCAAGTTACAAGTTGTCACAAGCGCCGTTCGGCGTTCGGGTCGACGCCGGCGTCGAGGAGGGCGACGAGATCGGGCTCGCGTACGACCCGCTGATCGCGAAGGTCATCGCGCACGGGCACGACCGCGCGGAGGCGCTCGATCTCCTCGCCGACGCGCTCGCCGAGGCACGGGTCGAGGGCGTGACGACGAATCTGCCGTTCCTGCGCTGGCTCGTGGCGCATCCGGTCGTCCGCGACGGAGTCGCCACCACGGCGTTCCTCACCGAGCACCCTCCGCTTTCGGCTCGGCCGCTCCGCCGGCCGGCCGCGCCGTTCCGTGCGCCCTGGAGGCTCAACCTCCCGGCTCCGCCGCCCGTGGCGCCGCCCGACCTCGCCTCCGAGTCGCAGCGCGCCGCGGCCGCGCCGGGCGAGAGCACGGTCGTCTCGCCCATGCCCGGCACCGTGATCCGCGTCGAGGTCGCCCCCGGCGATGCCGTCCGCGCGCGCCACGTGTTGGTCGTCCTCGAGGCGATGAAGATGGAGATTCCGGTGCACTCGCCGTTCGACGGCTCCGTGACCGCCGTCCTCGTGGCCCCCGGGGATCGTGTCGCCGGCGGTGCGCTCCTCGTCGAGCTCGAGACCTAGCCCGACACTAGAGGCCGGGCTTCACGACCATCACGAAGACGATCGCGAAGAGCACGAGGATCAGGATCCTCGCGAGCATGATGAGCCGGCCCATCTCGGCGCCGAGCGCGGGGCTCGGGCCGTCCATCGCCATTCGCATCCCGACCCTCGCGAGCGCACGCGAGAGGTAGCCGAAGGCCGTGAACGCCACGATCGCCCAGCCGAGAAGGCCGAGCACGACGAAGCGATCGTCCCAGTCCCAGGGCCCCTCGTTCACGAGCAGAAGCCCCGAGATGAGCACGACGAGCGACGACGGCATGAAGACCCAGCGAACGACGACACCGGTGTCCTTGCCGAGCGCTGCCATGCGCGCCGGTTCGCCGGACGCTTTCGCGAGCGCCCCGTAGACCTGGACCGCGACGGCGCCTCCGATCCACAGCGCGACGGCCGAGAGGTGGAGGAACAGCCAGAGCTCGTACCAGGTCATGAGAACGCGGGCTCCCCTCGCACCTTGTCGAGCAACCAGCCGACGGTCACGTTCACGAGCCAGACGACGATGGTCGCGCCGACGTACGTCCAGAATCCGTCGATCGAGAAGTCCGGGGTGATCCACTCCGCGAGGGCGAGCATGAGCACGTTGATCGCGAAGTACGCGAGCCCGAACGTGAGGAGGATCAGCGGCAGGGTGAGGATCGCGAGGATGGGCTTCAGGATCGTGTTGCCGATCGTGAGGATCGCAGCTGCGAGTAGCAGCGATCCCCAGCGGCCGATCGTGACGCTCGAGAACATCCAATCGACGACGATCAACGCGAGAACGTTGAGGCCCCAGCGGATGAGAAGGGCGATCCAGATCACGCTCGTCCCGCGGTCGCCAGGCTCGCGCTAGAAGAGCTTCTGGAGCTTCATGGCCGCACCCATGTCGCCCTTGATCTTGAGCTTCCCGGTCATGTAGGCGGTGGTCGGGTTCTGCTCGCCGGCGACGATCTTCTCGAAGTTCTCCTCGCTCGTCGTGAAGGTGCAGTCGCTGTCTCCGGCGGCTCCATCCGTGACCGTCACGGCGCCATCGGCGATCGCGACCGTCCACGCCCCCGCCCCTTCGATGTCGAACACGTACGTGTTGTTCATCCCCTCGATGCGATCGGGGGTGACGCGGCCCGGCAACTCCTCGAAGAACTCCTGAACGGTGCCCATCGTCTCGGCATCTCCTCCTCGGTCGCGAACGGGCGGAGCCTAGCGCGCGGCTACCCTTCGCGCGGCGTGGACCTGGACCTCACTCGCGAGCAAGAGCTGATCCGCGACACGGTCCGGACGTTCGCTCGTGAGCGCATCCAGCCGGTCGCCGCGGAGCTCGACCTCACGGGCGCGTTCCCGTACGCGCTGGTGTCGGAGCTCGCAGAGCTCGGGCTCATGGGGCTGCCGATCCCGGAGCGCTACGGCGGTGCCGGAGGGGACACGGTGTCCTACGCCGTCGCGATCGAGGAGCTGACGAGG
Source organism: Gaiellaceae bacterium (assembly GCA_036274755.1). Taxonomy (GTDB): domain Bacteria; phylum Actinomycetota; class Thermoleophilia; order Gaiellales; family Gaiellaceae; genus GMQP-bins7. The sequence goes on from DASUFC010000151.1 coordinate 6,476, forward strand.
ATCGACTCGTCCGTCGCGATCACCGTCGCCGCGCACACATCTCTCGGGACGATGCCGATCCTGCTCTTCGGCTCCGAGGAGCAGAAGGAGCGCTGGCTGCCCGATCTCGCGTCCGGGCGCCGGCTCGCGGCGTTCGGTCTCACCGAGCCGGATGCCGGCTCGGATGCCGGGGCGACCCGGACGACGGCGGAGCTCCGGGATGGATCCTGGGTGGTCAACGGCTCGAAGCTCTTCATCACGAACGCGGGAACCGACGTGAGCTGGGGCGTCACGATCACGGCCCGCACCGGCGACGACGAGATCTCGAACATCGTCGTCGAGAACGGCACGCCCGGATACTCGATCTCGGCCCCCATGAAGAAGCTCGGCTGGCGCGCCTCGGACACCCGCGAGCTCTCGTTCGAGGACTGCGCGGTGCCTGAGGGGAACCTGCTCGGCCCCCGCGGCGAGGGGTTCAGGCAGTTCCTCGAGATCCTCGACGGCGGGCGCATCTCCGTGGCAGCGATGGGCGTCGGCCTCGCGCAGGGCGCGTACGACCTCGCCTTCGCCTACGCGCAGGAGCGCGAGCAGTTCGGCAAGCCGATCGCGTCCTTCCAGGCGATCCGCTTCAAGCTCGCGGACATGGCGACGGAGATCGAGGCCGGTCGCGCGCTGGTCATCAGAGCAGCGTGGCTCAAGGACCAGGGCCGACCCTTCGCGCGCGAGGCGGCGATGGCGAAGCTCTACACGGGCGAGCTCTCGAACCGCGCCGCGAACGCCGCTCTCCAGATCCACGGCGGCTTCGGGTACATGGAGGAGTCGGCCGTCTCGCGCCTCTACCGCGATCAGAAGATCCTCGAGATCGGAGAAGGGACGAATGAAGTGCAGCGGATGGTCATCGCGCGCCATCTCGGTCTGTAGCGCGCTCGCCGTCGCGCTCGCAGCTGCGGGGGCGGCATCCGCTCACGTCATCCCCACTCCGAACTACATCCCGAGCGAGGGCACCGAGCGCATCAGCTTCTCCGGCCTCAACGAGCGCGAGCGGCCGATGACCGGGTTCACGCTCACCGCTCCGACCGGTCTCGAGATCGAGCACGCTCATCCGGTCCCCGGCTGGACCGAGCAGTGGTCGGCGTCGAAGGCGACCTGGACGGGCGGACCGCTCGCACCGGCAGCGAACGCCACCTTCGGGCTGACGCTGAAGGCGACGGCGAAGCCCGGAATCGTCCTGATGCAGGCGGAGCAGCACTATCCCGGCGGCGGAATCGTCCCCTGGCCGGTACCGCTGACGGTCGTTCCGCCGGAGAAGAGCCCGTCCCAGAACCTCGCGCTCGCCGGCGTCGTAGGATTGATCGGAGTGCTGATGGTCGTCGCGATCGGGATGCTTGCGTGGCGGCGCCGCGCACTTCCCGCGCGGCCGAGAGGCGACGCGTGACGGGAACACCGGCTCCGATCGTCCTCGTGCCCGGCTTCTGGCTCGGGGCCTGGGCGTGGGACGAGGTCGTAGCAGCGCTGCGCGCGGACGGCTGCGAGGCGACCGCCATCTCGCTGCCGGGGCTCGAGTCCGTCGACGCGGATCGCTCTGCTGTCTCGTTCGAGGATCACGTCGAGGCGATCTGCGAGGCCGTTCGCGCTGCGGGAACCCACGTCGTGCTCGCGGTCCACAGCGGCGCAGGATTCCCCGGCTATGCCGCGAGCGACCGTGTCCCCGAGCTGATCGCTGCCATGGTCTACGTCGACACGGGCCCCGGCGTCGGCGCCATGGATCCCGGCTTCGAGGGCTCCGACCTTCCCTTGCCGCCGGCCGAGCAGCTCGCCCAGGAGGAGAACCTCGACGGGCTGAGCGAAGAGCAGCTCGAGACCTTCCGGGCGCGCGCCGTGCCGCAGCCCGGCAACGTTCTTCGAGAAGTAGCGCAGCTGACCAACGACGCCCGCCTCGACGTGCCGACCACGGTGATCTGCACCGGTTTCCCGGCGGAGGAGTACAAGAAGGGCGTCGAGCAGGGCTGGGCGTTTCTCGGTGGTCTCGCGGAGCTGCGTGATGTCACGTGGATCGACCTGCCGACGAGCCACTGGCCGATGTGGTCGCGGCCGAAAGAGCTCGCCGCGATCCTCGCCGACGTCGCACGTACGCCGCGTAGCCCCGCGGTAGACCGCTAGCGGTACTTCTCGGGCAGCGTCCACCAGCGCCCGAGCTCGATGTCGAACTCCGGGGGGACGAACTCGACGCGTCCCGCCTCGGGATAGTTGGTCAGCTCACCGAAGACGATCCGCGACCCGATCTCGTAGAGGTCGACCCGCACGTAGTCGGTCTCGGCACCAAGCCGCTCCGCGACCCGAACCATCTCGTCGAGCAACCCCGGCCGTGCGACGTCCTGGCCGGGCGGGTACTTCGTCGCTGCCACGTCCAGGCGCTCCCACTCCGGGGTGTAGAAGTTGCGTAGGTGGTTCGTGTAGCGGTCGAACTCGACCTGGATGACCCGCACGCGCCCGTGGAAGACCGAGAGCTTGAAGTCGAGCGGGATCGCGCCGTCGACCTCGAGCAGCTCCTCGACGAGAAGCCGGCGCGGCACGTTCAAGTACGCCCACTCCTCGTAGGTCCTGTAGCCGCGACTCAGCCAGTAGGCACCGAGTCGAGACAAGCGGACACGGTCGGCGTCCTCGGGACGGACGACGAAGCCTGCAAATGCGTCCGGGTTCTCGGGCAGCTCGGCGTCCTCTGGCGCGAAGTCGGCCACGACGACGCACGCGCCGGACGCGTGCGACGGCTTGAAGGCGAACTCGCGCGGCAGCTCGGCGCGAAGGATGCCCTCCGGTGAATCCGTGACGAGGTGCAGCTCGGGAAGCAGATCTGCCCCGACCCGGTCCGCCACGTAGTCACGGACCGCGACCTTGTCCGCGAACGTCGTCAGCAGCGGGCGACGGTCGGCGAGCATCTTGTACCGCACCTTGTCCTGGAAGCTGACCGCGCCCCTCAGCGCCGCAAGCTCCGCGCGTCGACGCCGACGCTCGCGGACGCCGGCGCGGGCACGCCGGACGGGATGCGTGATTCGATCGAGCACTGACACTTCAAGAGAAATAGCGGAACCCGCTGGTACGGTCGGGCGCGGCCATGATCTTCGCGCAGTTCGTCGACGACGCGCTCGGGTGCGCTTCCTACCTCGTCGGCGATCCCGGGACGGGCGAGGCGGTCGTGGTCGATCCCGCGTTCGCGATCGAGCAGTACCTCGAGGAGGCCGAGCGGCGCGACGTGCGCATCGTCCGGGTGATCGAGACGCACACGCACGCCGACCACGTCTCGGGTCACGGGCGGTTCGCGCTCGAGCACGGCGTACCCGTGAGTGTCCATCCGGCCGCGGACGCGGAGTACCCGAACGACCCGCTGGAAGACGGCACGGAGATCGTCCTCGGCGACATCGTCCTGCGCTGCATCCACACACCGGGGCACCGGCCCGAGCACTGCTGCCTGGCTGTGAGCGACCGCAGCCGAGGCGAGGAGCCGTGGATCGTGCTGACCGGCGACTCGCTCTTCGTAGGCGACGCGGCGCGTCCCGACCTGGCCGTGGAGGCGCGCGAGGGCGCCGAGGGTCTCTTCCACTCGCTGCGAAGGCTCACCGAGCTGGGTGACGGCGTCGAGGTCTACCCTGGCCACGTCGCGGGCTCGCTCTGCGGGAAGGCGATGAGCTCCAAGGCCTCGACGACGATCGGGTTCGAGCGGCGCTTCAACCCCGCGCTCGCACACGACGACATCGGGCTCTTCATCGCTGAGTCCGCAGCGATCTCGGCCCCGCGCCCGCCGAACATGCAGCGGATCGTGGAGCTGAACCGCGGGCCGTTCGTCGGCGCGCAGCCCGAGCCGACCGAGCTCGCCGCCCCGCCCGAGGGGATGCAGATCCTCGACGTCCGTCCCGTCGAGTCGTTCGCCGTGGGGCACCTACCCGGCGCGCTCAGCGTGCCCGTGTCGGGAACGCGCTTCTCGACGAAGGCGGCATTCGTCCTCGATCACGCGCCGCTCGTGATCGCGGCGTCGGACACCGAGGAGGTCGAGCTCGCGACGCGCTGCCTGCGCTCCGTCGGCTTCTTCGAGATCACGGGTTACGTCCTCGGCGGCGGCACGGAGGCGCTCGAGCTGATCTCCCCGGATCAGCTCGACGCGCTGCTCGCGGACGGGGCGGAGCTCATCGACGTGCGCGAGAAGGACGAGCGCGACACGGGATACATCGCGGGGAGCCGGAACATCCCGTACCGGCTGCTGGCGCTGGGAGAGGCCGACCTTCCGCACGACAAGCGGATCGTGACGATCTGCGAGACAGGCCCGCGAGCGGCGATCGCCGCGAGCATCCTGGCCGCGCACGGGTTCGATGCGCACCCGGTCGTGAACGGTGGCATCGACTCGTGGGTGGAGGAAGGGAAACCGACGGTCGAGTTCCGCCGCTGCGGCGGCTGATTCAGCCCGCCGCGGCGAACAGCTCGTCGGCCTCGCGCAGGTATGCGACGGCACCGACGCTCGACCAGAACGCGCGAGCCTTCTCGAGTTGCTCTGCGGCCTCGATCTGACGTGCTTCGGCAAGGAGGGCCCGGGCGGCATGCAGTCGCAGCTCGGCCTGGACGGGCTCTTCGCCTATGACCGCGAGGAGATCGGCTCCGTCGAGGAATCGCTGCTCCGCGACGGCCCTGCACACGTCGGTCCACGGACTCGGCGCCAAGCGATCGACGATCTTCCCCGACTCATCCGACCGCCCAGCCGCAATGAGCTCGAGTACCGCCTCGGAGTGCCAAACACCCGGGTCGCCCACCGACTCGTGTGCGGCCAAACTGCCAAGGAGCTCATCGAGTGCCGCGTCGGCGTCGGCCCGTCGACCGAGGCGCCGAGCCAACCTCGCATAGAAAGCGAGCGATGGCCAGGTGACCTGCACGTCGCCGACGGTGCGCATGTGCCCGAGGACCGCTTCCGTCTCCTCCATCGCCTCGACGACGCGGTCGCGCGCCTCGAGGATCAGCGCGAGTACCCCGCGGGCCAACTCACTGGCGACCTGCACACCGTCGGGCGCCTCGGCGAAGAGCTCGACGATCCGTAGGGCATCGTCCCACCGTCCCAGCAGGTAGCACGAGTTCGCCAGGTTCGACCGCGAGAACCACTCGCTCTGGACATCGCCCTCGCGCTTGGCGAGATCGACGGCCTCCTCGGTCACGCGATCGGAGCGAAGCAGGTCGCCGGAGACGTCGTACGCCCAGCCGAGATTCGTCATCGCGCGACTCGCGACCGCCCCTCTACGACCGACGAGCTCGAGCGCCGTCTCGAGGTCGTCGATCCCGCCACGGTCGCCGAGCGATACCCGCGCGCAACCGAGACTCACGAGCGCGTGCGCCTCGATCTGGACGTCGCCCGCATCCCTCGCAAGCTCGACCGCAGTCGCCGCGAGACTTCGCCCGGTCTCGGGTCGGTACGTCAGCATCGCCCTCCTCGCACGCTCGGAGACGACGAGTGTCTGCGCGCGTGAGGCGGGGCGTCCCTCCATGAGCTTCCCGGCACGCTCGAGCCACATGTCCGGGTCGTCACCGAGGGCATGCCATGAGTGCCGGCTGGCCTGAACCGCCGCCTCGGCGGCGCGCTCGGGATTCCCGGCTCGCTCGAAAGCGTCCACGGCACGCGCGAGCTCGTCGCCCGTCCGTCCGACGTAGCCGAACGCGGTACCCGCCGCAAGCAGCAGCTCGGGATTCGGGACCTCGCCGTCGGGTAGGAGCTCGATCGCCTGCTCGAGGAAGCTCGCCGCGGCCGCGTACGAGTGGAGCTGCAGCGAGCGCTCACCCGCGTCCTGCAGCGCGCGCGATGCGCGCCCACGCACGAACGAGTCGTCCTCTCCGGCCGCACGGAACAGCTCGATCGCCGTGGTGTAGTGATGTGCGACCGACGCCGCCCGATCCTCCGCGCGGTCGTCGGGCAGCGACTCGATCCACTCGGCCGCACTCACATGCCGGGTGGCCCGCACGGCGCGGGGAACCTGGCCGTACGCGGCATCGCGGACGAGCGCGTGCTGGAAGGCATGCTGGGACGCGCCCGCGACGGCGGACCGGTGCTCGCGCCGGATGAACTCCTTGCGCTCGAGGGACCGTAGGGCATCCTGCAACTGCCAGGGCTCGAGATCCGCCACGCTGGCAAGCGCATCCGACCAGAACACCTTGCCGAGGACGGACGCGTGCTGGACGAGCTGCTTCTCCTCCGGCGGCAGGAGATCGATGCGCGCGGCCACGATCCCCTGCACCGACTCGGGCAGGCGACCCTCGATGCTCGCTCCGGCCTCCACCATGCGGACGAACTCCTCCGCGTACAACGGATTCCCGGCTGCACGTTCGACGAGCTCTTGCTGCATCGCGGCGTCGATCGCCGAACGGTCGAGGAGCGCCAGGATGAGACGGGACGTCGCGTCCCCATCGAGGGGCGCGAGCGAGACGGTGGTGGCGTTCCTCTTGCCCCCACCCCAGCCCGGTCGGCGCTCGAGCAGCTCCGGCCGTGCCGTGCAGACGACCAGGAGCGGAACGCCGTCGACCCAGTCGACCAGCCCGTCGACGAAGTCGAGCAGCCCGTCGTCCGCCCAGTGGATGTCCTCGAAGACGAGCACCGTCGGCCCACCGACCGCGAGCGCCTCGACGAAGCGGCGCCACGCGGAGAACGCCTCCCCTCTGCGATCGCCCGAGGTCGCGTCGTCTCCGGCGATGCCGACGAGAGGCCGCAGATGTCGCTCGACCCACGTCCGCTCGTCCGCGTCGTCGACTATCTCGACGGCTACACCGAGCTTCGCCTCCGTGACGTCGCCGGCGTCCGACTCGAGGATCCCGGCCTGCGCCTTGACGATCTCGCCGAGCGCCCAGTAGGAGGCCCCTTCCCCGTAGGGCAGTGAACGGCCCTGGCGCCAGACGATCAGATCGTCGTCCGCGTCGACGACCCGGCTGAGCTCGTAGAGGAGCCTGCTCTTCCCGATTCCGGGAACGCCCACGAGTGTGACGAGTTGCGTGGACCGGTCGCTCCGTGCCCGCCGGAGGGCGTCGGTCAGCAGGTCGAGCTCGCGATCCCTCCCCACGAGCGGCGCACGGCCCTCTCCGCCGATGTCGACACCGAAACGCGCCCGCGGCTCGACCGCCTCCCAGACCGGAACCGGCTCTGTCTTTCCCTTGGCCTCCACCGACTCGACCTCGCGGTAGACGATCTGGCGATCGGTCGCGCGGTAGGTCTGCTCGCCGACGAGGATGCCGTCGACCGGTGCGGCCGACTGCAGGCGCGCGGCCGTGTTGACGACGTCGCCCGCGACCATCCCCTCGCCCTCGTCCGGAGACGCGTCGAGCGACACGAGTGCCTCGCCCGTGTTGACGGCGACACGGACGTGCAGATCGCGTCCCGGCTCGTCCTCGTTCAGCTGGGCGACGGCATCGCGTACGGCGAGCGCGGCACGGACTGCGCGCTCGGGATCGTCCTCGTGCGAGACCGGTGCCCCGAAGACGGCGACGACCGCATCACCGATGAACTTCTCCACCGTCCCGCCGCGCTTCTCGAGCTCCTCACGTGCCTTCTCGTGGTAAACGCGCAGCAGGGCGCGAACATCCTCTGGATCGCTCGACTCCGCCCGTGCGGTCGAGCCGACGAGATCGACGAACACGACGCTCACGACCTTCCGCTCCTCGCGGCGAGCGCCGGCGGGCGTGAGTGACGCACCGCAGTTGGAGCAGAACTTCGCGGTCTCCGCGTTGTCGAATGCGCAGGACGGACAGGCCGTCATCGAGCGAGTCTACGCCGGTGGCCCGAGGCGCTCGACCGCGCGGCCGGACGCGCGGATCGCCTCGAGCAGCTCCCGACAGTGCTCCTCGTCGCGCGTCGAGACGACGAGCTCGATCTCCGTCTGGAGCGCGCTCGTCGTGCGTCCCTCGCGGTGGTGGTCCACCGAGACGACGTTCCCGCGCGCCGCTGCGATCAGGTCGAGCACGTCGCGCAGCTCGCCCGGCCTATCCGGGATGAGCAGGCGGATCGCGAGGAAGCGGCCCGCTTGCGTGAGTCCGTGGCGAAGCACCGAGACGAGCGTCGTCGCATCGATGTTCCCTCCGGAGAGGACGACGGCGACCGGGCCCGAGCCAGGTATCCGGCCCGCGAGGAGCGCGGCGAGCCCGACCGCGCCGGCGCCTTCGACGAGGAGCTTCGTCCGCTCGACACAGAGGACGAGCGCCTCGGAGATCTCGTCGTCCGAGACCTGAACGGTGTGGTCGAGGACCTCGTCGAGGATCGACGTGGGCAGCACGCCGGGGTGCTTCACGGCGATGCCGTCGGCGATCGTGTAGCCCGGCTGACAGATCACGCCGACGACGGTGACTTCCGGTCGCTTCGCCTTCAGCGCCAGCGCGATCCCGGCGCAGAGGCCACCGCCGCCGATGGGAACGACGACCGTCTCCGCGTCCAGCGCCTGTTCGGCGAGCTCGAGCCCGATCGTTCCCTGGCCCGCGATCACGCGCTCGTCCTCGAAGGCGTGCACGAGCGTCGCGCCGGTCGCCTCGACGTGTGCCTGCGCCGCGGCGACCGCTTCCTCGAAGTCGCCGCCGCGTAGCTCGGTCGCGCCACCGTACGAGCGCGTCGCCTCGACCTTCGCCATGGGAGCGTCCTCCGGCATGAAGATCGTCGCCGCAATCCCCGCCTCGCGCGCCGCCCAGGCCACGGCCTGTCCGTGGTTGCCTGCGCTCGCGGCCACGACGCCGGCTCGACGTTCCGTCTCGCCCAGCGAGGCGATGGTGTTGTACGCGCCGCGAATCTTGAACGAGCCCGTGCGCTGGAGGTTCTCTGCCTTCAGGAAGACCTGCCGGTCCGAGAGGCGCGAGAAGGTCTCGGTTGGGTAGAAGGGCGTCTCGCGCGCGATCCCGGCGAGGCGCGCGCGGGCGGCTTCGACGTCAGCGAGCGTCACGGGCACCGAGCTCGAACACCTCCTCCAGGATCTCCTGCACGGCGCTCAGCGGGTCGAGCTCCCGTGCCTCGACGCGCTCGAGAACACTGCGCAGCGTCGCGTCGCCCTCGACGGCGGATCGAAGATGCGCGCTCGCACGACTCGACGCGACCGCGAACACCTCGGCGGCCAGGCTCCTGCGCCGCCGCTCCTCGAGCCGGCCGTCCGCTTCGAGGCTCGCGCGATGCTCTTCGACGGCAGACCAGAGCTCTGGGACGTTCTGGCCGGTCAGCGCTTCGGTCAGGAGTATCCGCGGCCGCTGCCCTGGATCCGCGAGGGCGACGATCGAGCGGACCTCGTTGAGCATCGTCTTCGCTCCCGGGTGGTCCATCTTGTTGATCGCGATCACGTCGGGGATCTCCATGATCCCGGCCTTGAGCGCCTGCACCGAGTCGCCGGAGCCCGGCATGAGGACGAGGACGACCGTATCGGCGATCCCGGTGACCTCGACCTCGCTCTGACCTGCGCCGACCGTCTCGACGAAGACGATGTCCTTCCCGGAGGCGTCGAGCAGGAGCACCGCCTGGAGCGTCGCTTCGGCGAGCCCACCGAGATGGCCGCGTGTCCCCATCGAGCGGATGAAGACGCCCGGATCGAGGAAGTGGTCGGCGAGCCGGATGCGGTCGCCGAGGAGCGCGCCGCGCGAGAAAGGGCTCGACGGGTCGACGGAGACGACGCCGACGGTCCGCTCCTCTTCGCGGATGTGCCGGACGAGCGCGCCGACGAGGCTCGACTTCCCTACGCCCGGCGGGCCCGTGACGCCGACGATCGCGGCGCGCCCGGTCCCCGGGTACAGCTCGCGTACGAGCGGGTACGCGAGCGGATCGCCGTCCTCGACGAGCGAGATCGCGCGCGCGAGCGCGCGGCGGTCCCCCCCGCGCACACCCGTGACCAGCTCGTCGAGCGTCAGCTCCTTCCGTGTCACGCCGGGACTCTATGCGGCGCTATCGCGTGCGACGCGCTTCGGACTCGCGGCGTTCCTCGATCTCCTCGAGGAGCGTCGCGATGCGCTCGAGCGGCGGCACGTGGTCCTTTTCGCCGTTCCCGTTCGTCAGCGCCGGCTCGGGCTCGACGTGCGAGACCCTCCCGTTGCCGAGCGCCGCGACGGCCGATTCGGAGCTCGCCTCGACGGCCTCCCACTCGTCCTTTTGCGCGACGGGGAGCCAGCGGGTCATGAAGAAGGCGACGACCGCGGCGACGAGGTAGAGCAGGCCGGCACCGAGCCAGATCACGCGCGCGCTCACGAAATCGGTCAGAACCCCGGCGGCGGCCATCGCGAGACCGACGACCGCGTAGTTCGAGCTCATGATGGTCGCAAGTGCGCGACCGCGGTACTGATCCGGCGCGCCGCGCTGGACGAGCAGGCGATTGCACACGACCACCGACCCGTTGCCCGCCGCTCCTCCGACCACGAAGGCGATAGCCAGCCAGATCGACCCGGAGAGGGCGGCCGCCCCCCAGCCGACGCCCATCAACACCAGCGAGCCGACGTAGTTCCTGCGCAGGCCGACGCGTCCGAGCGCCGGAGCGCTGAGGAAGCTTCCGATCGCGAGCCCCACGCCACTCGCGGCGACGAGCGCCCCGTACCCGACGTCCCCCGAGTCGAGCGTGTTCTTCGCGAAGATCACCTCCGCGACGTTCACTGCACCGGAGCCGAGCAGCGCCACGTTCCAGACCACGAGCACGGTGAGCAGCGGACGCGCCGTCGAGACGAGCTTCAGGCCGTCGGCGACGTCCTTCCAGTGCCCGCGCGTCAGCGGCTCCTCCGAGCGGAGCCTCGACTCGGAGATCCGCGCGACGAGCAGCGCCGAGAGGAGGAACGTCACTGCGTTCACCACGTACGGCACGGACGTCCCCCACGCGGCCACGAGCAGCGTCCCCACGACCGGGCCTGCCGTCATCGAGAGCGTGTCCACGGTCACCGTCAGCGAGTTCGCGTTCGCGAGGTCGTCGTCCGAGACGAGGTTCGGGATGGCGGCGTTCGCGGCCGGGAAGAAGAAGCCGGTCGCGACCCCCGCGACGCCCGCGAGGATGACGAGACCCTCCGCCTGGTGGACGAACGGCAGCGCGGCGAACACGCCGACCCGCACGAGGTCGGATCCGATCATCAGCCAGCGCCGCGAGAGTCGATCGGCGAGCGGGCCGAGGAGCAGGCCGATCGCGACGATCGGCAGGAAGTCCGCGATCAGGAGCGCCGCGACCCAGACGCCCGACTCCGTCTCGTCCCACACCTGCAGAACGAGCGCCACGGCGGCCAGATACGTGCCGAAGCTCGACCCCGCCGTCGCGAGGAAGAGGTACGCGAACGACGGTGACCGGCGAAAGAGGCCGAGACGGCTTGAGCTCTCCACGACCGAGGGTGACGCTAGCACCCGGTCCTGATTTCGACTACGGCTGTTCCGGCCGTGTCCGCAAGCGACATGTGCGGAAGGTTCGGCGCCGGGACGGCGCCGCCTGCACGTCTCTCAGGCGCCGCACTGAAACGGTCTAGGGCTCGTAGGCGAGGTTCTGGCGGAGCCAGCGCTCCACCTCGCCGACGGCAACCCCTTTGCGTTCCGCGTAGTCGGCGACCTGGTCACGACCGAGTCGTCCGACGGAGAAGTAGCGCGCCTGCGGGTGGCCGAGGTAGATGCCGCTGACGCTCGCGCCCGGGGTCGTTGCGAACGACTCGGTCAGCCCGATGCCCGCGCGCTCGGCCTCGAGCAGCTCGAGGAGCGTCCGCTTCTCCGAGTGGTCCGGGCACGCGGGATAGCCGAACGCCGGCCGGATACCGCGGAAGCGCTCGGCGATGCGCTCGTCGTTCGTGAGCGCCTCCTGAGGTGCGTACCACGCGCGGCGCGCGATCTCGTGGAGACGCTCCGCGAACGCCTCGGCGAGCCGGTCGGCGAGAGCGCGGACCATGATCGCCTGGTAGTCGTCGTGCTCGGCGACGAACGCGTCCGCGAGCTCCTCGCTCCCGTGCACCGAGACGGCGAAGGCGCCGACGTGGTCGGCGAGACCCGTCTCCGCCGGCGCGACGAAGTCGGCGAGCGAGCGGTTCGGGCGGGAGTCGTCGTGATCCGCCTGCTGCCGGAGCATCGGGAAGCGGACGCCGCCCTCGAGCACGAGGTCGTCGCCCTCCGACACCGCGGGCCAGAACCCGTACACGCCGCGCGCCTGCAACGACCCGTCCGCCTCGATGCGATCGAGAAGCGTGCTCGCGGCCGCAAAGAGGTCGCGCGCGACCTCCCCCTTCTCCGGGTCGTCGAGGATCGCCGGATAGCGCCCCTTGAGCTCCCAGGCGTGGAAGAAGAACGACCAGTCGATGTAGTCCCGGAGCGTCGCCACGTCCTCCTCGATGACGTGCGCTCCCGTGAACGGCGGCGTAGCAAGGTCGTCCTGGCGCCAGTCGATGGGCGTGCGCCGCGCGCGCGCCTCGCGCAGCGGAAGCAGCGGACGGCGTCCCTTCTCCGCGTGCAGCGCGCGCAGGCGCTCCTGGTCGGCGCGGTTCGCGGCGTCGAGCGTCTCGCGTCGGTCGCCGTCGAGGAGGTCGCCGACGACGCCGACGACCCGCGACGCGTCGAGCACGTGGACGGTCGGCTGCCCGTACTCGGGCGCGATCCGTACCGCCGTGTGCTGCCTCGAGGTCGTCGCGCCGCCAATGAGCAGCGGGAGCTCCAGACCCCGGCGCTCCATCTCCTTCGCGACGGAGACCATCTCGTCGAGCGACGGCGTGATGAGGCCGGAGAGCCCGACGACGTCGCAGTCCTGCTCGAGCGCCGTGTCGAGGATGCGATCGGCGGGGACCATCACGCCGAGATCGATCACCTCGTAGCCGTTGCAGCCGAGGACGACCCCGACGATGTTCTTCCCGATGTCGTGGACGTCGCCCTTCACGGTCGCGAGCACGATCCGCGCAGCCGACGAGCGCTCGGTCTTGTCGGCCTCCATGAACGGCTCGAGGTAGGCCACGGCGCGCTTCATCGCCCGCGCGCTCTTCACGACCTGCGGGAGGAACATCCTCCCCGAGCCGAAGAGATCGCCCACGATCTTCATCCCGTCCATGAGCGGGCCCTCGATGACGTCGAGCGGACGGGCCGATGCCCGCCGTGCCTCTTCCGTGTCCGCCTCGATGAAGTCGACGACGCCATGGACGAGCGCGTGCGCGAGGCGCTCCTCGACGGGCGCCTCCCGCCACGAGAGGTCGAGCTCGCGCCTCGTCGCTCCGCCGGTGACCGTCCCGGCGTGCTCGACGAGCCGCTCCGTCGCATCGGGGCGGCGGTCGAACAGCACGTCCTCGACGCGCTCGAGGAACTCCGGCTCGATGTCCTCGTACACCGCGAGCTGGCCCGCGTTGACGATGCCCATGTCGAGGCCTGCGCGGATGGCGTGGTACAGGAACGACGCGTGCATCGCCTCGCGCACGGCATCGTTCCCGCGGAACGCGAACGACAGGTTCGAGACGCCGCCGGAGACGAGCGCGCCCGGACAGCGCTCCTTCAGCAGCGGGATCGATTCGATGAACGCCTTCGCGAAGCCCGCGTGCTCCTCGATGCCGGTCGCGACGGCGAGGATGTTCGGATCGAGGACGACGTCCTCCGGCGCGAAGCCGGCGCGGTCGACGAGCAGGTCGTACGCGCGGCCGAGGATCTCGACCTTACGCTCGACGGTCTCGGCTTGCCCGCGCTCGTCGAACGCCATGACGACGACCGCCGCGCCGAACGCCCGCACGACCCGGGCCTGCTCGAGGAACGGCTCCTCGCCCTCCTTCAGCGAGATCGAGTTGACGACGCCCTTCCCCTGCAGACAGCGCAACCCGGCCTCGAGCGCTGAGAAGCGCGAGCTGTCGACCATGATCGGCAGGCGGGCCGCCTCGGGTTCGGTCGCGACGAGGTTGAGGAACGTCGTCATCGCCTGCTCGGCATCGAGCAGGTCGGCGTCCATGTTCACGTCGAGCAAATTGGCTCCGCCGCGCACCTGCTCGAGCGCGACGTCGACCGCCCCCTGGAAGTCGTTCGCCTCGATCAGGCGACGGAAGCGGGCCGAGCCGGTGACGTTCGTCCGCTCCCCGACCATGACGAACCCCGTGTCGGGACCGACCACGAACGGCTCGAGGCCCGAGAAGCGCGGCCGGCTCGACCGCTCGGGCACGCGACGGGGCGGCAGGCCCTCGACCGCGTGCGCGATCGCGCGCGTGTGCTCGGGCGTCGTCCCGCAGCAGCCTCCCACGAGGTTCACGAGCCCGTCCTCCGCGAACGCGCGCAGGTAGCGGCTCGTGTCGGCCGCTTGCTCGTCGTGAAGCCCGAGCGCGTTCGGAAGCCCTGCATTCGGGTGGCAGGAGACGTACGTCGACGCGACCCCCGCGAGGCTCTCGAGGAACGGCCGCATCTCGGTCGCCCCCAACGAGCAGTTCACTCCGACGATGAACGGCTCGGCGTGCTCGACGGAGATCCAGAACGCATCGGATGTCTGACCGGAGAGGTTGCGACCGCTCTTGTCGACCGCCGTGAACGAGAGCCAGAGGGGGAGCTCCGGCGCCACTTCGCGGGCGGCGACGATCGCGGCCTTCGCGTTGAGCGTGTCGAAGATCGTCTCGATCAGCAGGAGGTCGACGCCGCCGTCGCGAAGCGCGCCCATCTGCTCCTCGTACGCCTCCTGCACCTGCCGGAACGTGACGGCGCGATACGCGGGGTCGTCGACCTTCGGCGAGAGCGAGAGCGTGACGTTCAGGGGGCCGACTGAGCCGGCGACGAAGCGTGGCTTCTCAGGCGTGCGCTCCGTCCAGGCGTCGGCAGCTGCTCGCGCGAGGCGAGCCCCTTCGAGGCTCATCTCCGCGGCGAGATCCTGGAGTGCGTAGTCGGACTGCCCGATCGAGGTGGCCGTGAACGTGTTCGTGGTCGCGACGTCCGCGCCGGCCGCGAAGTACGCGTCATGGATCTCCGCGACGACCTCCGGCGCGGTGAGATTCAGCAGGTCGGGATCGCCCTTGACGTCGTGCGTGTGGTCGCGGAAGCGCTCGCCGCGGTACTGCTCCTCTGAGAGCTCCCGACGGTGGATGAGCACGCCCCACGACCCGTCGAGCACGAGGATCCGCTCGGCGAGGAGGCTCTCGAGATGTCTGCGGACGTCCGTCACGAAATCGGCTCCCGCCTAAAGGGTCGGGAGCCCGAAGGCCCGTCGCGCTTTAGGCGTTTGATGACCCGGTCGCCAAGCTGCCGTTCAAAGCTCTCCGGGGTTCTCAGGCTAGCGGATACGACGCGGCCTGCCGACCTCCTCGATGCGCCGATCCGGCGCAGGGACAGCCGGACTCAGCCCGCGAACACGCGGCGCTCCGCGTCCTCGATCACCTCGTCCTGCGACGGGGGCGTGCGCATCATCTCTGCGACGACATCGGCGCGAGGGTCGTCGGTCGCGCGCATCAGCGTGATCGCTTCCTCGACGTCGTAGTCCGTCCGTCGCAGCTCGACGTCGGGGCCGAGCAGTGCCCAGTACGCGGCCGGCGCCGTCTCGTACGGGAGGCCGACGCTGCCGGGATTGACGAGCCGAACGCCGGCGGCGAGTCGATCGAACTGCATGTGGGTGTGACCGGTGACGAAGACCCGGGCGTCGACTCCGTCCGTGAACGCACGGACGCGCTCCTCGGGCGTGCGCACCGTCACGCACTCCTCGTCGGAGCGCGGCGATCCGTGCGCGAAGCAGGTCGCTCCGAGGCCGTCGATCTCCACGATCACGGTCTGCTCGAAGCCGCGAAGGAAGGCCACGTCGTCGGCCGTGTGCGCGGCCGCCATCCACGCGCCCCGGCCCTCGAGATCGGCGCCCACCGCACGGTCCGCATTGCCGCGAACGAAGCGTGCCGGAACGTCCAGCCGGCGGACGAGCTCGAGCGTCTCCCGCGGCCGCGAGCCCCAGGTCAGGTCGCCGCAGAACACGACCAGGTCGGGCGCCTCCATCTCGATTTCCGCGAGCACGGCCGCGAGCGCCGGCGCGTTGCCGTGGACGTCGGCAAGCGCGGCGACGCGCATCACGGCCTCCGCCAGATCGAGGAGACGTCGGCGGGTGAGAAGCGCCCGTCTTCAGGGGTCTTCGTACGATCGGAACCCGTGCTCACGGATTCCCGTCCTGCCCATAACCGAGCGGGCGCGAAGCGCCCGCCTTCAGGGGTCTTCGCGCGCTTGGAATCCGTGTTCACGGATTCCAAGCCTGCGCCTAACCAGTAGTGCGGCCCGAGACCGAGAGCTGGTTCTCGGCGTGCTTGATGCGCTGCTCGAGCTGCCAGCGATCGGCCGTCGACTCGCCAGCTTCGACTCTCTCGAGCTCCGCCTGCGCGGCCTCGAGCTGCGCCTGCGCCCGCTCGTCGTCGATCTCCTTGACGCTCACCGCGTCGTCGACGAGCGCGAGCGCGCGGTCGAGCTCCACCTTGAAGAAGCCGGGGCCGGTCGCGAACTCGAGCACCTCGTTCGAGCCGAGGTGGATGCGCGTCGAGCCTGCCTTCAGCGTGGCGACGAGCGGCGCATGCCGTGCGAGGACGCCGATCTCGCCCGCGGCGCCCGGGACGATCACCATCTCCGCCTCGCCGTCGAACGCCGCGCCGTCCGGCGTGACGAGCGCGACGTCGAACTTCGGATGGGTGTCCGCCACGATGCGTTAGGCCGCGACGGCTTCCGCCTGTCGCGCCTTCTCGACGGCGTCCTCGATCGTGCCGACCATGTAGAACGCCGACTCCGGCAGCTCGTCGTGCTGGCCGTCGATGATCTCGCGGAACGAGCGGATCGTGTCCTCGAGCTTCACGTACTCGCCCGGCGTGCCCGTGAACTGCTCGGCGACGAAGTTCGGCTGCGACAGGAAGCGCTCGATGCGACGTGCCCGCGCGACGACGACCTTGTCCTCGTCCGTGAGCTCGTCCATGCCGAGGATGGCGATGATGTCCTGCAGATCGGCGTAGCGCTGGAGGATCTGCTGGACGAGGGTCGCGACCTCGTAGTGCTCATCGGACACGATGCCCGGCTGGAGCGCGCGGGAGGTCGACTTCAGCGGGTCGACCGCCGGATAGATCCCCTTCTCCACGATCGACCGCTCGAGCACCGTGGTCGAGTCGAGGTGCGCAAACGTGTTCGCGGGAGCCGGGTCGGTGAGGTCGTCCGCCGGGACGTAGATGGCCTGCACTGACGTGACCGACCCGGTCCGGGTGGACGTGATCCGCTCCTGCAGCTGCCCCATCTCGGTCGCAAGCGTCGGCTGGTAGCCCACGGCGCTCGGCATGCGGCCGAGGAGCGCCGACACCTCGGAGCCCGCCTGCACGAACCTGAAGATGTTGTCGATGAAGAAGAGGACGTCCTGGCCAGCCTCGTCGCGGAAGTACTCCGCCATCGTCAGACCCGACAGCGCCACACGGAGGCGCGCTCCCGGCGGCTCGTTCATCTGGCCGTAGACGAGCGCGACCTTGTCGAGCACGCCCGATTCCGTCATCTCGAGCAGGAGGTCGTTCCCCTCGCGCGTGCGCTCGCCGACGCCGGCGAAGACGGAGACGCCGCCGTGCTGCTGCGCGACGTTGTGGATGAGCTCCTGGATCAGGACCGTCTTGCCGACGCCGGCGCCGCCGAAGAGGCCGATCTTGCCGCCCTTCACGTACGGCGCGATCAGGTCGATGACCTTGATCCCCGTCTCGAACGTCTCGATCTTCGGGGAGAGATCGCGGAAGCCGGGAGGATCGCGATGGATCGACCAGCGCTCGGTGTCCGCCGGGATCGCCTCGAGCTCGTCGATCGGCTCGCCGATGACGTTCCACAGGCGCCCGAGCGTCGCGGCTCCGACCGGTACGGAGATCGGCCCCCCCGTGTCGACGCAGACCGCGCCGCGGGAGAGACCGTCGGTCGAATCCATGGCGACCGCGCGGACGCGATCGTCGCCGAGGTGCTGCTGCACCTCGGCCACGAGCGTGCGGCTCGCGCCGTCCTGCCCGATCTCGATCTCGAGCGCGGTGTAGATCTCGGGGAGCCGGTCGGGGAAGACGGCGTCGATGACGACGCCCTTGATCTCGATGATCCGGCCCGTGTTCGCGGTGTTTCCGTTGTCGGACATGCGTCTCCTCAGTAGTTCCCCGGCTCACTCGTCGACGGGTGCCGGCGGGCCGCAACTCTACCGCAGAGCGCCTCGAGCCCGGACGGTTCAGCCGTTTACACGCTGCTCAGAATCGCAGCCGGGACGCAACACGAGGCTGGCTATCCTGCCGAGGTGAAATCGAGGTGGAGCTGGGCCGTTATCGCCGCCGTGGCCGTCGCCGCGCTCGTCGCGGTCGCCCTGCTGGGGAGGGCGGTCGCCGGGGGAAGCAACCCGAGCTCGCAGGCCGACTACCAGGCGAAGGTGGTCACCGAGCGTGATCGCGTCGACTTCGCGCTCGGGCGCCTCTCTCAAGCCCAGTCCCTCGACGAGCTCACCACCCGCATGGACGAGGCGGCGGCCGTCATCCACAAGTCCGCCGGCGAGCTCCGGGATACGAAACCACCCACCGGTCTCGAGAGCCAGAACGGACGACTCGCTGTTCACCTGGAATCCCTGTCCACCGACGTGCAGGGAATCGCCGATCAGCTTCGTGAGCCCGGCTACGAGGACCTGCTCCAGGGCTCCGAGGGCCTCGACTTTCCGAGCTGGGACAAGGTCAACAGCGTGCTCGTCGAGCTGAAGAAGCACGGGATCGTGGTCGAGCCTCTCTCCCGGCACACGACGAGCTAACCAGCCCGGAAGCGGGGAGTCATACCGACTATGAGGCGAGCGACGCTGATCGTGCTCGTGGCCAGCGTCTGCGTCGGCTTCGCGTCCCTCGGCGGCTCCGCGAGCGCCGTCACCGGCCCGGTGCCCGACTTTCCCATACCGGGAACGGGCGACTTCTATCTCAAGCAGTGCTCGAAGCTGCCCGAGGCGCGAAAGCGCGCGTGTTACATCAGAGGGCTGCTCGCCGAGGTCGAGAAGAGCGGCAACCCGGCGCGAACGCTCCCGCGCATCGACGCGGAAGTCCACAGAAACGGCGGATACCTCGAGTCAAACTGTCACATCTTCATGCACGCGGTCGGGCGGACCTGGGCGCACCGGCACCACGTGACCTTCGAGAACCTCCGCAACTACATCCCCAGGTCGAACGACCCCGGCTGCTCGGCAGGGTTCGGCATGGGGCTCGTCATCTACCTCGGCGTGCAGATCGTCTCCGATCCGGAGAGCGCGCTCAAGTCGTGCACGAGCCTGCCGACACGATTCCGCGAGTACACGTGCATCCATGGCACCGGTCACGCGCTCATGCGCGGCTATCACGGTCAGCTCGCGGGTGCCGTGCTCGAGTGCACGAAGCTCGGGCCGAGATTCGCCGCCGACTGCGCGCAGGGAGCGTTCCACGACTACTGGATCTCGCTGAGCGGCGGGGACGGGACGACGCGCCCCAGTGCGGCCGACACCGACCCGAGGTCCGTCTGCGGGCACTACGCGTTCCCGCGGCCGTGCTGGTATCGCTACTTCTGGGAGCGCCAGGGCGACGAGTGGGTCGGGGGAACCGACGGCCTCCTGCGGCTGTGCGGAAAGCTCTCCGGTATGCAGCGCGCCGGGTGCATGGGCGGCGCGTCACTCCTGATGCAGCGTGCGCTCGGGAGCGCCGAGCACGCGCTCGTCTGCGCGCGTCTCGACGCGACGGACTCGCTCGACTGCGTTCGGGGCGTCAACGTCCCGGTCGTGGCGGGGAACAAATACGAGCAACTGCGCCTCTTCCGCACGTGCGCGAAGTTCCCGCAGCAGGCGCGGCATCGCTGCTACGCGTGGTTCGGGAAGACGCTGACGGTGGTGACGGACGGCCGCTTCGCGCGGTCGGGATGCCCGAACTTGAACGTGCCCGACGTCCGCGCGGCCTGCATCGCCGGTGCCCGCCGCGCGAACGAGGCGCTCGTCACCTTCGCGTAGCACCTCTAGTCCTGCGGGGGAGCGAGACCCCGCGGCTCAGATCGCGACCTGCGGGCCTCCGGGGTTGCGATCCGTGACCTTGGGGGCCCTGGCGAGATCCGCCAGCTCCCGCTCGGGCTGCCACGACGTCTCGAACAGCCTCGCGGTCGCATCAGCGCGCGAGCCGCTGGCCGGCCGCAGCTCGTCGAGCGCCATGCGGCCCGCAACGCCTGCGATCGCGAGCGCCATGACTGCGGCGACGCCGACCTGCGCGCCGATGACCGAGAACCGACGCCGGTGAGGAATGACCACGGGCTGCGCGAGCGGCTCGAGCGGCGCCGCGCGAAGCTCCGCCGTGAACTCCGCCACGTCGGCTTCGAACTCCCGGCAGTCGGAGCAGCGCGCGAGGTGTGCCTCGAGCATGCGGATCTCGAGCTGCGAGAGCTCGGCGTCGAGCTGCAGGGAGACCTGCGCTCGAACCCGTTGACAGTTATGAGGCGTTGCCACCCCCATGCTCCCTAGAGACGACAACGTGCCCGAAGAGTTAGACCGCAGGGCTGGGCTGGCCGTTCGCCTTGCTCGTCTCTCCGAGCGGCGAGGCGACCTCGGCGAAGTGACACGCCACCGGATGCTGCCCCCCGGGTCGCGGAACGAGCGCGGGAGTCTCCTCGGCGCAGATCTCCTGCGCCTTCCAGCAGCGCGTGCGGAAGACACATCCCGACGGCGGGTTCGCTGGGCTCGGAACATCCCCTTCGAGCACGATCCGCTGGCGCTTTCCGCGCAGGTTGGGCGACTCGATCGGGACCGCCGACAGCAGCGCCTGTGTGTACGGGTGCATCGGCCTCGAGTAGATGTCCGCCCGGCTGCCGATCTCGACGACCTTGCCGAGGTACATCACGGCGATGCGATCCGACACGTGGCGCACGACAGAGAGGTCGTGGGCGATGAAGAGGTAGGTCAGCCCGAACTCGTCCTGAAGCTGCTGGAGCAGGTTCACGACCTGCGCCTGGATGGAAACGTCGAGAGCCGAGACCGGCTCATCCAGGACGATCATCCTCGGGTTGAGTGCCAGCGCGCGCGCAACGCCGATTCGCTGACGCTGGCCGCCCGAGAACTCGTGGGGGAACCGATTGGCGTGCTCGGGGCTCATTCCCACCGTGCGCAGGAGCTCCTCCACGCGCCGACGGCCCTCGG
The DNA here is from genome assembly GCA_036274755.1 of Gaiellaceae bacterium. GTDB lineage: Bacteria > Actinomycetota > Thermoleophilia > Gaiellales > Gaiellaceae > GMQP-bins7. Next base: position 27,523 of record DASUFC010000151.1, read on the forward strand.
CGCCGCGGTACAGCCCGTGGATGCGCAACGGCTCGCCCACGATCTCGCGCACCGTCATGCGCGGGTTCAGCGACGCGTACGGATCCTGGAAGACGATCTGGATATCACGGCGGACGGGACGCATCTGCCGGCGCTTGAGCTTCGTGATGTCCCGGCCGTCGAAGACGATCTTGCCGGCCGTGGGCTCGAGCAGCTTGATGATCGTGCGCCCGAGCGTCGTCTTGCCGCAGCCCGACTCTCCGACGATGCCGAGCGTCTCGCCGGGCTGGACCGTCAGGTCGACGCCGTCCACCGCCTTGACGTGACCGACGGTGTGCTTGAACACACCCGCCTTGATCGGGAAGTGCTTGACGAGGCCCTCGATGCGGAGCAACTCGCCGCCGTTCGTCGCCGCTGCCTCAGCGGCGACCGGAGCCTGCGTGGTCTCGCTCACGCGCCCTCGTCCACGCCGGATCCGACTCCGACGCGATCAGCACCGAGCTCCTCGGCGAAGTGACAGGCGGACCGATGGGTCTCTTGCTCCCCCGCGGGGCTTCTGAGCGCGGGGAGCTCGGTCCGGCAGATCGCGCGTCCCTGTGACACCGTGCAGCGCGGGTGGAACGCGCAGCCCGGCGGCGGCGTGATGAGGCTCGGCGGCTGTCCCGGGATGGGCTCGAGCCGCTGCTGGTCGGCGTCGAGCCTGGCGAGGCTCTTCATGAGCCCGACCGTGTACGGATGCCTCGGGGAGTTGAAGATCTCGAAGACGTCGCCCTGCTCGACCACGCGTCCGGCGTACATGACGACGACGCGATCGGCCAGCTCGGCGACGAGCCCCAGATCGTGCGTGATCAGGACGATCGCCGCCTCCGTCTCCGACTGCGCGGCCTTCAGCACCTCGACGATCTGGGCCTGAATCGTGACGTCGAGAGCGGTCGTCGGCTCGTCGGCGATGAGCACGGCGGGATCGTTCGCGATTGCCATCGCGATCATCGCGCGCTGGCGCATGCCGCCCGAGAACTCGTGCGGATACTGATCCACACGGCGCTCGGGGAAGGGAACGCCCACGGTCTCGAGCAGGCGAATCGTCCGCTCGCGCGCCGCGTCCTCCTTCATGCCCGGGTGGTGCGCGACCAGCGCCTCCATGATCTGCGCGCCGATCGTGAACACCGGATTGAGGGACGTCATCGGATCCTGGAAGATCATCGCCATCTGCCCGCCCCGAAGCTCCCGGAGGCGCTTCTTGGACATCGCGAAGAGGTCCTCGCCCTCGAACGTGGCGCCGCCGCTCGCGACGCGCCCGGGCGGCATCGGGATGAGGCCGAGGAGCGTCATCGTCGACACGCTCTTGCCGGACCCCGACTCACCGACGATCCCGAGCACCTCGCCCGGGTACAGCTCCCAGCTCACGTCGGTGACGGCGTGAACGACGCCATCCTCGGTCTTGAACTCGACGGTGAGCCCGTTGACGGAGAGGACCGGCTCAGGCACGGATTCGTTGCTGGGGATCCAGCGCGTCGCGAAGGCCGTCGCCGACGAAGTTGACGGCGAGCGCGATGACGACGATCACGAGGCCGGGGAACGTCACGAGCCACCAGGCGGCGAAGCCCGACACCTGGCCGTCGGCGATGAGCTTCCCGAGCGCCGGTGTCGGGGGCTGGACGCCGAAGCCGAGGAACGAGAGCGCCGCCTCGATGAGGATCGCAGCGGCAATCAGGAGCGTCATCGTGACGACGATCGGCCCGATGCTGCTCGGCAGCATGTGCCGGAACATGATCCGCAGATCACCTGCGCCGGCGGCCTTCGCCGCCTCGACGAACTCCTTCTCACGAAGGGAGAGGAAGACGCCGCGGACGATGCGCGCGAGGTTCACCCAGAGCAGGACCGCGAGGATGAGCCCCACGCGGAACGGCTTGCCCTGGCCGAGGTATGCCGACAGCACGAGCAGGACGACGAGGAACGGAACCACGAGCAGGAGGTCGACGAGCCGCATGAGAAGGTTGTCGATCTTTCCGCCGTAGTACCCGGAGACCGCTCCGACGATGGTTCCCAGGATCGTGGCCACGCCGGCCACGAAGAGGGCGACCCAGAGCGAGGTGCGCAGCCCGAAGATGACGCGGCTGAGGTAGTCGCGCCCGAGCTCGTCGGTCCCGAACAGGTGCCAGCCGCTCCACGTCGGCCCTTGCAGGATCACGGTGTAGTCCTGCTCGTCGTAGCCGTACCGCGCAACCTGGTTGGCGAAGATCGCCATGAGTGCAGCCAAGATCAGGACGATGAGGCTCGCGACGGCGAGCCGGTGCCGGAAGAAGCGCATCCGAGCGTACGACCACTGGCTGCGCGCCTTCACCTCGAGGCCCGACTCGTAGCTCAGGTCCAGGTCGTGCGCGGCGCCTCCCGCCGGTGGGATGGACGCAGCCGGCACTGCAGCGGCGCCGAACGGGGCGCCGCTGTCGTGCGCCGTCGAGCGCATCACGTCGTCCGTCGGCGGGCGGTCAGTCAAGTCGCACCCGCGGGTCGAGGAAGCCGTAGGCGAGGTCGGCGAGCAGGTTGAAGATGATGACGAAGACCGCGGTGACCATCAGGAACGCCATCACCGGATAGGGGTCGCCGGCATTCAGCTTGGTGATGAAGTAGAGGCCCATGCCGTCGAGCGCGAAGATCGTCTCGGTCACGACCGCGCCCCCCAGGAGGGCGCCGAAGTTCAGCGCGATGATCGTCACCATCGGGATCAGCGCGTTCCGGAACGCGTGCTTCATCGTGACCTGGCGCTCCTCGAGCCCCTTGGCCCGAGCCGTCCGCACGTAGTCCGCGTTGACGACCTCGAGCATCGATGCGCGCATGAAGCGAGAGTATTGCGCGATGCTCGCCACCATGAGCACGAGGATCGGCAGGCCGAGGTGTTGGGCGCGGTCGACGACGAAGTGGAAGCCGTGGCCCGGATCGACCCCGCTCAGGTTCGCGACGTAGAAGATCCGCACGTCGAACCACAAGTAGATGTTCACGAACAGCACCTGCAGCATGAGCGCGAGCCAGAACACGGGTATCGCCAGCCCGACGAAGCTCGCGGTCGTGGCCGTGTAGTCGAACACGCTGTACTGGCGTAACGCCGAGTAGACCCCTATGCCGACCGCGATCAGGATCGCGAGCAACTCGGCGACCACGACCAGTTGGAGCGTGTGGCCCATCGCGCGCTTGAGGTCGGGGAAGATCGGCTGATCGCTGATCGTCTCCGTGCCGAACTTGTTCGTCACGACGTCCTTGATCCAGTAGCCGTAGCGGACGTAGATCGGCCGGTCGAGGTGCTTGCGCTGCTCGATGTTGTGGATCGTCTGCTCCGAGATGTTCGGCTGCATCCGGAGAAACCCGATCGGGCTCGTCACGAGACTCATGCCCCAGAAGACGATGACGCTCGCCGCGAACAGGACGACGACGCTGTAGAGGAGTCTGCGGATGACGTACGTGAGCACGGCCTACGCTCCTGATCTTAGAACGAGGTCCCGCCCCCGCCTAACGGCGGGGGCGGGACTGGACATCGCGCAGCAGGTGCGCTGCACGTCGAGCGGAGACGCGTCGCTACGAGGTGACGCTCCACGTCTCGGAGTTCCACGTCGAACCCTGCTGCGTCGGGTTCTCGAGGACACCCTTCACCTTGGTGCTGTTGATCAGGTACACCGGGCGGGAGAACACCGGGATCGAGTACACGTCCTCGGCCAGCATGACCTCCGCCTTGTTGAGCAACGAAGCACGTGTCGGCTCGTCGGCCGTGAACTTCGCCTTGTTCAGGAGGGCCGTTGCCTTCCTGTCGCAGCCGTTCCCGTAGTTCTGGTCGCCTCCACAGCCACCGATGCTGGCGAAGTTGCCAGTGTTCGACGGGCTGCTGAGGAACGTGAACATCACGATCTGCCAGTCACCGGAGGTGAGGGTTCCGCCTCCGAAGAGCACGGCCGCCGAGATGAACCGCGGCGTGAGCTCGATGCCGACGCTCTTGAGCTGCCGCTGGATGATCTCGAACGTCAGCGCGCGCAGCGGGTTGGCCGACGTCGTCGTGAACGCGAACGACAGCTTGCCGACGTTCGGGCAGCTGAAGATGCTCGTGTTGTTCGCGGACGGCTTGTCCGGACCACCCGTGCACCCGTTCTTCTTCAGCAGGGCGATCACGTTCTTCTGGCTGAAGCCCCACCTCTTGTACGGGGTCTTGTACTGCGGCTCGAAGGGCTTGTAGATGTTGCTCTGCAGGACCGGGAGATTCTTCGCCGAGGCGACGAGACCGGTCTTGATGTAGAGCACGTCACGGATCTGCGCCCTGTTGATGCCCTGGATGATGGCCTGGCGCACGTACTTCAGCTTCAGCGCCGGATGTGCCTTGGCGCCCTGCTGGAAGTCGATGTGCTCCCACTGGTACCCGGCACCCGTCTGGACCTTGAAGGCCTTGTCCTTGTAGAAGTCCACGATCTGGACCTGGGGCTGCGGCTCGACGACCTCGCCCTCACCGCTCTTGAGCGCCTGGAACTGCGAGGCGCCCGCGAGGTAGCGGACGACGATCCGGTCGAGCTTGGCCTTCGGGCCGGCGGAGTACGCCGCGTTCCTCAGCATCGTGAGCTGCGTTCCCTTCTGCCAGCTCCCGAACTTGAACGCACCGCTCGCAATGTCGATCGAGTCGGACCAGAGCTTGTTGAAGTCCTGGCCGGCGACCTTGTGCGCGGGCATGAGCTGGTTGCCCAGGATGCCCTCCCAGTTGTAGAAGGCCTTCTTGGGCTTGAACGTCACGGTGAACGACTTGCCCTTCACCTTGATCTTCGCGATGTCCTCCCAGCCCTCACGCGAGACGATGTCCCAGTTGGGGTTCATGATCGTCCTGTACGTCGCCAGGAAGTCGGCACCGGTGATCTGCTTGCCATCGCTCCACTTCGCGTTTGGCTTGTAGGTCGCGGTGACCGTCAGCGGCTCCTTCTTGAGGATCTTCGGGCGAGCCGTCAGAAGCTCTGGCGTGAGCTGGACCTTGTTGTTGTAGATCAGGCCCGAGGCAAGGATCTTGTTCATGACCAGGGCGACGGTGTACCCGTTCCCCTCAGAGAGGAACGGGTTGAGAATCCCCGGCTCCTGGTCGTGAATGATGACCGCGGTGCCCGCGGATGCGCGCTCCGGACCGGCTGTCGCAGCCGGGCCTACGACGAGGCTCGCGACGATCGCGACGACCCCGCCGAGGAGCAAAATCGAACGCTTACGCATGTACTCCCTCCATCCGAGTGGTCTCCTGCAGGTACTCGCCATGGCCGGGAGTAGCCGGGATCGCTGGCGACGCAGCCAGCCGTCGCCGGGTCCTCCAGGTGCCTCCGTTCGCCATGGACAAGTGCAGGATCATAGTGTGTGACGTAGGAGAGTCAATTTCGTTAGAAGGGGGCAGAAAGTGCGAATACCAGGTGATCCTCCGCGAGACTCGAGCGCTCTGATCGCCACCGAGGACGTCGTCCGCTACGCAGTCGAAGCGGGCGAGCTCGTCGAGCAGTCGGTGGGTGTCGGCTGGTACGAGGAGCACGGAAACGACGTCGACCGTGCGGCACTCACGCTTTGTAGGCTCCGGCGGGCGAGCGCAGGACGGCACGGAAGCCCGGGGCACGGAGACGACGCCGTCCGCGACGCGCTCGACGGCGTCAACACCGGCGCCATCGTCTGGCTCCTGAGCCGCGCGATCTCGTACATGGACGAGACGGGTTTCCCGGAAGCCGTGGAGCCGTGGTTTCCCGAAGAGGAGCCCGCCGCCTAACGGTCTCGCCGCCAGAGGACGAGGAGGAGCGGCGCGAGAGCGGCTGCGGCGGCGAACGGCGCGAGAGCCACTCGTCCACTGTGCTCGCCGCGGACGACCGTCGGCCCCGAGCCGAGTCGGCGGCGAACGTCCTGACGCGCCTCGATGAGCTGGTCCTCCCCGTAGACGCTCCCGTTCACTGCGCGACCGAGACGCTCGAGGAAGGGGCGGGCAGACGGGTCGGGCCGGTACAGCCGCTCGGGGGCGCCGGCTGCGTAGACCCGCTCGTCAGGACCCCAGAACTGGACGAAGACAGGCTCGATCGCAGGGGCCCGGAGAAAGGCGTCCGAGAGGCGAGCCGATGAGATGGGCTGGCTCTCACCGTCGGTGAGGACGATGAGGAGCCGCTTGCGAGACTTCGGCGTGAAGTAGTGCTGGCTCCGAAGCGTTGCCAGCGCATCGAGCTCCGTCGCCCTCGTCACGAGACTCGACCGCGGCGGCGGGCGCTCGATGGCGACGGATCGCTCGAGCGTCGCGTTGAACACGTCCTCGTCGACCCCGGGGAAGAGGTGTGGGAGCGTCCGGTCGGTCAGCGAGGCGATGCCGACCGGAACCTCGGGAATGGACGCACGGAGCAGGGACGCGAACTCCTTCGCCCTCGCGAGCCGCGTCGGCGCTCCCGCAGCACGCCGCGCGAGCATCGAACGCGAGATGTCGACGACGACGAAGGCCTCGGCGTCGGTTCGGGTCCGAAGCGTCGAGGTCCGTTGCAGGACGGGCTGGGCCGCCGCGACTCCGAGGAATGCTCCCGCTGCGATCACCGCGACGACCGCGACGAGCAGATGCCGCGCCGACGGCGACGCGAGCTCGAGCGTGCCGCGCACCCGCTCGGCACGGCGACGAATGAGGTAGAGGGCGGCCAGGGGGACGAGCGCTCCGACCGCGAGCAGGGCGCCGATCGGCGTCAGGAAGACGAGGGAGCTCGCCATCAGTATCCGGAGCCGGGCTGGCCGGCACCGGCACCCTTCGACCCGGTTCCACCCGGTGTCGGATTCGCTCCTCCGGAGCCCTCGGTCAGCTGGTAGCCGCGGCTGCCCTGGAACGCGAGCTCGAGGTCGAGCTTCGCGTCGTCGTTCGACGGATCGAGTGCGATCGCCTGGCGGAGGCTCGCGACGGTGCTCGACAAGAGCGCCTCGCGCTGCTCGGTCTCGGTGATGAATCTCGCGAGCCCGAGCACACCGAGAAGACCGGCGGCACGCGAGCGGCGGATGGGATCGTCCTCTCCTGCCACGACGGCTTCGAGGCGGACCTGCGCCGCGTTCCGGCTGAGCGCAACCTCCGGATCGGACACGGACACGATCGGGTCGTCGAGATGGGCGAGCCGCAGCGAGCGCAGCGCCTGCCGGAACTCGATGTCGTCGTCGACCGCAAGCAGCCCACGCGCGACGTCGACCGGGAGGAGGGCGTTCCTCTCCCACAGCGTGTCGTCGCCTTCGGACGCGCGGTAGCGCACGTCCCCCGACCGCAGGGTTCTCTCCCAGCCGACGACGTCAGCCGCGGTGAGCACGAGCACGACCGAGAGGACGAGGCAGACGCCGGCCCCGGCCGCGAGGAGGATCCGCCGGGTCAGCTCTCTCCGGCTCATGCCGGCCCTCCGGGACGGGCCGAGAGCGCGAGCCGACCGGCGAACCGCTCGTGCGCCGCGAGCGCCACGAACGAGAGCGCCCCGAGGATCAGCAGCGCGATCGGCAGTGCCGCCCGCGCGTGGCTCTCCGTCGCCGTCTCTCCGGAAGCGGGCGCCGCCGGCGCGTCGAAGACACCGTTGACGAACGTTCCGGCGAAGATTCGACGAGCGTCCGACGACGGCCCGAGTCCGACGACGCGCAGCGTCACGTCGCTGCTCTTCAGACTGTTGATGACCCGCGTCAGCGCAGGCACGTCGTCGGGTGCCGTCTCGAGGTCGCTCACGAGCAGTACTGATCCATGGCGGACTCCGTCGCGCTCCAGCATCGACTTCGCCAGCTGGAGCGCCGCCGAGATCTGCGTGCCCGACCGGAACGTCTGTGTCCAGGGATTCACGGGCTGCCCGAGGCGCGGGGGGACGAGCAGCCGCAGCACCGGACGGAGCTGGGACGCGGGGGTTCCCGGCGGAAGCAGCTCGTACGCGACGTCCGAGAACACGACGAGCCCGATGCTCGCGTCCTCGTCGATGAGACGACGGAACGCGCCGCGCAGTGTGTCGTAGTCCTTGTCCGTGATCGAGAGCGAGAGGTCGACCACGACGACCCCGGTCGTGCCACTCGGAAGCAGGCCGCGCTCCTGTGTCTCGAGGCCGCGCGTCGACCACGCCGCTCCCGCGACAAGCATGATCGCCGCGACCGCGAAGGCGGCCCTCAGGATCCGGGCGCGCCAGGTCGCCGTGGGGAACGCGGACACGTCGTGCGTGTCGACTCCGGACACCCGGCCGGCCGATGCCCAGCGGAGCCTAGGTCGCACGACCGTCTCCGTTCTCGCTCGCCGCGTGCGTCAGCTCGACGGCGGCACGCACGCGCGCCGCGAGGTCGGACGTCGCGTCGATGGGCGGAGCGACCTCCGACCACGCGAGCCGCCGCGCGGCGTTCGCGAGCGTGCGATCGCCCCAGCCGGCGGTCTCGAGCTCCTCGGCGACGAGCTCGAGCGCTCGGCGTTGCTCCTCGGCTCCGTCCTGCCGTACCGACTGCTCGAGTAGGACGAGCGCCTGCTCGAGCGGACTGAGCGCGGGCTCGGCCGGGAGCGGCGGAGGCGGAGGCGGTGGTGCGGGCTCGCGCCTGGGCCACGCCGCGACCGCGAGCGCGATCGCGCCCGCTGCCAGCGCCAACGCAGCGACGAGGAGCAGCGCCACGAGGCGCCGGGGCGCGAGCCGGAACGACACCCCCGGAAGGGAGACGGTGTCGGCCTGCCAGGGGGCGGTCGACCGGAGGTTGTTCTGAAGATCGGTCGCGGCGACGCGGGAGAAGACGCGGAACGAGGGCCACGCCACGGGCGTCGAGCTCTCGTCGGGAGCAGCCCGGGTGACGCGCGCGAACGACACCCGGCCGGGGTCGAACTGATACGTCGTCGAGCGCCCGGGCGGCACGCACGCTGCCGACAGGCACCGCAGCGTGTACGCCGTTCGAACGTAGGCCAACCCTCCCGCCGACGTCTCTCGGCGATCCGGCTTCTCGACGATCTCCCAGGGAGCGAAGTCGGCCGCGATCCGGACCGAGTCGGGGTCGACACGAGTCGTGTCGACGACGACGTCGACGTGCGCCCGCACCGTGTCTCCGAACAGGGCGATCTTGGGCGCAAGATCGGCCTCGGCTTGCACCTCCGGCGGTCGTTCCGCCGTGACGTGCGAGACCGCTCCCCGGCTCGAGATCCAGGCCGTCGCGACGACGAGGGCGGCACTCACCACGACGACTCCGGCCAGGACTCCCCAGATCAGCATCCGGTCGCTCGGCAGGCGTCTGCGCTGCGACGCGTCCGTCATGTTCCCAGCACGCGCCTCGTGCGCCGGAGCTCGCTCCAGATCAGGAACTCCGTCAGGATCGCGAACGGCTCGCTCGACGATACGAGGATCGGGTCGATGTCGAGGGAGCCGAAGCTCCCCAGAAGCGCCTGCAGGCGCGCCGCGTTGTGCGCGCGTCGCTTCGCGGCCTCCTTTCGGCGCAGGCGAATCGGCGTCACCTTCCCCGATCGGGGTTCACGAAGCGGGACGACGATCCCGCTCACGTCCGGAAAGCTCTGCTCCCAGGTCCGATCCTGGATGACGATCGGCACCACATCCCACCGATGCTCGATGGCGGTGAGCCACAGCTCGTTCGACGGCTCGGGGATGAAGTCGGAGAGCACGAAGACGAACGTGCCAGGGGTTACGGCGCGGGGATGCGCAGCGAGGTGATCGACGGAGCGCTCGAGCCAGTCCGCCGGACCGCCGTACTCGGACGACCACAGGCGATGATCGCGCAGCTCGATCAGCTTCCGCTCCCCTTTTGGCTGCCGCCAGTGAGGATCGCCGTCCGCGTAGTCGAGGTACCCGACGAACCCCCCGGACGCGCCCGCGCTCGCGAGAATCAGCTCGACGACGGTCCGCATCGCCCGCGGCTTGTCGAGCCACGGGAGCCCGGCACCGAAAGCCGACATCTCGGGGCGTCGGTCGCAGACGATGACGACCCTCGGCGCTTCCTCCGCGAAGCGCTCGCGCACGACGAACTCGTCGCTGCCCTTCGCGGTCGACAGCCGCGCCGACGCAGCCCAGTCGATCGCGTCGATGTCGTCACCCGGCCGGTACGGGCGCGAGCCGGCCACGTCGGTCCCCGAGCCGCGTCGCAGGCTCTTCATCGTCCCGAACGAGAGCCCGATCACACGACGACGCGGGACGAGCGGGAACGTGAGGCGTGCCCCCGGCATCGGCGCGTCAGGGATTCGTCGAGTTCGAGCCGCGATCCCGACGCGAAGCGTCGGGCTTCAGGGATTGTGGCGGAGTGGAATCCGCGCGAGCGGATGCCACTCCTGCGGAGAAGAACAGGGGATCCTCTTCGGAGCCGGGGCGGGGGGCGATCTGGAGGCAGCTGGCGCGGAACTCCTCGATCGCCTCGGGCCAGCTCCCGGCGCGCGCACGAGCGACGAACCCGGACGAGAAGACGACGCGGTGGACGAGCACCGGGACGAACAGCCGCTCGATGTCCTCGGGCACGACGTAGCTTCGGCCGTCGAGCAGCGCCCAGGCGCGCGCGGCCCGCTCGAGCGCCAGACTTCCACGCACGGAGCTGCCGATGACGACGGACTCCTGCGCGCGCGTCGCCCGCACGAGCTCCACGACCCACCGGTGGAGCACCTCGTCGACGTACACGTGCTGCGTGGCGGCTCGGAGCTCGTGCACCTCGTCGAGCCCGACGACAGGCTTCAGGCCCTCGAGCGGATGCGCGAAGCGCTGGTCGACGAGGATCCTCAGCTCGTCCTCGAGCCCCGGATACCCGAGCGACGCGCGCAGGAAGAAGCGGTCGAGCTGCGCCTCCGGCAACGGGAACGTCCCCTCGTACTCGATCGGGTTCTCCGTCGCCAGGACGATGAACGGATACGGCAGCTCACGCGTCACGCCGTCGACGGTCACCTGGCGCTCGGCCATGGCCTCGAGCAGCGCGGACTGGGTCTTCGGCGTCGCCCGGTTGATCTCGTCGACGAGGACGACGTTCGCGAAGATCGGCCCGGGCCTGAACTCGAAGCCGCGCGTCTGCTGGTCGAAGACCGACAGGCCCGTGACGTCGGTCGGCTGGAGGTCCGGTGTGCACTGGATCCGCTGCGGGACCGCGCCCTCGATGCTCCCGGCGATTGCGCGCGCGAGGACGGTCTTTGCAGTTCCCGGCACGTCCTCCAGGAGCACGTGCCCGTCACAGGCGAGCGCCGTCAGGACGAGCTTGATCTCGCTTCGCTTGCCGTAGACGACCGACTCGATGTTGTCGACGAGCCGGTCCGAGATAGCGCCCGCACGCTCGAAGCGCTCGGGCTCGGGCGCTGCAGCGACGACCGGCTCCACCGGCGCGATGGTATCTGCGGAGATGTCCGGGATAGGCGTCGTCATGCCGCGCGCTACGAGGTTCTACGTCGCGCGGCGACGGTTTGTTAGCGAAGCATGAGTGATCAGGCGTGCGGAGTGAGCTAGATCCCTCGGTACAAGAACGCACTCGACGCTCGGCAGCCTCCGCGACCGCGAAGCGATCGCGCTTCAGGGGTCTTCGCGCGAGCGGGATCGGCGCGAGCCGACTCGACGCTCGGAGTCGCAGCGACCGCGACCGCGAAGCGATCGCGCTTCAGGTCTCGCGCGAATATCGCCGCGAGCCGACTCCACACTTGGCA
>DASUFC010000152.1:0-3961 GCA_036274755.1 Gaiellaceae bacterium
GCCCGCCTCGTGGCAGTCGCGGCAGTGGCGCAGCCAGTGCTGGAGCCCCTGCGGCTGTTACGTCGAGGGGAGGCGCACTGCAACTTCTTTCGGCGGGGCGGTGTCGAGGTGTGCCGCGTCTGCGTCTTGCTGGGCGGGTGAGGGCCAGGTGAGGCGGCGGCGCAGCCAGAGCGCCACGTAGACAAGGGACACGAGGACCGGCACCTCGATCAGCGGGCCGACCACCCCGGCGAGCGCCTGGCCGGAGGCTGCACCGAAGACGCCGACCGAGACGGCGATCGCGAGCTCGAAGTCGTTGGAGGCGACGGTGAAGGCCATGCTCGCGGTCTGCGGGTACGCGAAGCCGACGAGCTTGCCGATCGCGAACCCGGCGATCCACATGCCGGCGAAGTAGACGAGCAACGGCACTGCGATCAGCGCGACGTCGAGCGGCTGCGACGTGATCGTGTCGCCCTGGATGGCGAAGAGCAGGATGATCGTGAAGAGCAGCCCGTAGAGCGTGAGCGGCCCGATCCTGGGGAGGAAGCGCTCGTCGTACCACGCGCGGCCCTTCCGCTCGAGCGCGATCCGGCGGGTGAGGTACCCCGCGGCGAGCGGGATGCCGAGGAAGATCAGCACGGTGCGCGCCACTTCCCAGATTCCCACCTCGAAGCCCGCCGTGTCGAGCCCGAGCCAGCCGGGGAAGACGGTGAGGTAGAAGTAGCCGAGCAGCGAGTAGGCGGCGATCTGGAAGACGGCGTTGAACAGGACGAGCATCGCCGTGCGGTCACGGTCACCTCGTGCGAGGTCGTTCCAAATGAGCACCATCGCGATGCAGCGTGCGAGACCGACGATGATCACGCCCGTCCGGTACTCGGGCTGATCGGCGAGGAACAGCCACGCGAGAGCGAACATGAAGAGCGGCCCGACGACCCAGGAGAGAAAGAGCGAGATCCCGAAGAACCGCCGCGCGGAGACGCCGTCCGCCTGCTTTCGTCCTAGCTCTTCGTAGCGGACCTTTGCGAGGACTGGGTACATCATCAACAGCAGCCCGAGCGCGATCGGGAGGCTGACCGTTCCGATTCGAAGCCGGTCGAGTCCATGGTCCAGGGTCGGGACCATGGCGCCGAGCACGAGCCCGGCTGCCATGGCGAGGCCGATCCAGAGTGGCAGGAAGCGGTCGAGCGTGGAGAGCTTGCCCAGCACCTCGTCCTCGCCGGAAGCCGGTCGCGTCGGGCGCCGCTTTTCCGCGATTGCCATTACGCGACCCTCGCGCGACGTGACTCGTCGAGCTCGTCGACGAGCTGCGCGACCCGGCGTCCTATTTCGTCTCGGATCTCGCGCACGCGCTCGATCGGCCCACCGTGCGGGTCCTCGAGCTCCCAGTCGACGTATCGCTTGCCCGGGACGTAGGGGCATGCGTCGCCGCAGCCCATCGTCACGATGACGTCGGCCCACTCCGCGTCGGAGCGGTCGAGCCGCCGCGGCGTGCGGTCTGCGATCTCGACCCCGAGCTCGCGCATGGCCTCCGCGACCCGGACGTGAACGTGGGACGCGGGCCTCGATCCGGAGGATCGCGCGTCGTGGCGGCCTGGGGCCTCGCGGCGGAAGAGCGCCTCGGCGATCTGTGACCGTCCGGCGTTCTGGATGCAGACAAAGAGTACGTTCACGGCGCGGCCCTCCGCAAGGCCACGGGCGTCCGGGGCGGCGACCGGGGCTTTCCGCAGGCGAGGAGGAGAGCCATCTAGCAGCACCCGGCGTTCGCGGCAGCCTCGATCATGGGCAGTCCCCTCGCGTGCGGATCGTCAGTCTTCACGGCCTTGACGATCGCGCCGTGCATCCCGTCGGCCACCTCGTGGGTGAACGCGACCGAGATCTGCTCGAAGCCTGCGGCCTCGAGGCCGCCTTCGTACTCCTCCTTGGAGAGCGCACCGGCGATGCAGCCGACGTAGGAGCCGCGCTGGGCACGCTCATCGGGCGTCAGGTGGTCGTCGGCGACGACGTCGCTGATCCCGATTCGCCCGCCGGGCCTCAGGACGCGCGCGATCTCGATCAACACGGCCGGTTTGTCGACCGACAGGTTGATCACGCAGTTGGAGATGACGACGTCGACCGAGTCGGCCGGGAGCGGGATCTGCTCGATCACGCCCTTCAGGAAGTGGACGTTCGTGACGCCGGCGTCCACCGCGTTCTTGCGGGCAAGCGCCAGCATCTCGTCGGTCATGTCCAGCCCGTAGGCGATCCCCGTGGCGCCGACCCGCCTGGCCGAGAGGATGACGTCGATCCCGCCGCCGGAGCCCAGGTCGAGCACGACCTCGCCCTCGTGCAGATCGGCAACCGCGATCGGGTTGCCACAGCCGAGCGAGGCGAGCACCGCTGCCTCGGGCAGCTCGCCGCGCTGCTCGGCGTCGTAGAGCAACTCGCCGAAGGTCGTATCCGACGCGTCGTCCGAGCAGCACGAGCCGCTCCCGCATCCGCAGTCACCGCTTTGGCCCTCGGTCACTGCGCGGGCGGACTCGGCGTACCTGGCCCGCACCTCCTCGCGTAGCGCATCTGTTGTGGTCGACATCAGCAGCACACTCCTTTCAGGTCGGCGACGGCCGCCAGCATTTCAACGGCATCACGCCTCAGCGAGAAGTAGGCCCACTTGCCCCGCTGCTCGCGCGCGAGCAGGCCGGCGTCGGTGAGCTTCTTCAAATGATGAGACACGGTCGGCTGGGAGAGCCCGAGCGGCTCGTACAGCTCACACGCGCACACAGGCTCGGCGCTCGTTGCGAGCAGGTTGACGATGCGCACGCGTGCGGGATCGGCGAGCGCCTTGAACAACTCGGCCGTCGCCAACGCTTGCCCGTCGTCGAGCGCCGGAGCCCCGAGCGGTGCACAGCATTCGACGGGCGTCGCCACCGCAGACATCAGGCCTGCACCCCGAGCCACGCGTCATGGACCCACGCCCGGCCTCGACAGTGGTCGCCACAGAGCTGGCTGCAACGCTCACAGAACGCCCTGCTCGTCCGGTGCGTTGTCGGAAACACCATACGCATCTGACACCCCATACATCGACTAACTTCAATGTATCGAAGATCCTCGATCTGTCAAATCCGGGCTCAGGCACGGTGAGGCAGCGCGAAGCCGTCGTGGGGCGGATGAGCCAGCGCCGCTCGCTGCTGCTGTCAGGGGTGGCCGGTCAGGCTGCGAGCCACGCGGCTGCATCCGGACCCGTGGTGTGGCAGTCGCGGCAGCGCGCCTCGTACGCGTCGAGCGCGCCGACGACGATCGTCTCGCCTGAATAGGGGGCCGGCCTCCCGTCGACGAGGCGCTGCGTCGTGGTCGCGGGCCCGCCGCAGCGGTGGCACACGGCCTGCAGCTTGTCGGCGAACTCGGCGCGGGCGAGCAGCTCCGGCATCGGCCCGAACGGCAGGCGCCGGAAGTCCTGGTCGAGCCCGGCGGCGATCACGCGCACGCCGCCGTCGGCGAGCGCGAGCGCCGCGTCCACGATCGTCGGCTCGAAGAACTGCACCTCGTCGATCCCGACGACGTCGCAGCCGCGGGCGCGGGCGACGAGCTCAGCACAGCCGTCCACCGGGACGGCGGACATGCGCACCCCGGCGTGGCTGACGACGTCGGCGGCGTCGTAGCGGTCGTCGATCCGCGGCTTGAAGAGGAGGACGCGCTGGCCGGCGATCTCCGCCCGTCGCAGCCGCCGGATCATCTCCTCGCTCTTGCCGGAGAACATCGGCCCGCAGACGACCTCGAGCCAGCCTCCCCGCTGCGGCGGAACCCTGATCACGGGCGGGATCCTAGTGAGGCCGGTGGACGGAACGAATAGGCGCATTTCGGGGCTCGCTCCGGGGCCGAATGCCCAAGGAGCCTTGCTACACTCACGCACGGCTCGGCGGCGTAGCTCAGTTGGTTAGAGCAGCGGAATCATAATCCGCGTGTCGTAGGTTCGAGTCCTACCGCCGCTACCTTCACCTTCCCTTTT
>DASUFC010000153.1:0-26011 GCA_036274755.1 Gaiellaceae bacterium
CGGATCAAGCGCTACTACACGAGCCGCGGCTGGCGCATGTGGTCGGTCGGCGAGACGCTCCTCGCGAGCTCGGGGGCGACCGTCGACGCGACGGCGGTGGTGAACGCCTGGCTCGACTCACCGCCGCACCGCGGGATCATCCTGTCACCGACCTTCCGTGATGCCGGAATCGGCGCGCTCTACGCGCCCGCCGCACCGAAGGCTTTCGGCGGTGCGGAGACCGTCGTCGTCACTGCCGACTTCGGGCTCCGCGAGGGTCGCCTCTCGTCCTCCTGAGGTCTCGTCGCGCTACGCGGCGAGCGTGAGGATCGGCGTGCTCCCGGGATCGATCTCGCTCGCGAAACCCCGGTCCCAGGTGACGACCACTCGGCCCTGCTCGTCGATCTGGTCGACGACGCCGCGGTCGCCGGCACACAAGCCGGAGTCGCCCTGCGGCGTCTCGACGAGCTCGATCCTCGCACCGACGGAGACGCCGGCGCGGATCCGAGCTGCGAGGAGTCTTGCACCTTGCGCATCCATACGAGGGATATCGGTTTCGGAGCCCTCGGGCTTTACCCTCCTCCCCGCCCGAGTGACGGCAGGACTCGCCGGCGGGTCGGCGAAGTCGCCCTCCGCCGGCGGATCGCTCCAAACTCGACGGCTTAGGATCGGTCCGTCGGCACCGATCGTCAGAGTGCCGACGACAGTGTCATGACGACTCCCGACCACCACGAGCAGGACGAGAGCCGCCGGAGCGGGCTGGTTCGGCGGGTCCTGCACCAGGGGCCAAGCCCCGAGGAGAGACTCGATGAGCTGCTCGCCCAGCGGCGAACCGAGCTCGACGAACACGCGGCGCGACTGCGCGAGTCGATCGCGGAGCTGGAGCGGCGCGAGGAGCTTCTCCGCGACTCACGTGCCTCGGTCGAGCGGATGCTTCGCCTGGGCACCACCGATCTCGAGGCACGCGAGGCGGAGCTCACCGATTTCGTCAGCAGCCTCGGCGAGAGACAGGCCGCTCTGACCGAGGCGGAAGAGGACCTCGCCCGGCGACGTCAGGAGCTCGGCGCGGTCGAGCTGAAGCGCGCCGCGGTCGACCGGAGGGAGCGCGCACTCGAGGCGCGTGAGGAAGAGCTCGAGCAGCTGCGCGCGGAGCTCGACGAGCGCGCCGCGGAGATCGCCGCAGTCGGCTCGTCCGAACCGGAAGACGTCACGCTCGTCTTCCTGCCGGGCGAGCGCTACCGGCTCGTGGAGATCGACCCCGTCGCCCTCACGGCCGGGTTCGTCTTCGACGCCGACGGCGTCGAGCACACGGTCGTGCGCGTGGGCGCGTCGCCGCTTCCGCATGACCCACGGCGGTGTGCCTACCTGATGCGCGGGCGGGCCGGCTTGCCCTCGTCCGACGGCAGCTCGTAGACCTTCGGCCTGGGCAGCCCGTCATCGGCGCTCGCCACTATCTCGAGACGGCGCTCGGCCTGCGCGACGAGGAACTGTGCGACGGCGACGTCGTCCTGGCCGAACCGCCGGAGCCGCATCTCGTACAGCTCGATGAGCCCCCACGAGCGGCCCGCCACGCGGATGGGAAGCATGAGCAGGGCGTTCATCCCGAGATCGCGCAGGATGAAGGCCTCCGACGGGTCGACGTGGCTGTCGACGAACGAGACGCTTCGCGGCTCTCCCGAGCGGAGTACGTCGGCGGTGAGCGGGAAGTCGGCGATTCGATACGCAGCCTCGTCGCCGAGCCACACCTCCCGGAGCGCGTGCTCGGTCGCGTCGACCACATAGTCCCCGACGACGCGAGAGGCGGAGCAGGCGGTGGCGCCGACGACGAACACGAGCGCCTTGCAGAGGCGGTCGCAGACACCCGCGACCGTGGTCTCGAGCTCGAGAGCTCGCGCCGCAGCCATGGCGTCGGACAGAACCGCGCCCGACCCGTCGCTGCGTCCCCGCCGGCCTGCATCGTGAGCGACAGGCTCGGCAGGCGAGAGAACCGCACCGGTCAGCTCCCGGAAGGAGGCAACCCGGTCCTTGCCCGCCGCCTTGGCGGCGTACAGCGCCTGGTCCGCCGCCCGGAGCAGCGACGTCGGCTTGGCACCGTCGAACGGGTAGGTCGAGATCCCGGCCGAGATCCTCAGCGGGAACCCCGCGTCCGTCAGCCCTTCGGCGAGGCGCGTCCGGATCTGCCCGCCGAGCGCCTCGGCCGAGTCGGCTCCGGCGCCCGGGAGCATCACGACGAACTCGTCACCGCCGAGCCTCGCTGCCTCCGCTCCGTCCGGTAGCGCGCTCACGAGGATGTCCGCGACCTCGCGCAGCAGCGCGTCGCCGAACGGGTGTCCGGCTCGGTCGTTGATCTCCTTGAAGTCGTCGCAGTCGATGACGAGCAGGCTCAGCGGCCGACGTCGCTCCTGCGCGTCCGCGAGCGCGGCGTCGAGTCGTTCCTCGAGCCCGCGCCTGTTGAGGATCCGGGTCAGCGGATCGGTCACAGCGCTGAGGCGCTCGCGGTGGAGCGCGAATGCCGCGTCGAGAGAGGACGCGATCTGCGCCGCGAGCACAGCGGCGGTGTCGAGGACGATCGGGTCGACGGGCTCGGCTTGCCGCACGATCCCGACGAGCGCTCCGATCTCGCCTGCGTTCACCCGGAGCGGAAGCCAGACGACCGGCCACGAGGACGACCTCTCCGCGCCGCTCAGGCCACTTCGCTCGAGCACCTGACAGACGACACTCGGGTCCGTCGTCGCACGAGCTGCCTCGAGCTCATCGGTTGAGAGCGGCGTCTGCGCGGCGTCATCGGCCGTCCACTCAGCGAGGCGGGTCACCCCACCCAGCTCGTCCCAGACCACCACCTGGCTCGCCTCGACCGAGAGCACCTTGGGCAGAGACGCCGCCCCGAGCGCCGCGATGTCGCGCGGGTCGCGGAGGCTCCCGAGGTGGACGAAGAGCCGCGCGAGAGCAGCCAGATCGAGCGTACGACTCGTCCGCACCGCCTCGGTGGCAGGGGCGAGGGCGCGTACGAGAGGCCCGAGCGCATCCGCAGCGCCTTCGGGCAACGCACGCTCGGCTTCGAGATTGAGGAGACCCACGACCGCGTGGCCGACGCGCAGCGGGACTGCGAGCTCCGAGACGACACCCGGGAGCGCAGGAACGTAGTCCGGGTCGACCGACACGTCCGGCGCGAGCTGCGCGCAGTTGAGACGGACGGCCCGGCCGGTGATTCCGCCGTCGACCGTCATCCCGTCCGGGACGACGGCATAGCCGCGTTGTGACACGAGCCAGAGACGTCCGTGCTCGAGGACGAAGACGGATGGCATGAGCCCACCGACGGCCTCGTGCAGGCTCTGGACGGCGGCGTCGATCGCACGGGTCGGATCCTGCTCGGCGGCAGCAACCCCAGCGGCCGCCCTTGCCGCAGCAGCGAGGAGCCGGGCATCCACCGGCTGGACCACGCGCGCTGCCGCAGAGGCACGCTCCATGACCTGAACATCGGCCTTCGAGGGCCGCTTCTGGAGCCTCGAACAGGCGTCTCAGGCGGCGCCGAGGCTGCGGTACCAGTCCAGGATCGCGTCGCCCCAGAACAGCGCGACGACGCCGCCGAGCGCAAGGAACGGCCCGAGCGGTATCGCCTGCTTGCGTGCGTCCTTGCCGTGGCGGAAGAACAGCACGAGCGCCGGCGCGAACGCCGCGAAGAAGCCCACGAACATGGCGACGATCACCGAGACGCCGAGCCCCGCCCCGAGGAAGGCCGTGAGCTTGACGTCGCCCATTCCCAGACCGCGCGGGTAGATGAGGACGATCAGGAACAGGATGACTCCGGCGCCGAGCGCCGAGAGGATCCACTCGAGGCTGGGATCGTCGATCGTCCGCAGCACGAGCAGGACGACGGCCCCGGGCAAGATGATCTTGTCGGGGATCAGGCGCGTCTCGAAGTCGCTGCGGGTCACGATCACGAGTACCCAGCAGAAGACGACGGCCGCGGCCGCCTCGAGCGTGAAGCCGTAGACCAGGCCACAGGCGCCGCCGAGGAGCGCTGTTCCGGCGGTCACGAGCAGCAGCCGCGGCGAACGCGGGACCGACTTCAGGAGCGGATCGTGCAGCGGCGCGTTCGTCGCCAGGCGGTCGGCCAGCGGACCGACGACGACGCCGGCGATCAGGCCCACGAGACCGGCAGCCACGTCCACGCCACGAGATTCCCCGACGGGGTATGCCTTCCTGCCGAGCACGAGCCCACCCGCCCCGGCCGATCCCTCGCCCGGGGGACGGTCGTCCCTCGTTCTGGGGTGGACGCAAGACGCCTGGTGACTACTGTCGGAGATGTACCTGCGGCGCCCCTCGGCGGGGCAGAACGGCGGCACGTGGCACAGAAAATCAGGCGGCGGCAACTTCGGAGCACGTTCGTGTGGGCGATGTGCCTGGCGACGCTCGTGCTCATCGCGAGCTTCGCGACCGCGCTGCTGCAGGAGACGCCCGACTACATCATCGCGACGCTCGTGGTGTGCACCTTCGTCGCCGCGGCAGCGGGTGTCTTCCTCAACCTCCGCGTCAACCGCGCGCACTCGGAGGCGCTTCGCGATCCGCTGACGGGACTCCCGAACCGCGCCTTGCTCGACGACCGCATCGAGCAGGCGTTCCGACGGTCACGCCGCTCGGGCGAACCGTTCACGCTCATCGCGATCGACCTCGACGGCTTCAAGGACGTGAACGACGTCCGCGGCCATCAGGCCGGCGACATCGTCCTGAAGACGCTCGCTCGGCGCTTCGAGGCCGTCCTCCGCGAGGCGGACACGGTCGCCCGCGTGGGCGGCGACGAGTTCGTGGTCCTCTCGGTCGGAACGGGGGACGACGAGCGCGCGGCCGCGCTCGTCGGCCGCCTGCGCCATGCGCTCCGGCGACCTTTCAAGATCGAGGGATCGGCGGTGGAGATCGACGGCAGCATCGGCTGGGCGGTCTACCCCGACGACGGCGCAACCGCCCCGGACTTGCTTGCGCGCGCCGACGGCCAGATGTACGCGACGAAGCGGGACGTCAGCGACGAGAACGTCTTCATGAGGCGCGGCGTCGACGTCGGCATCGTCCGCGACGTGGAGGTCGCGCTCGAGCAGAACGAGCTCGTCGTCGTCTACCAGCCGATCATCGACCTCAAGACCGGAGCCCCCCACTCGGCCGAGGCACTCGTCCGCAGACGGCTCCCCGATGGCGGCATCGTGCCGCCGGCGGAGTTCGTTCCGCACGTCGAGCGGACACCGCTCGTGCGCGAGCTGACGTTCCTCGTGATCGCCGACGCCCTCGGATCGGCACAGCAGTGGTCGAAGGCGGGGCATGAGCTCGGGGTCGCGATCAACATCCCCTACCGGCTCCTCGACGACCACCAGTTCGCCGAGGGGCTCGGCTCGATGCTCCGTTCGTACGACCTCGCCTCGCGGCAGGTCACGCTCGAGGTCGTGCCGGCCGGGCCGGGCGCGGGTGGACAGATCGACGAGGACTCGCTCGCGCGCTTCGATGCTCTCGGCGTTCGTCTCTCGCTCGACGACGCGGGTCGCGCCGCGTCGTTCGCGGCGCTTCGCGTGCTTCCGCTCGACGAGCTGAAGATCGACGTCGGCTTCGTGCACGGCCTCGGCAAGAGCAACGCCGACGCCGCACTGGTGCGCGGGATCATCGAGATCGGGCACGCGCTCGGCATCGAGGTCGTTGCCGAAGGGGTCGAGACGCGCGAGGCGTGGAGCGTTCTCGCAGACTGGGGATGCGACCGCGCCCAGGGCTTCTACGTGGCGACCCCGCGCCCGCCCGACGAGCTGGCTCAGTGGCTCGGCGTGAGCTGGCCGGCCGTCGCCTGAGCCTTCCCTACGCGACGAGCGCTTCGATCGCGAAGACGACCCCCACGAGGACGAGCACCGATCCGAGCGCGACGCGGAGCGTGCTCTCGGGCAGGCGACCCGTCGCCCGTGCGCCGAGCCAGCCGCCGGGAAGCGCACCTGCGAGGCCGGCCGCGAGGATCCCCCACTCGACGCCCTGCTCGGCGGCGTGGGTCGCGAACCCCGCCACTCCGAGGAAGAAGCCGACGACGAGGTTGGTGCCTGCCGCCCGGCGGAGGTCCATGCCGACGGAGCGGATGAGCGTGGGCATGCGAAGCGTGCCGAGGATCACCCCGACAGCGCCCCCGAGCACGCCGATGCCGAACGAGAGTCCGACGCCGCGTCCGAGCCGTAGCCGACGTCGCGGCTGCGCCTCGATCGGTCTGAGCGCGAGGTCGATCCCGCTCCACACCAGGACCGCGGCGATGAGCCCGTAGAGGAGCGCGTCCGACACGTCGTCGGCGACGAGCGCGCCCAGGACCGCGCCCGCGACCGACGGGAACGCGATCCAAGAGACGACGCGCCAGTCGACCCTCCCCTCGCGCGCCTGGCGCAGCCCCCCGGCGCCTGCGGCCGCCGCGGAGATGGCGATGTTCGTTCCCGCCGCCGCGATCGGGCTCCCGGTCACGAGCACGATGAACGGGAGCCGCAGCGTCCCGAGCACGAGCCCGAGCATCGAGCCCAAGTAGCCGGCGACGAACGCGGCGACGAACGTTAGGACGAGCTCCCAGGCCTCCAGAGCGGCTCCTCGCGGCCGGCCGCCGCATTCGCGGCGCGGGCAAGGATGAACAGGAGGTCGGAGAGGCGGTTCAGATAGACGATCGCCAGCGGATCGACGTCGTGGGCGCCTGCAGCGACGAGCGCGTCCCGCTCGGCGCGCCGACAGAGAGCGCGCGCGACGTGCATCCGCGCCGCGACCTCATCGCCCCCGGGCAACACGAAGCTCCTGAGCTCGTCGAGATCGGCATTGAAACGGTCGCAGTCGGCCTCGAGCCGGTCGATCTGCTCCTGTGTGACCCGCAGCCGAGCCTCGTGACGGAGCGGCACCGACAGGTCGGCGCCGACATCGAAGAGCTCGTTCTGCACCCGTTCGAGCACGGCACGGATCTCCTCGGGGCACGAGGCAGACAGAACCAGCCCGAGAGCCGAGTTGAGCTCGTCCACCGTCCCGTAGGCGCCGATCCGTTCGTCGAGTTTGGATACGCGGGAGCCGTCACCGAGCGACGTCTCCCCCGCGTCGCCCCCGCGCGTGTAGATCTTCGTGAGCCGGACCGGCTCGTCCCGTTCGCGGGCCACGTCCTACGAACGCGCCTCGTGTGCGACCGGCTCGTCACGCACCTGGCGTCCCAGGATGTCGCGGGCGATCACGAGCCGCTGGATCTCGCTCGTACCCTCGTAGATCTCGGTGATCTTCGCGTCGCGGTAGTAGCGCTCCACCGGGAACTCCTTCGTGTAGCCGTAGCCGCCGAGGATCTGGATCGCTTCCGCCGTTTGCCGGCGCGCCATCTCGGATGCGTACAGCTTCGCCTTCGCCCCCTCGGCCGCGTGCGGGCGCCCTTCCTGCTTGAGCCAGGCAGCGCGATACGTGAGCAGCCGCGCGGCATCGATCTCCGTGGCCATGTCGGCGAGCTTCCACTGGATCGCCTGGAAGTCGCCGATCCTGTGGCCGAACTGCTCACGCTCGACCGCGTACGCGCGAGCGACGTCGAAGGCCGCCTGCGCGATACCGAGCGCCTGCGCCGCGATCCCGATGCGGCCGCCGTCGAGCGTCGACATCGCGACCCGGAAGCCTCGCCCTTCGTCGTGGAGCAGCCGATCGCGCTCGACGCGCGCTCCTTCGAGCGACACATCGGACGTCGTCGACGAGTGGAGCCCGAGCTTCTCCTCCTCGCGCGTGATCCGGACGTGCTCGGCGCCGAGGACGAAGCACGAGACGCCCCGAGCGCCGGTCGTCGCGGGATCCGTGCGCGCGAAGACCAGGAACGTCCCGGCGCGCGAGCCGTTCGTGATCCACTGCTTGGAACCGTTCACGACCCAGCCGTCGCCGTCGGGCGTCGCGCTCGTCCTCAGGGATCCGGCATCCGAGCCGGACCCCGGCTCCGTGAGGCAGAAGGCCCCGAGGTGCTCGCCGCGCGCAAGCGGGGGGACGAACCGCGCGCGCTGCTCGTCCGTTCCGAAGGCGAGCAGCGGCAGCGTCGTCGCGCTCGTGTGCACGGCCACCGTCACGCCGACCCCGGCATCCGCTCGCGACAACTCTTCGAGCACGAGGACGTACGACACGAAGTCCGCACCGGCGCCACCGTACTCCTCGGGCACGCAGACACCCATGAGCCCGAGCTCGGCCAGCTTCGGGACGAGCTCGTCGGGGAACCGCTGCTCACGGTCCCAGTCGGCCGCGTGCGGGGCAATCTCGGCCTCTGCGAGCTCCCGTGCGAGGGCCTGGATCGCCCGCTGGTCGGGAGTGAGCTCGAAGTCCACCGCGGCGGACTATAGGTCGTGCGGTCGCACGCGCCGGTAGGTGCGCGCGGCGCGGCGCCGTGTCGCCTTGCGCATGCCGCCCGGCGTCAGCAGGTGGCGCAACCGCCCCGGCGAGAGTTCTGCGCAGAGCACCGCCGAAGCGGCAGGGCCACGCTCTCCGTAGCGGACGCCGGCCGCCTCGAACGACGGGTTCGCCCGCCAACCCTCCTCGCCGAGCTCGTACGCCTCGGCCTCCTCGACGAACCAGTCCGTCGACCCGTAGAGCGCTGTCCAGCCCTCCACGTCCTCCTGCCGGAACCAGCCGTGATCCCCCGGCTCGCCGAGAGGCACGGTCACCAGCAGGCTGCCGTCGCCGCGGACGACGCGCCGGAGCTCACGCAGCGCGGCGACCCGGCCGTCCTCGCGCTCGCCCTCGACGCCGTAGACGGTGTTGTCGGCTCCGATGTGCTCGAGCGTGGACACGAGCAGCACCTGATCGAACGAGCCGTCGGGAAACGGCAACGCGCGCACGTCCGCCTCGACGGTCTCCATGCCCTCCACGTCGAGACGCGCAAGGTCGACGCCGACGAGCTCGATGCCCGAGCGAAGCAGCGCGGCGAGATAGGGGCGCTCCGCGAATGCGTACCCCACCTCGAGGACGCGCCCCGTACGTAGCCGTGAGAGCACCCAGGGGATCTCGACCACGCGCTCGTCCGCGTGCGGCGCCTGGAGCCACTGCAAGCGCTCGCCACGAGCACGCGCTCCGACTCCGAGCGCGACGGCGTCGTCGAGCTCGCGGACACGACGGTGCTCCTCGCTCGCCGCGAGCTCGTGGATCAGAGTCGCGCGCGAGAGCGTCCCTTCCGCGAGCTTCGCGAGGGAGCGATCGCGCGCCTCGTCGTCCGGCTCGCGCCGCAGCACGAGGCGGTACAGCGCGGCGACGACGTCCTCGTCACTCCCGTCGAGGGCCGCGAGCTCGGCGGCCAGCCGGGGATCCATCACGCGTAGTCGTAGAAGCCGCGGCCGGACTTCCGGCCCAGCCTGCCGGCGGCGACGTACTGGCGCAGGAGCGGGCACGGCGCGTACTTCTGATCGCCGAGCCCCTCGTGCAGTACCTCCATGATCGCCACGCACGTGTCGAGGCCGATCAGGTCGGCGAGCGCGAGCGGGCCGAGGGGGTGGGCGAAGCCAAGCTTCGCGATGGTGTCGATCGCCTCGGCCTCTGCGACCCCTTCCATCAACGCGTACGCAGCCTCGTTGACGAACGGCATGAGGATCCGGTTGGAGACGAATCCGGGAAAGTCGTTCGCCTGTGCGGGTGTCTTGCCGAGATCCTCCGCGAGCGCGACGATCGCAGCCGCGGTCTCGTCCGACGTCTGAACCGCACGAATCACCTCGACGAGCTTCAGGACGGGAACCGGATTGAAGAAGTGCATGCCGACGACCTTGTCCGGGCGGGACGTCGCGGCCGCCAGTCTGGTGATCGGGATCGACGACGTGTTCGACGCGAGGATCGCTTCGGGTGGGAGCACCTCGTCCGCACGGCGGAAGAGCGCCTCCTTCACGGCCGCATCCTCGACGACCGCCTCGACGAGGAGATCGGCCGGGACGAGCTCGTCCACCGCGGCGACGCGAGCGAGGACCTCGGCAGGCGGAGGACCGCCCTTCTCCTCGAGGCGGGCGAGGCTCTTCTCCATCGCCGCGAGCGAGCGTTCGACCGCTCCTGGCAGCTCGTCGTGGAGGGAGACACGGCGCCCGGACGCCGCCACGACCTGCGCGATGCCACCGCCCATCTGGCCGGCGCCGACGACGAGAACGTGCTCGAACCGCATGGGCCGCAGGCTAACGTCCGCGCGGTGACGACGGTGCGCTCCGCGACGCCGGCCGACGCCGACGAGATCGGCCGCATCCAGGTCGAGACGTGGCGCGAGGCGTATGCGGCGCTCCTTCCGCCGGAGACGATCGCGGGCTTCGACGTGGCGGCGCGACAACAGCTCTGGCGCGAGGGGCTCGCGCGCGCGCCACAGCCCGGCAGCGCGACCTTCGTCGCGATCGCCGAGGACCGCACGCTCGGGTTCGCAACCGTCGGCGCCTCGTACTCGGAGGAAGGCGCCGGGGAGATCTACGCGATCTACGTCCACCCGTCGAGCTGGGGACGCGGTGCAGGACGTGCGCTGATGGAGCGCTTGGAAGCCTCGCTCCTGCAAGCAGGATTCGGACACGCGATCCTCTGGGTGCTCGAGGGCAACGTGCGCGCCGAGCGCTTCTACGAGGGACTCGGCTGGGAGCACGACGGTGCGAAGGAGGACGTGTTCCACGGCGCCGCCGTCGTCGAGCGCCGATACCGCAAGGCCCTTCGCATGGCTGCGACCTAGGGCTCGGGAGCCCCAGGGAGGCTCGGCCGGGAGCCCTTTCGCAGGCGTCGGAGCGCCCAGAGCAGGACGAGTCCGAGAATCACGATCCCGATACCGACCTTGATCACGCCGCCGCGCGGCTCGCCTCCCGTCGCGACCAGCGGCCCGGGCTCGACGACGCTGCAGGCGGACGCCAGCCACGTGCCGTCGGGAGAACGCGTGAGCAGGAGGCCGATCTCCTTTCGGAGCGGCACGTCGACGTCGCAGTCCG
Organism: Gaiellaceae bacterium; assembly: GCA_036274755.1. Classification (GTDB taxonomy): domain Bacteria; phylum Actinomycetota; class Thermoleophilia; order Gaiellales; family Gaiellaceae; genus GMQP-bins7. Next base: position 10,905 of record DASUFC010000153.1, read on the forward strand.
TTCCACGCGGCGAGCGGACCTCGAGCGTGCGCTCGATATCACCCTTGACGCGCTGGTCGACCTGGACCGTCAAGACCGTCACGGGCGCTCCCTCGACCTCGGACGGCCGCTCCGCGACGACGCGTCCCACGACGGCAGCATCCGCGTCGTCGAGCCGCTGCGAGAGCGGGGTGTCCGCGCAGACACACCCAGCAGCAGGTCCCGCCAGCGCGAGGGCGGCCGTCGCGACCGCGAGCGAGACGGCGAGACGGCTCACGCCGCTCGGCACGGTTCGCTAGACCTCGATCAGCAACGCGTCGCCCTGACCGCCGCCAGAGCAGATCGCGGCGAGGCCGAGCCCGCCGCCGTTTCGCCGGAGCTCGTGCACCATCGTCGCGACGATCCGCCCGCCCGACGCGCCGATCGGATGACCGAGCGCGACGGCTCCGCCGTTGACGTTCACGATCTCCTCGTCGGCGCCGAGCATCCGCGTCGAGTTCTTCGCGACGGATGCGAACGCCTCGTTGATCTCCACGCGCGAGACGTCGTCGATCGTCTTTCCCGCCTTCGCGAGCGCCTGCTCACCAGCGCGGGCTGGCGTCCGCGCGAGGTACGCGTAGTCGTCCGCGACGTAGCCCTGGGCGACGATCGTCGCGAGCGGCTCGAGACCCCTGCGCTTCGCGAACTCCTCCGAGCACACGACGACGCAGGAGGCGCCGTCGTTGACGCCCGGGGCGTTCCCGGCGGTCGTCGTGCCCTCCGGATCGAAGACCGGCTGCAGCCCCGCGAGCTTCTCGAGCGTCGTGTCACGACGGACGCTCTCGTCCGCGGTCACGTCGCCGACGGCAACGAGCTCGTCGGCGAAGCGGCCTTCGTCCTGGGCGTCGGCGGCACGTTGGTGCGAGCGGAACGCCCACTCGTCCTGCTCCTCGCGCGAGATCCCGAGCTCCCGTGAGACGAGTGACGCCTGCGCCACCATGTGGAGGCCGTCGAAGCTCGAGGTGAGGCCGTCGAAGACCATGTGGTCGACGACCTCGCCGTTCCCGAGCCGGTAGCCGAATCGTGCCTTCGGCAGGAGGTACGGCGCGTTCGACATCGACTCCATGCCGCCGGTGACGACGACCTCGTGGCCGCCGGCACGGATCATGAGGTCGGCGATCTCGAGCGCCCGAATCGACGAGGCGCACACCTTGTTGATCGTGTCGGCAGGGACCTCCTTCGGGATCCCTGCGCCGATCGCGGCCTGCCGCGCGGGCGCCTGGCCGGCCCCGGCCTGCAGGACCTGTCCCAAAATGGCGTACTCGACCTCGCCCGGCTCGAGACCGGCCCGCTCGAGACCTGCACGGATCGCGATGGATCCGAGCTCGGTCGCGGGCAGTGCAGCGAGCCCACCGCCGAGTCTCCCGAAGGGCGTGCGGACGGCCGCGAGAACCACGGTGCGCGTCATGTCCGGAGCGTACCCACGCAGAGCGGGCACACCCGCCGCCGCGCGTCGTACGATGTCTCGACCGTGGCCGTCACGGTGCAAGAGCACTCGCCATTCGTCGTGCTCGACGAGGAGGACCACATCGTCGAGGTGGGCGAGCACGCCGAGAGTCAGCTCGGGCCGCTCGTCGGCGCGTGTCTCTGGGAGAGCTTTCCCGGCTCGGAGCCGCTCTTTCGGCCCTACTACGACGCCGTGCGCAGGTCGCGCGAGCCCGTCGAGTTCGTCCAGTTCTACGACGGCAACGTCTCGCGCGTCCGCGCCGTTCCGCTCGAGGGGGGACGCATCGGGCTCGAGTGGACGCAGCTCGCCCGGCTCGACACGCTGACGCTGGGGTCGCTGGCCGAGACGCTCGACCGCTTACTCGAGGCGCTCGCTGCGGAGGCGTGCGGCACGCCGTCTGCCGGGCGGCAGGACCTGCGCGTGATCGAGGGCGGAGGATGAGATCGACTCCCGAGGCCGCGCTGCGCGCCTCGGCGCCCGAGGCATACGCGGTGCTCGACGACGAGGACCGTGTCCTCCACCTCTCGGCCCCGTACCACGACACGCGAGGCTGGAGCGTCGGGCACGTGCTCTGGGATTACCTGCCGGGCGCCCGGGAGGTGTACGAGCCGCACTTCGCGGAGGCGCGCTCGACGGGTCGCGCGGTCGAAGCCGTCGTGTTCTACGCCGGCAGGCTGAAGCGGCTGCTCGTCATCCCGGGCAGGGACGGGCTCGCAGTGCACGTGGAGAACCTCGTCGAGCTGGACGTCACGTCTCTCGAGACGCTGACGCGGAGCCTTGCGCAGGTCGATGCCGTACTAGCTGATCGAGCGTCCGCGCGACCCGATCGACGATCGCGCGGGTCTCTGCGAGCTCTTCCCTGAGCGCCGCGAGCTCGACCGACTGGGCAGTCGCCGCGTCGGCCGCTCGTACGAGGTCGCTCACGGTCGTCCCCGTCAGCTCGGCGATGCGCCGGAGGCGGGGCAGCGACGGCGTCGTGACGCCCCGCTCCCAGCGCGACACCGTGATCGACTCCACACCGAGCTCGTCCGCGAGCTGCTTCTGGGTCAGTCCGGCGCTGCGCCTCGCCGTGCGCAGTCTTCCGCCCACCTCGACACTCTCGTGGGTCCCCAAGGCTGCGCGTAGCTAACCAGGTTCGTCGGTCGAACGTGCCCGGATTCACTGACTCCGTGTCAGCGGTCGCGGAGCCGGATGCGCTTGCCGCAGCGCTCGCAGCGCTGGTACCGCTCGGTGAGGAAGAACGGCCGGCGGCGACGCGGGAGCCGGTGCCCGAGGACCCTGCAGCGCAGCTTCACGCGTCGGGCCCGACCTTGACGAGCATCTTCCCGATGTTGTCCCCGCTCAGGAGCCCGATGAAGGCTCGCGGCGCGTTCTCGATGCCTTCTACGACCGTCTCGCGGTAACGCAGCCGCCCGTCGCGCAGCCACTCGGAGGCCTGCCGCGCGAACTCGCCGAAGCGGTCGAAGTGGTCGCTGATGATGTAGCCCTGGATGCGGAGTCGATTCGTCACGACGAGGAACATGTTCCGCGGGCCGGGCGCGGCCTCCGTGTCGTTGTAGCGCGACACCGAGCCGCACGCGACGACCCGTCCGTAGGTCCGCATGGCGCCGATCGCCGCTTCGAGCTGCTCGCCGCCGACGTTGTCGAAGTAGATGTCGATGCCGTCCGGCGCGAGCTCGGCGAGCGCCTTCCGGGCGCTCAGCTCGCGGTAGTCGAAAGACGCGTCGAAGCCGAGCTCGTCGATCCACTCGAGCTTGTCCTTGGATCCGGCGCTGCCGATCACGCGGCAGCCGGCGATCCGCGCCATCTGCCCGGCGGCGCTCCCGACCGCCCCGGCGGCGCCGGACACGAAGGCGGTCTCGCCCTCCTTGGGCTCGCCGAGCACGAACAGTCCGTACCACGCCGTGAATCCCGGCATGCCGAGCACGCCGAGCGCTGTCGAGACGGGTGCGAGGGACGGATCGAGACGTCGTAGGGCCGCTCCGTCGGAGAGCGCCCACTCGCGCCAGCCCAGCTGATGCAGCACCCACTCGCCCTCCTGGTAGCGGGAATTCCGGGACGCGACCACGCGGCCGACGGCGCCGCCCGTCATCGGCTGGCCGAGCGTGAACGGGGGCACGTACGAGCGCACGTCGTTCATGCGCGGCCGCATGTACGGATCGACCGAGAAGTACGCGTTGCGGATCAGCACCTGCCCCTCGGACGGGCGCGGGACGGGCATCTCGGCGACCTCGAAGAGGCCCTCCTCGGGGAACCCGTTCGGGCGCGCGACGAGCCGAACCTCGCGGGCGATCTCGCTCATGCGGCGATGATACGACCGTGCAGTCGCTCCGCGGACAGCTCCTCATCGCCGGCCCGTCGCTCCTGGACCCGAACTTCTGGCGCACGGTCGTGCTCGTCGGCGAGCACTCGGACGAGGGCGCGCTCGGCATCGTCCTGAACCGCTCCTCCGAGACGCCCGTCCACGAGGCGCTGCCGGAGCTCACCGCGCTCGCCGACGACATCGGCGCGGTTCACGTCGGGGGCCCCGTTCAGCCGTCCGCGGTCGTGGTGCTCGCGGACTTCGTCGACACGGATGCGGCCGAGTCGCTCGTCGTCGGCACGGTCGGCTTCCTGCCGTCCGAGGTCGAGCCGGAGGCGATCGGGGAGCTCCGCCGCGCGAGGGTCTACGTCGGCTACGCGGGCTGGGGGCCGGGCCAGCTCGACGGGGAGCTCGAGGAGGGCTCGTGGATCCTCGAGCCGGCGGTCGTCGACGACGTGTTCACGGACGCTCCCGAGGATCTCTGGAGCAGCGTCCTGCGGCGGAAGGGTGGGCCGTTCGCCGTGCTCGCAGCTATGCCGCCCGACCCGACGCTCAACTAGAGCCCGGCACGTCCGGCACCTCCATGGGTGCCGTTCGGTACCGCGGTAGTCTCGAACCGGCTTGAGGGACCTCAGGACAACCGTCTCGACGCTCCCCCGAGCCGCGATCCTGCGCGCCGCCGACAGCGACCGCCTGCAGGGAATCGTGCAGCATCACGGCAGGCGCGTCGGCGCGGCGCGCTTCGTCGCCGGCGAGACGCTCGACTCCTGCGTCGCCGTGCTCCGCACGCTGAACGACGCGGGGCTGTACGCCAACACGACGCTGCTCGGGGAGGCGATCCCCGACGAGAGCGGAGCTGTCGCCGTCACCTCCGAGTACGAGCGGATCATCGAGCGGCTCGTCTCCGAGAAGCTGCGTGCGAACGTCGCGCTCAAGCTCACGCACCTCGGCCTCTCCTTCGACGAGGAGCTCGCGTACGAGAACGTCGCGAAGCTCGTCGCCCGCGCCGCCGAGCTGGGCACCTTCGTGCGTATGGACATGGAGCAGTCCGACTTCGTGGACGCGACACTGCGGATCTACGAGCGCCTGCGCGACGCGGGCCATGACGCCGTCGGCACGGTGCTGCAGTCGTACCTGTACCGGACGAAAGAGGATCTCGAGCGTCTGCTCCCACGGCTGCCCAACCTCCGGATCGTGAAGGGCGCCTATCTCGAACCGGACACGATCGCGTATCCGGACAAGGCGGACGTGGACCGGAACTACGTCGAGCTCGTCGAGCGCGGGCTGCGTGGCGGGGCCTACATCGCGGTCGCGACGCACGACGAGACGATCATCCGCAGCGTTCAGGCATTCGCCCAGCGCGAGAAGATCCCGCGAGACCGCTTCGAGTTCCAGATGCTGTACGGCGTGCGACCAGGCCTGCAGCGCTCGATCGCGGCCGAGGGCTACAAGGTGCTCGTGGCCACGCCGTTCGGCCCCGACTGGTACCCGTACCTCATGCGCCGCCTTGCCGAGCGCCCCGCGAACGTCGGCTTCTTCCTCAAGAACCTCGTCCGTCGATGACAGGTATCCCGCCGAGAGCCGACGTCGTCGTCATCGGGGGCGGCGTCATCGGGACGAGCGTGGCGTTCCACCTCGCAGAGGCGGGCGTCGACGTGTGTCTCGTCGAGCGCGGTGAGCTTGCGGGCGGATCGACGAGCCGCGCCGCAGGAGGCATCCGTGCGCAGTTCTCCGACCCGCTGAACATCGCGATCGGGCTGCGCAGCATCGAGGCGTTCGAGAGCTTTGGCGAACGCCCCGGTGCCGAGATCGACCTGCACCAGGTCGGCTACCTCTTCCTCCTCGACGACCCGGCCGACGTCGCGGCGTTCGAGGCGAGCGTCGAGCTGCAGAACTCGCTCGGCGTCCCGAGCCGCTTCGTATCGCTCGACGAGGCCCGGGACCTGTGCCCCATCGTGGAGCTCGAGGGCGTGCTCGCAGCGACGTTCTCTCCACTGGACGGCCACGCCGCCCCGGAGGCGGTGACCCAGGGTTACGCGGCCGGAGCGCGCGCGCACGGCGCCACGGTCGTGACCGGCTGCGCCGTGACGGGCATCGACTCCTCGGCGGGCGAGATCTCGGCCGTGGAGACGACCCTCGGGCGGATCGGGACCAGGTCGGTCGTCTGCGCCGCCGGAGCCTGGTCGCCGGAGATCGCACGGCACGTCGACGTCGACCTCCCGGTGGAGCCGTATCTCCGCGAGATCGGCTTCACCGGCCCCGCCTCCGACCTTCCCGACCGCTTTCCCCTGACGGTCGACTTCTCGAGCGGCCTCTACTTCCACCGCGAGGGGCCCGGCCTCCTCTTCGGGATGGCCGACCCGGACCAGGCGCCCGGCTTCGATGCACCCGCCGATCCCACGTGGCTCGAGCGCGTCATGGAAGTGGCCGAGCGCCGGCTGCCTGCGCTGCTCGACATGGGGCTCGCGGGCGGCTGGAAGGGCTACTACGAGGTGACCCCCGACCACAACGCGCTCGTCGGCGAGTCAGCCGAGGTCAGCCGCTTCCTCTACGCGACCGGCTTCTCCGGGCACGGCTTCCTGCAGGGTCCGGCCGTGGGCGAGATCGTCCGCGACCTCGTGCTGCGCCGCGAGCCGTTCGTCGACGTGGGCCCGCTCGCGGTCGAGCGATTCGCCCGGGCCGAGACGCGGCCCGAGCGCAACGTCATCTGAGCCCTACTCGACGCGTTCGGTCGTCCGGCTCTGGAGCAGCCCGTCGTAGAGGACGAGCCCGAACATGTCGATCTTGAAGGGATACGTCGAGCGCACGGTGACGTCGCCGCTCTCCTCCCACCCCGGCGTTACACCGTCCACCTTCACGGGTGTGACGGTGATGGTCATCTTCGAGGCATCGAGATTCACCGCCGCTCGCTGCACCTTCGAGACGACGAGCGGTATGCGGGTCGCCTCAGGCTGGATCGAGCGCGAGACCGATGCCTGACGCGCGCCGACGCGCGTCGCGTCAGTGAGGGCGATGTAGTCGCGGAAGACGTTCCCGAACTGGATCACCCCGAGGAGCAGGAGCAGGAGCACCGGGAGGACGAGCGCGAGCTCGACGAACGCCTGGCCGTCCTCGCGGGACTTGTGAAAGGAATCGCGATGCCGCATGGTCACGTCTCCTCGGGTCAGGGAAGGTTCGGGGAGGTGTTGTCGATGAGCCGGCCGCGCGATGCGGACAGATCCTTCGCGATGGCGAGGAAGATCTGGGTCAGGTCGCCCGGGTTCGGCTTGTTGTAGAACTGCTGAGGCGTCGAGGCGATGGCCTGGATGGCCGTGTAGGCGTCGTACCCTGACTCGACCGGGTTGCCGCCGTTCGAGTGCCCGTCGCTCTGATTCGGCTGCCGGCACTTCTCGGGTGCTCCGCTGCCCGCGTCGAGGTCGTACCCGATCGAGTAGATGATCGTGCCGCCCTGCTTGACGTTCGTCGCGGCCTGAACGCCCATCGCGCAGGGCCGCTGGCCCCATCCCCAGCTGTTCGTCCAGTGGCTGCCCGTGTTCTTGGGCCACGTGTTGGCCGCGCCGTCGGAGAGGAAGACGATCACGTCCTGCACGTTCCCTCGGCCGTGGACGCTCAGCTCGTGCTGGGCCTCCTCGATCGCGAGCGCATAGCTCGTCGAGCCCGCCCCGGAGGTGCAGCCGAGACGCTGCAGGAACGCAGACTGCGCGTCGTTCAGGACCCAGTTGCCCTGCGCGTCCTTCACGAGGTAGTCGTCGGCGGGCGTACCGTCCGCGCCCTCGAGCGACGCGACGACGTACCGCGAAGGCGTCTGGCCACGAGGATCCGGCACCCACGACGGCCAGTAGGCGTCGTAGCCGTAGTAGCGCCCGTCGAGGTTCCTCCCGGGCGCGCCGGTCGGAACGTTCGGGTTCGGCGTCCCCGCCCACGGCTTGTATCCGGCGCCGACAGGGTTGCCGCAGTTGGCGACCCAGGACTGGTCGAGGACGGGCGGCGTCAGCGCGAGCCCGACCTTGTCGATGGAGGGATCGAGGTTCTGGACGAAGGCGCGCACCCCGGCGCGCGCGTTCTTCAGGTCGGTGCAGTTCGGGTCGTCGTGACCCGGTGAGAACTGGCACATCGAGCCGGTCCTGTCGAGCACGATCATCACGTCGAGCGGCTTCACCGAGCACGGCGCGCAGGCTGTCGCCATCGCATGCACGGTCATCTGGTTGATGCCGATGACCCGGCCGAACCACGTGGCGACGTTCGAGCTGGACTTCACGACGATCCCGTTGACGCCACCGTCGCGCCGGTTGCACCCCGGAACGCCGGCCAGGCACGAGACGCTCGCAGTCGTGGTCGCGTTACCGACCGTGTTCACCGCGTTCTTGCTGCCCGGGTTCGCGCTGTATTGGACGGCGACCGCCTCGGACATCGTCTTGTCGGGGAGGTGCTGCGCACCCGCCAGCGCAGCGGCATCGACGCCCGCCTGCAGCTGGCGCTGGACGAGCATCGCGTGCCCCACGTCCACCACGAGCCCGACCGCGACCATCAAGAGCACCATCGCGATGGCCGTGATGACCAGCGCCTGGCCGTTCTCCTCGGACGACGCACGGCGCACCCTGGCGCCGAACCCCGTCTCGCCGCAGTCGAGACCTCGGAAGCTCACCGACGCACTGAACGGCACCGTTCGGGGCATTGGAATCCCTCGAACTGATGAGTGATCAGCAAATACCCCGATCGAGGGTGCGGACCCGTCAGCGGACGACTACTCGGCAGGCTAGACACGTAAGGCGCGGGTGCGCGCGGCTACCCTCCGGCGTCGTGACGCCCACCACACTCGTGTTCGTCCCAGCGTGGAACGAGGAGGAGAACCTCCCGGCCGTGCTCGACGAGCTCCGAGCAGGGCTTCCCGGCAGCGCGGTGCTGGTCGTCGATGACGGCTCCACCGACGGCACCGCGGCCGTGGCGCGAGCGCACGGTGCCGAGGTCCTCTCCTTCGGCGAGAACCGCGGGCTGCAGGAAGGCATCGCGGCGGGGTACGCCTACGCCGATGAGCACGGCTACGCGTTCGTCGGACGCGTCGACGCCGACGGGCAGCACCCGGTCGACGAGCTCACCCGCCTGCTCGAGATCGTCGAGCGGGGAGAAGCCGACGTCGCGGTGGGCTCCCGCTTCGCGACCGGGGACGGGTACGAGGCATACCGCTACGAGCCGTCCGCGAGTCGTCGGCTCGGGACGTCGCTCCTCCGCCGCGCGATGCGGGCGGCGCTCGGCACTCCGTTCCACGATGCGACGAGCGGCATGTACGCGGCGAACCGGAAGGCGATGCCGGCGCTCGGCGTCCCGTACACGAGCGGCGCGCCAGAGGTCGAGTCGCTCCTGCGCCTTCGCGAGGCGGGGCTCCGCGTGGTCGAGGTCCCCGTTCACATGCGCGAACGCGCGGGCGGCGAGTCGAAGCTCCGCGGGAAGAAGGCGGTGCGGCTCGTCCTCACGGTTGTCGGGACGCTGCTGCTCTACGGCGTGTGGCGGCGCCTCCGGCGGCCGTCATGACGCGGCTCGTCGCGGTGCTCGGATACTCAGAGAACGCGAGCGCCGAGCTCCACCCCGTTTGCGCCGCGCGACTCTCGCGAGCCGCCACGGAAGCCGAGGCGAACGACGTCGTCCTGTTCTCGGGCTGGGCTCGCGCGAGAGCATCGTCGACCGAAGCCGACCTGATGGCCGAATCGTGGGCCACGCCCGTCCGAGGCGCGTTCGTCGATCGCGGCGCTCGTTCGACGCTGGGGAACGCGACCGGCATCGCGCGAGCTGCGAGAGCGGTTGGAGCGAGCGAGGTGCTCCTCGTCACGTCGCCCTGGCACGCGCGGCGCGCGGCCCTGCTCGTGCGAGCGTCGCTGCGTCGCTCAGGCGTTCGCGTCCGGGTCGTGACGGGGAACGATCGCCCCACCGTCCGCAGAGGCATGCGCGAGCTCGCGGCGTGGGTGTTCGTGCCCGTCCTGGCACTCGTCGCCGCGCGGACCCGCTAGGTTGCCCCCGATGCGTCGCGCCGCCACCGGTCTCCTCGTCGTTCTTGCGCTCGCGGTCGCGGCCACGGGCTGCGGCGGAAGCGACAACTCGAGCGAGACGAGCGCGGCAGACGAGTGGGCGAGCGGGTTCTGCGGAGCGGTGACGGACTGGAAGAACTCGTTGAAGGACATCACGTCGCGGTTCAACGACACGTCGAACCTCTCCGCCGACGGTGTGCAGTCCGCGGCAGACGACGCCCGCAGCGCGACCGACACGCTCATCTCGAGCATCAAGGACCTCGGCGCGCCGGATACGGAGTCGGGTCAGGAGGCGAAGGACGCGATCGACTCGCTCTCGACGACGCTCGACACCGAGATGAGCTCGATCCAGGACACTGCCAAGGGCGTGTCGAGTCTCACGGAGATCCCGGGCGCGATCTCGACGATCTCGACCTCGGTCGCGGCAATGAGCGCCGCCTTCTCGCAGACCCTGACGACGATCTCCGATGCCGACACGAAGGGCGAGCTGAAGACGGCGTTCGAAGACTCGCCCGACTGCGCGGACCTCACGAACGACAGCTAGACGGTCGCGAGCTCAGCCGGTACGCGCACGCTCGCTCGTCGATGCGATGTAGTGGTGCACGTGCTGGATGACGACCGATCCCTCCCCGACCGCCGATGCGACGCGCTTCACCGATCCGGAGCGGACGTCACCGATCGCGAAGATTCCCGGCACGCTCGTGCCGTAGTCGTCGCCCGAGGTCACGAAGCCGCGCTCGTCGCGCTCGATCGCCGGCGGCAGCCACTCGGTCCGGGGCTCGGCGCCGATGAGGATGAAGAGAGCGTCCGCCGCAACCTCCCGCTCGCCCTCTGGGCCGCGCAGCGTGAGCGTGTCCAGCCGGCCGTCTCCCGATGCCCCGACGACCTGTGTCGACTCCAGCACGTGAATCCTGTCGTGGCCTTCGATCTCGTCGATGAGGTAGCGCGACATGCTCGCCACGAGCGACGGACCCCGCACGACGAGCGTCACGCTCCGCGCGTAGCGAGCGAGGTGGACGGCCGCCTGGCCGGCGGAGTTGGCGCCGCCGACCACGTAGACGTCACCACCGGTGAACTGGCGCGCCTCGGAGGGCGACGAGCCGTAGAACACGCCCACACCCTCGAGCGCAGCGAGCTCCGCCACGGCGAGCCGTTTGTACGAGACGCCCATCGCGAGGATGACGCTTCGAGCAGAGACCTCCGGCCCTCCCGAGATCGACACGGTGTGCCAGGCGTCGCCGACCGTGAGATCGACGACCTCGCGGGTGAGCAGGAACCGCGCGCCGAAGACCCACGCCTGCTGATAGGCACGCTGCGCGAGCTCGGCACCGCTCAACCCGCGCGAGAACCCGAGGTAGTTCCGGATCCGCGTGCTCGATCCGGCCTGTCCGCCGATCGACTCGCGCTCGACGACGAGCGCGCTGAGACCCTCCGACGCCGCGTACACGGCAGCCGCAAGGCCGGCGGGGCCGGCGCCGATGATCACGACGTCGAACTCACCCGGCTCGTCGAGAACGGTCGGCATGCGCGTCCCGTGCTGCGCGAGATCCTCCGCCTCGGGATCGACGAGAGCGGAGCCGTCGGGAAGGATCACGACCGGCACCTGCACCCCGCCCTGCCCGCACGACTGCAGGAGCTCGGCCCCTTCGCTCGAGTCGCAGGCATGGAATGCATGCGGCACGCCGTTGCGCGCGAGGAGGTTGCGGAGCTCGTACCCGCGCTGTGACCACGGGTCCGCGACGACCGTCAGCTCGCGCCTGCCCGGGGCGTTCTGCCGCCGCCACTCCTGGAGGAACTCGGAGACGAGCCGGTGGAAGAGCTCGTCGGGCGTGCTCCAGGGCTTGAGTGCGTAGTAGTCCATGTGCCCGAGGGCCATCGCGTTGCGGATCGCGTCTGCGGTGTCCTCGTCGGCCCAGCCGCCCCACGGGATCAGGAGCGCGCGCTTCGCGTGCGGATGCAGCTCGTGGACCTTCTCGAGCAGCTCCTCGCCCTTCAGCTCCTGTGTGCCACGAGCTGCGAGCACGACCGCGACGGCAACGTCGCTCTCGCGAAGCGCCTCGAGCTGAGCGAGTGCCGCGTCGGTCGACGGGCCGCACACGACCCGGTAGTCCCGCGCGTAGCGCTGGAGCTCCGCAGTGATGCGCTGGAGCGCGTCGGGGTCCTCGTCGACCGCGAGGATGAGCGGGAGCTCGCTCACGCGGCCTCCGGGAGGAACGCCCACAGGTGCCACTCACCGTCGAGACCCTTGAGCTCGTGCGTCCCCCGATCCTCGAATCGAAGACCGGCCGCACCCGCGAGCGCGCGTGTGAGGTCGGAGACGAGGATCTCTCCCGGCCCAGCGGCAGACATCACTCTGGCCGCCTCGTGCACCGAGATCCCGCGAACGTCCGTGCCGACGAGCTCGACCTCGCCGATGTGCACGCCGACCCGGATCCGCACGTCGTGCTTGTCGGCGCACCGCTGGAGCGCGGCCGCGCAGTGCAGCGCACGGGCAGGCCCCTCGAACGTCGCGAGCATGCCGTCGCCGGTCGTGTCCACCTCGCGGCCTCCGAAGCGCTCGAGCTCGCCCCTGCTCGCCTCGAACAGACGCGAAAGGAGATCGCGCCACCGTGTGTCACCGAGCTCGATGGCCATCGTCGTCGAGTCGACGCAATCCGTGAAGAGGAGCGTTCGCAGCACGCGGCTGTGGATCCCCGTCGGGAAGCCGGCCCAGGCGCGGATTCCCATCCACTCGATCTGCACGCACCGCTCGTCGCCGATCGTGTAGCCGTCGTGGCCGGGCGGGATGTCGAAGACGTCACCCGGGCCGAAGCTGATGCTCGTGCCGTCCATGAAGTCGATCCCGAGCCGGCCCGAGATGATGTAGCCGACGTGCCGCGCCTGGCACCACTCGCCCCCGACGGTGGGGCGAACGTGCTCCGACCAGCGCCAGCCGGGCTCGTTGACGAGCTCACCGACGGTCAGGTCGCCGAGCTCGACAATACGCGTGCGAACCCTCGGAAACTCGACGACGTCGTCGGGCGTCGCGAAGTTCTTCGAGACGACGTCCGCCATACCTCAGCGCGCGGACACGGTGTCGCCAACGTCGGCGATCGCACGCATCGCCTGCGCGAGCGCGATCGGCAAGGTCGCGATGAACACCGCGACGGGCAGACCGACGCACAGCACGCCGATCGTCTGCCAGAACCCGTCGACCTCGAAGGCCCACACGATCGCGCCGACGAACGCCGCGATCATCCCGAAGATCCCCACCAGCGTCGCGATGAACGCCCACGCGCGCAGGGTGCCGTATTGCGTCATGACTACCTCCCATCGGTCGACAGCGGACGACGCGAGCCTACTCCCCGCGTGCGTGAATCGCGCGCACCGTCTCGATCGTGTCGGCATCGGCCGGCGACTTGTCCGGGCGGTAGCCCTTGACGCGTGCGAAGCGCAACGCGACGCCGCCCGGATAGCGCGAGCTCGCCTGCACGCCGTCGAATGCGACCTCGACGACGAGCTCGGGCCGCACGTGAACGACGTGCCCCGAGCGCTCCGTGGCGATCCCCAGCAAGTGCTCCGTCTGCCACGCGAGCATCTCGTCGGTCATGCCCTTGAACGTCTTGCCGAGCATGACGAAGCCGCCGCCGTCCGGGCCGCGCGCGCCGAGATGGAGATTCGAGAGCTTGCCCTGGCGGCGACCGTGCCCCCACTCGGCAGCGAGGACAACCAGATCGAGCGTATGCGAGGGCTTCACCTTGAGCCAGCCCGTGCCGCGGCGCCCGGCCTCGTACGGCGCGGACAGGGACTTGACCATGACCCCCTCGTGGCCGCGCGCGAGAGCCTCGTCGAGGAACGCCTGCGCGACCTCCGGGTCGTCCGTCTCGACGCGGGGCACGACGAGGTCCGCCGGCAGGTAGCGCGCCAGCGCGGACTGCCGCTCCGAGGTCGCCGAGTCGACCAGATCCTCGCCGTCCACGTGCAGGCAGTCGAAGAAGAACGGCGCGAGCGGCCGCGCGGCACCGTCGGCGAGCGCCTTCGTCCCGAACCGGCTCATCGTCACCTGGAACGACTCGGGACGACCGTCCTCTCGGAGCGCAATCGCCTCGCCGTCGAGCACGATCGATCCGACCGGGAGCTCCGCGATCGCGGCCACGATCTCCGGCACGCGCGAGCTGATGTCGGCGAGGTTCCGCGTGAACACGCGGACGTCCGACCCCGCGCGATGCGCCTGGATGCGAGCACCGTCGAGCTTCCACTCGACGCTCGCCCGCCCCACCTTGTCGAGCGCAGCGCCGACGTCCTCGGCCGTGCCCGCGAGCATGGGAGTCACGGGGCGCAGCGGCTCGAGCCGGAAGCGCGCGAGGCCCTCGGCTCCTTCCCCGATCGCGACCGCTGCCGTCGTGGAGAGGTCGCCCGTGAACATCGCGGCTCGCCGAACGGAAGCCACGGGCACGCCGGCCGCCTTCGCGACGGCGTCGGCCATGACGCCGGCCAGCGCGCCCTGGCGCAGCTCCCCCCGCAGCAGACCCGCGAGGAGCCGCTGCTCGGGCTCGGTGGCACGGGCGAAGAGCGCGGAGAGCTCTTCGCGGCGCGCCGCCTGCGATCCCTTGCCCGCAATCGCCTGGATCCGCGTGATCGCCGCGTCGACCTCGAGAACGCCAAGCGTGGGCGGCGGCTCCGCCGGCTCGGGCAGGCTCTGCAATGCAGCCCAGCCGACCCCGACCGTGCCCTGGGGTAGCTCACCGGAGAGATAGGCGACGGCGATCGCGACCTCCTCGGGCGTCGCACGCTCGAGCACCTGCGCGATGCGGGCGATCTTCGCGAGCCGTGACGTCGTCGCCGCGACGTCGACGGACGCGTGTGCGATCTCGGCGAGGAGCATCGCTCAGACCAGCGCGAGCGCATCGAGCTCGTCCGCGCTCAGCCGCCAGCCCGCGTCCGCGGCCGCGACGTTCGCCCGTACCTGCTCCGGCTTCGTGGCCCCGGCGATGATCGAGCCGACGCCGGGCGTCGAAGCCAGCGCGCAGAGCGCGAGCTCGTGGAGAGACCTGCCGTGCTCGTCGGCGAACGCCGAGCACGCCTCGACGCGCGCGAACCGCTCGTCCGCGATCTCGCGGCCGGCGAGCCTCGTCCCCTCGGGCGCCGGCACACCGCGGCGGTACTTGCCGGTGAGCAGGCCGCTCGCGAGCGGGAAGTACGGGATGTACGACACGCCGAGCTCGCGACACAGCGGAAGCACGTCCTCGTCGTCTCGACGCTGGAGCAGGCTGTACTCGTTCTGGAGGACGGTGAAGCGTGCCGTGCCGTTCTCGCGCGCCGTGCGATCGGCCTCGGCCAG
>DASUFC010000154.1:0-4262 GCA_036274755.1 Gaiellaceae bacterium
GGGAAGCTCTCGGGCAGGCCGTCGATCACGAGCTGCGTGACGTGCTCGGCCTCCTCCAGGTCCTTGAGCCGCACCTCGCCGAGATCTCGCTTGGAGACGCCGTCCGGAAGCGCGCCCGAGACGAGCGCAGCGGTCGTCGCCGAGAGCAGCACCTGGCCGCCGTGACCCGCGGAGCAGATCCGCGCGGCGCGATGGACGTCGATCCCGACGTAGCCCTCCTCGCCGACGACTGGCTCACCCGTGTGGAGGCTCATGCGCACCCGCAGGGCCGTCCCGTCCGGCCATTCGTGCTCGGCCAGCGCTCGCTGCGCTGCGACCGCGGCGGCAACCGCGTCCCGGGCGCGCTCGAAGCAGTAGAAGAAGGCGTCACCCTGGGTGTCGATCTCCTGGCCTCCCCGCTCCCCGAACGCGTCGCGAATCAGGCGGCGATGCTCGGCGAGCGCATCGGCGTAGCCGTCGCCGAGCTGCTTGAGCAGCTCGGTGGAGCCCTCGATGTCGGTGAAGACGAAGGTGACGGTGCCGCCGCGCAGCACCGTCACGCGCTCAGTCGCTCCTCGTCGGAGGCCTGGGCACGGCGCCGGCGCGCGCGCGGGCTCGCGAGCTTGACGATCTCGAGCAGGTAGACCACGTAGACCGAGAACGCGAGCGCTCCGAGCGCGATCGCGACGACCGCGATCGTCTCGCCCAGGTGCCACTCGCCGCCCTCGCGGAAGGGGATGAACCGCGTCGCGAGCGCGGCGGCCCCGAGGCTGGCGGTCCACGCCCACATCGTGAGCGCCGCCCGGCGCTGCGAGTAGCCGCGCCGGAGGAACCGGAAGTGGAGGTGCGACTGGTCGGGGGCGAACGGACTTTCCCCGTGCTTGAGCCTCCGCGCGACGACGAACGACGTGTCGATGATCGGTACGGCGAGCACGAGGAGGGGCAGGAAGAGGACGACGGTCGACGCGGTCTTCAGGAGCCCGGAGATCGAGACGGCGGCGAGCGTGAAGCCGAGGACGAGCGCCCCGGAGTCCCCCATGAAGATGCGGGCCGGGAAGAAGTTGTGGCGCAGGAATCCGACGCACGCTCCCGCGACCACGGCCGAGAGCAGCGCGGCGTCGACCTTGCCCAGCGAGAGCGCGAGGGTTGCGAACGTCAGCCCGGAGATGGCGCACACGCCGGCCGCGAGGCCGTCCATCCCGTCGAGGAAGTTGACCATGTTCATCACGGCGACGATCCACACCACCGTCAGCGGCATCCCGACCCACGCCGGCAGGTCGACGACGCCGACGAACGGGAAGGTGAAGTGGTCGATCCACACGCCGAAGGCGACCGGGATCGCGGCCGCCGCGACCTGGCCGGCGAACTTCGGCAGCGGTGCGAGCCCGCGGAAGTCGTCGACGGCGCCCACCACGCATGCCACCGCCGCGCCGAGAAGGATCCCGCGCATCTCGCCCGAGAGGTCGAGGAACGCGAGCGACGGGACGAGGATCCCGAGGAAGATCGCGAGCCCACCGAGCCGCGGGATCGGCCGCTTGTTCAGCCGCCTCGCATCGGGCTGGTCGACGACACCGAGGAGCCGGGCCATGCCGCCGACCGCCGGTGTGAGCAGGACCACGATGCCGAAGGCGATCAGCGCCCCCCAGAGGACCTCGGGGTTCGCACGGAGATCCGAGAACACGGCGCCGTCTACTTCGTGCCGTACAGGCGATCGCCGGCGTCGCCGAGGCCCGGCACGATGTAGCCCTTTTCGTTGAGCGCGCGATCGATCGCCGCGACGACGATCGAGACGTCCGGGTGGTCGCGGTGGATCCGCTGGATCCCCTCGGGCGCCGCGATGAGCGCGATCAGCCGCACCGACGTCGCCCCTGCGGCCTTGACCGTCACGACGGCCGCCGCGGTCGAGTTGCCCGTGGCGAGCATCGGGTCGAGCAGGATCACGTCGCGGTCGGCGACGTCGTTCGGCAGCTTCACGTAGTACTCGACCGGCTCGAGCGTCTCCTCGTCGCGGTAGAGGCCGATGAACCCCACGCGCGCGCCTGGGATCAGCGACAGCACGCCGTCGAGCATCCCGACGCCCGCCCGCAGGATCGGGCAGATCGCCACCTTCTTGCCGGAGATGCGACGCGCCGTCGTCTGCTGGAGCGGCGTCTCGATCTCGACCTCCTCGTCGGCGAGATCCTTCGTCGCCTCGTACGTGAGGAGCAGCGTGAGCTCGTTCACGAGCTGCCGGAACATCTGCGTCGTCGTCGTCACGTCGCGCAGGAGGCCGAGCTTGTGCTGCACGAGCGGATGGAGCACCTCGGTCACGCTGCCCGTCGCGGCCGTGGTGACTGGAGCGGTCTCCGACACGGAAGGGTCAGCCTCGCTCGCCGTCGGCGATGTACGTGGGGTAGCCGCGGAAGCCGGGATAGAGCGGGCGCTTGGCGCACAGCGCCTCGGTGCGGCCGCGGAGCGCAGCGAGGTCGGCCCCGTCGGTGAGCGCCTCGACGACGATGCTCCCGACCTCGCGGAAGTCGTCGTCGTCGAACCCGCGCATCGTCGCCGCCTGCGTGCCGACGCGGACGCCCGAGGCGATCGTCGGCGGTCGCTCGTCGAAGGGAACCGTGTTGCGGTTCGTGGTCAGCCCGGCCGCGTCGAGCCGCTCCTCGGCGTCCTTCCCCGACCACTCCGTAGCGCGGAGGTCCAGCTGGAGCAGGTGGGTGTCGGTCCCGCCCGTGAGCAGGTCGATCCCGCCCGCGAGCAGCGTCTCTGCGAGCGCGTCGGCGTTCGTGCGAATCTGCTGCTGGTAGGCGCGGAAGCCGTCGGTCGCCGCGATCCGGAAGCACGTCGCCTTCGCCGCGATCACGTGCTCGAGCGGGCCACCCTGCATCCCTGGGAAGACGGCGCGATCGATCGCCGTCGCATGCTCCTCGCGGCAGAGGACGAGCCCGGCGCGCGGGCCTGCGAGCGTCTTGTGCGTGGTCGACGTGACGACGTCGCAGTGCTCGACCGGGTTCGGATGCAGCCCGGCGGCGACGAGCCCGGCGAAATGCGCCATGTCGCACCAGAGCAACGCGCCGACCTCGTCGGCGACCCGTCGGAACATCGCCGTGTCGACGGTGCGCGGATATGCGGAGCCGCCGCAGATGACGATCTTCGGCCGGTGCTCGCGCGCGAGCGCGCGGATCTCGTCCTCGTCGACGACGCCGGTCTCGCGCGAGACGCCGTAGTGAACGATCGTGTAGAGCCGGCCGGAGAAGTTGACCTTCAGACCGTGGGTCAGATGACCGCCGTGGTCGAGCCGCAGCGAGAGCACGGTGTCGCCCGGCTCGAGGAGCCCGAAGTAGACGGCCATGTTCGCCTGAGCGCCGGCGTGCGGCTGGACGTTCGCGTGCTCGGCGCCGAACAGCTCCTTCGCGCGGTCGATCGCGAGCTGCTCGATCTCGTCGACGACCTCGCAGCCGCCGTAGTAGCGACGACCCGGATAGCCCTCGGCGTACTTGTTGGTGAGAACCGAGCCGGCTGCCTCGAGCACGGCCGGCCAGGTGAAGTTCTCCGACGCGATCAGCTCGATCTGGCCGCGCTGGCGGTCGGCCTCCCGGCCGATCAGCGCGGCGACCTCGGGATCGTGCTCCGCGAGCCCCCCGGTCCGCAGACGCTCGAGGTGGTCGGCGGCAACTGCCACAGCCGGATCCTACTCGCCCGGTGTCCCGGCGCCTTGGTGCCGCGGTGCCCCGGGTGCCTTGGTCCTCGGTGCCTCGGCGCGCGGCTAACGATCCGTAAGGCGTCGCAGGCGCTCGAGGACCTCCGCGGCGGTGACGGTGCCCTCGCGGAGCACGCGCGGCGCGGGGCCGGTGAGGTCGACCACGGTCGACGGGATGCCCGGTAACTCGCCACCGTCGACGACGACGTCGACCGCCGCCGCGATCTCCGGAGGAATTTCCTCGACCCTGCGTGGGTCGACACCGCCGGGGAAATTCGCGCTCGTGGCAACAACCGCGCCGACGGCCCCAAGCACGGCTCGAGCGGCGCCGGTGACGGCCGGGACCCGCAGGCCGATCGCGTCGGGCTGCTGCGGGTTGAGCCAGGAGTACCGGCGCGCGGGGTTCTCCAGGACCAGCGTGTACGGCCCCGGGAGGAGCGACCGCACCGCCTCGACTGCGTGCGCGGGAAGCTCGGGCACGCGCTCGAGCAGGACGTCGACGGACGCGAAGAGCACCGCCGTCGGCTGGATCGCGTCGCGGCCCTTCGTGGCATAGAGCGCCAGCGCAGCCGCCTCGCTCTCGCCGTCTGCAGCAAGC
>DASUFC010000155.1:0-14805 GCA_036274755.1 Gaiellaceae bacterium
GCCAAGCCGATCCAGGCGCTCCCGCTCGCGCGGCTGCGGCCCGACCTCGACGACGCGGAGCTCGCGATCGCCTGCGCGTCGCATCTCCACCGGCCCGATCAGCTGGAGGCGGTACGCCGGCTCCTGGCCGCTGCGGGCGCGACCGAGGACGACCTCGAGTGTGGCCCGGACCCGACGCGGCTCGAGCACAACTGCTCCGGAAAGCACGCCGCGATGCTCCTGCTGTGCCGACTGTGCGGCTGGCCGACGGAGGGCTACCGCCTGCCCTCGCATCCATGCCAGCAGGCGATGCTCGCCGAGATCGCGGCGGCGGCCGAGCTCGACGCCGGGTTGCTTCCGACCGCGGTCGACGGCTGCGGCGTCGTCACGGTCGGGCTGACGCTCGAGCGGATGGCGCACGCTTTCTCTCGGCTCGAGGCGCTCGAAGGAGGTGCGCGCATCGCGGATGCGATGGGCGCGCGGCCGGAGCTCGTCCGCGGCGACGGCGAGCCGGACACGGAGCTCATGCGGCTCGGTGACGGCTGGATCGCAAAGGGCGGCGCCGAGGGCCTCCTCTGCGCGGCACGGGACGGGATCGGAGTCGCGATCAAGGCCGAGGACGGCGCGCAGCGGCCGCTCGGGCCGGGACTCACGGCGTTTCTCGGCGAGCTCGGTCTCGACGTGGACGGTCTGGCAACCGGGGACCTGCGCAACTCGCGCGGCGAGGTCGTAGGCACGATTCGCGTCGCCACGCGTTAACACAGTGGTCCTCTTCACACGTCGTCCTTTCCGGACTAGTATCCGCGCGCTTTGGTGGTGGAGCCGGGGCGGCAGGCGGGCCGGCTCATGCAGTGCGGAAGGCCAGTACCCGTTCGAGCGCGAGAGGAGTAAGCCAGCCAATGCTGTCCGTCGATATTGCCCTCCCCGAGGTCGAGGAGCTCCAGCGCCTGGTCGAGCAAGGGCTCGAGAAGGGGTTCCTCACGTACGACGAGATCGTCGCGGGTCTCGACGACGTCGAGCTCACGAAGGAGCAGGTCGAGGATTTCTACGCGTACCTGATCGACCACGCGATCGAGCTCCACGAGGGCGTCGAGCACAAGGAGTTCCCGCCCACGGAGCCCGTCGCCGTGGAGGAGGAGAAGGTCGAGCCGAAGCTCGATCTCTCCGTCGAGCCCTCGCTCGACTCGCTGCGGCTCTATCTCCGAGAGATCGGGAAGGTGCCGCTCCTGACCGCCGACCAGGAGGTCTCCCTCGCGAAGCTCATCGAGCGCGGCGACATGTCGGCGAAGCAGCACATGATCGAGGCGAACCTGCGTCTCGTCGTCTCTATCGCGAAGGGCTACCTCGGTCGCGGCCTCTCGTTCCTCGACCTGATCCAGGAGGGCTCGCTCGGGCTCATCCGGGCGGTCGAGAAGTTCGACTACCGGCGGGGGTTCAAGTTCTCGACCTATGCGACGTGGTGGATCCGCCAGGCCGTGACGCGCGCGATCGCGGACAAGGCGCGGACGATCCGCATCCCCGTGCACATGGTCGAGAAGCTCAACAAGGTCGTCCACATCGAGCGCCAGCTCGTCCAGCGGCTCGGCCGCGAGCCTCTTCCGGAGGAGATCGCGGAGGAGCTCGAGATCGACGTCGAGGAGGTACGCGAGATCCTGCGCATGTCGCAGCTTCCGATCTCGCTCGAGAAGCCGATCGGCGAGGAGGAGGACTCCTCGCTCGGCGACTTCGTTCCCGACGAGGCGGCTGAGTCGCCGTTCGACACGGCATCCCTCTCCCTGCGGCGAGAGGACGTCGAGCTGGCGCTCTCGGCTCTCCCCGAGCGCGAGCGGCGGGTCATCGAGCTCCGGTACGGGCTCGACGGCACGCAGCCGTGCACGCTCGAGGAGGTCGGGCAGGCGTTCGGCGTCACGCGCGAGCGCATTCGCCAGATCGAGAACAACACGCTCAAGAAGCTCGAGTCGCTCCCGGAGGCGCAGGGCCTCCGAGACTGCGTCTGAAACGGGCCGAAGGCTCCGGACGAGCCGTCCCCGATCGACCTGGTCGCTCGGGGACGCTGTTGGGTGGAAGCGTCAGGCGCTCGTGACAAGTTGTAACTAGCGCTGCCGGGCCGCGTAGCCGCCAGGCTTCTGAGGCTTGTGACAACTTGTAACTTGGGTTCGTGGCGCGCATCGAATACGTCGGGCACGCGACCGTTCACGTCGATCTCGACGGCGTTCGTCTGCTGACCGATCCCTTGCTGCGGAACCGTGTTGCGCACCTGCGCCGGGCGGTGCGCGTGCCGCCTCGCGCGGCTCGCGGCGTCGACGCGATCCTCATCTCGCACGCCCACTACGACCATCTCGATCTCCCGTCGCTCGAGAAGCTCGGGAAGAAGCTCCCCATGATCGTTCCGCGCGGTCTCGGGGGGCTCCTGCGGAAGAAGCGCTTCGAGTCGGTGCTCGAAGTCGCGGTCGGCGAGAAGCTCGCCATCGGCGCGCTCGAGATCGAGGCGGTTCCGGCGGATCACGACCGCAAGCGCGTGCCGCTCGGTGCGTCGGCCGACCCGGTGGGCTACGTCATCTCGGGCTCGCGCTCGGTGTACTTCGCAGGCGACACCGACCTCTTCGACGGGATGGAGGCGCTCGGGCCGGTCGACGTCGGCCTGATCCCGATCTGGGGCTGGGGGCCGGGGCTCGGCGGCGGCCACCTGGACCCGACGCGCGCCGCCGAAGCGGCGGCGCGGATCCGCCCCGGCCTGGTCGTGCCGATCCACTGGGGGACGTACTTCCCCATCCATCTCGGTCTGACGAAGAAGCCCGCGTTCCTGAACGTCCCTCCGCTGGAGTTCGCAGCAGCCATGCAGGAGTCGGCGCCCGGCGTCGAGCTCAAGGTGCTCCAGGTCGGGGAGAGTCTGGAGCTCTAGGCCGGAAGCAGCTCGGCCTTGCCGAGTGCCGAGAGCGCACGCTCGCGGATCTCGCTGGCGATCTGCGAGACGTCCGACCCGAACGGCGCATACGCGACGACGTGGAGCCACGCCGTCCGCTCGGTGACCTCGCCGACCTGCACGTAGACGGAGAGCGCCTCGCCCTGCGGGACGTGCCCGGCCGCTTCGATCGCGATGTTGCGCGCCTCCGAGAGCGACGCGCCGAGCCGGACGGGCAGCGCGACGGTGATCATCCGGCGTGGGTCGTCCACCGAGCGGTTCACGAGCGTCGTGGAGACCATCCGCGTGTTCGGGACGAAGATGCGCCGCCCCTCGTCGGTCGTGAGCGCCGTGTAGCTGAGGGTGATGGCGTCGACGATGCCCGTGTGCTCGTCGATGGTGACGCGGTCGCCGAGCCGCACCGGCTGGGTGAAGGCGAGGAGCAGGCCGGACCCGAGGTTGCCGAGCGGCGTTGTCAGCGCGAGGCCTGCGATGACCGCGAGCACCGCGGACGACGCGAGGAACGCGCTCGCGATCTGCTGGGTGGCCGGGAACTTCGAGAGCACGCTCCAGACGCCGATGAGGCCGACGAGCGCGATGACGATCCGCAGGAGGAAGCTGAACGTTGTGCGCCGGCGCGCAGCGACCTTCGGATCGTGTTCGGCGAGCCGCTGCTCGTAGCGGTCGAACGCGCGGCGCAGCGACCAGCGGACGGCGACGAGGACGGCGATCCAGATCGCCGCGGCGATCAGCGCTTCGACGAGATCCGAGTCCACGCCGGGACTTTCGGCGTGAACGACCTCGTGCCTGCCTCGCTAGGCGCCCCCGAGGACCTGAGCCTTCGCCGACGCGTACTCCTCGTCGGTGAGGTGCCCTTGCGCGTGGAGCTCCGCCAGTGAGGCGAGACGCGCCGTCACGTCAATCGCGGCAGCCGGCGCCGCAGCCGTCGGCGCGGAAGGCTGGGCCGAGCGCCGCGACTCCCACCAGCCGCTCACGCGCGCGCGTGTGTCCGCGATGAACGTCGAGTCGCCCGCGTCCGGGAACTCGACGAGCGTCTGTCTTCGCATGAGCTCGATCCACGCCGCGCCAAGTGCCGCGAGCAGCAGGAGAACGAGGAAGCGCGCGAAGTCGAGGACGTCGGTGTTGAGCAGCATGAACAGCAGCACGATCGCGAGGACGACGTATCCCCAGACACGGTTCTGCAGCGCCGGAGCGAGCCAGCGCCGTGTGCCGAGCGCCCGGGCTCCGGGCCCGGCCAACCAGGCGGCGATCAGGAACAGGATCCCGACGACGACCATCAGCCGGAACGTGCCGCGCATGAGCTCCGTGAGGATGTTCCACGCGTTGTCGGCGGCGGTGCGGTCGTCCTTTCGCGCGACGAGCGACGTCACGACGTAGTTCCGTGTGAGGTTCGCCGCCACGAGGCCGACGAGACCGACGACGGCCAGCGTCGCCCCGACTCCGCGCACCGCGCGCCTGCGATCGCGTGCGAGCCAGACCGCGACGCCGAACGCAACGAGCGCGAGGATGGGGAGCACCCACGCGAGGGTCTTCAGGAGCTGGAACCCGTTCTGTGCCGTGTTCAGCTGATCGGAGCGAAGGATCACGATCCTCCCGGCGTTCTCGGGCAGCTTGGAGGCGACCTGCTGGCCGATCCCGATGCGGTCCGCTGCCTCTTCGATCAGCGTGCGGATGTTGAGGACGACCTCACCGTTCGAGGTCGACACCCGATCGCCGCCGCCCTCGAGAACCTGGACGAGCGTCGCGTGGGTCTCTTCGAGCGCGGCCTTGAACAGCGCCTGGAACCGCGGCTGCTCGAGCGCTCGGTCGACGATCTGGTACGAGGCCTGACGCAGCCCGGCCGTGGCGGGCCCGGACAAGCCCTTGTATCCGTCCGGCAGCTGGTCCTGTACCTCGGTTTGCACGTCGACGTTCGCGAAGAGCTCATCGACTGCGCGGTTCGCCACTGCGCTGCGAATGGCCGGGTCGTCGAGCAGCGAGCTCGACGTGTCGGTGAAGACGCTCGTGTTCAGCGCGACGCGGTTGATCCACACGGCGAACGACGAGAGGAGGAGCAGGAGCCCCGCGATGACGAGGACGACCCAGACCGCTGCCCCGCGGCCGCGGCTCTGCTTCCGGGTCGGGGCTGCCGGGCTGGCTTCGGGCTGTGCGCTCATGCGGCCGGACCCTACTCCTCGCCCGGCCGGAATGCACCGTGGAGCGCCGTGACGGCGCGCGGGACGTCGGCCCGCGGAATGAGGCACGAGACCTTGATCGGCGACGTCGAGATGAGCCGGAGGTTGATCTCCTCGTCGGCCAGCGTGCGGAACATCCGTGCCGCGACGCCGGGGTGGGAGCGCATGCCCGCCCCGACCAGGGACACCTTCCCGAGGTCGCCGATCTCCTCGCTCGCGAAGTCGCCGATCGCTTCCCGCGCGCGGGTGAGCGCGCGTCGTGTGGCCGCGACGTCCTCGGCAGGCACGGAGAACGACAGCGCGGCGAGCCCGTGGGCGACGTTCTGCAGGATCGTGTCGACGTTCACGTGCTCGGCGGCGACGGCGTCGAAGATGGCCGCTGCGGTTCCGGGCCGGTCGGGGAGGCCTGCGAGGTCGAACACGACCTCGTCCTCCGAGTGCGTGACGGCCGAGACCACGGACTGCTCGAGGCCCTCGCCGTCCTCGATCCACGTGCCGTCCTCCCGCGAGAAGGTCGAGCGCGCGTGGATCGGGACGCGCTGGCCGCGCGCCAGCTCGACGGCGCGGAGCATGAGCACCTTCGCGCCGGAGGAGGCCATCTCGAGCATCTCCTCGTACGAGACGCGGTCGAGCTTCCGCGCGCCGGGGACGATGCGCGGGTCGGCGGTGAACACGCCGAGGACATCCGAGTAGATCTCGCACGAGGCGCCGAGCGCGGCCGCGAGCGCGACTGCCGTCGCGTCGGTGCCGCCGCGGCCGAGCGTGGTCACGTCCATGGTGTCGCGCGAGAAGCCCTGGTACCCCGCAACGAGGACGATGCGGCCCTGATCGAGCGCCTCGACGACCCGAACCGGCGTGATCTCGCGGATCTTCGCCTTCGTATGGACCGGGTCGGTGATGATCCCGGCCTGCGAGCCCGTGAACGAGACGGCCTCGTGGCCGAGGTCGTTCACCGCCATCGCGACGAGGGCGCAGGCGATGCGCTCCCCGGTCGAGAGGAGCATGTCGAGCTCGCGCGGATGCGGCTCGGGCGACACCTCGCGTGCGAGCGCGAGGAGGCCGTCCGTCGTGTCGCCCATCGCCGACACGGTCGCGACGACCCGGACGCCGCGCTCGCGCGCCTCGACGAGCCGGGCCGCGACGTTCTTGATCTTCTCCGGGTCGGCGACCGACGAGCCGCCGAACTTCATCACGACGGTCTCCGGGGAGGGCTCGGTCGCTGCGCGCATGTCGGGATTGTGCTTGTCAACCCAGCGGACGCGGTCTCCGATCCTGCGCGGGTGAGTTTCGCGAACCGCGCGACCTGTGGGCCGGACGCCGACTTCGTCGGCGAGCTCAGGTTCTTGGCGCCGCCCCGCTGTTGCCGGTGTTCGCGCCCGCGCCTAGGAAGAAGGCGTGGCGAGGTCGGCCTCGGCCCCGGCCTCTCGGCCGATACCCTCCGCGCGTGCCGCGGAAGGTGATGATCGTCGGGCTGGACTGCGCCGAGCCCTCGCTCGTCCTCGAGCGCTGGCGCGACGAGCTGCCGACCATCTCCGGCCTCATGGAGCGCGGGTCGTACGGGCGCCTCACGTCCGTGATCCCGCCGATCACCGTGCCGGCGTGGTCCTGCATGATGTCCTCGAAGACGCCGGGGGACCTGGGCGTCTACGGGTTTCGGAACCGTTCCGACCACACGTACGACGGCGGCTTCATCGCCATGTCGACGGCGATCAAGGAGCCGCGGCTGTGGGACTACGTCACGCGGGCAGGCGGCTCGTCGATCGTGCTCTCGGTGCCGGGCTGCTATCCGCCGAAGCCGCTGAACGGCGTGATGGTCGGGTGCTTCCTGACACCGTCGATCGACAGCAAGTACACGTACCCCGCGGCCCTCAAGGACGAGATCGCTGACGTCGTCGGCGAGTACCTCTTCGACACGAAGGACTTCCGCACGGACGACAAGGAGTACCTCCTTCGGCAGGTCTACGAGATGACGGACCGGCGCTTCGCGCTGGCGAATCACCTTCTCGAGACGAAGCCGTGGACGTTCTTCGCGATGGTCGAGATGGGGCCGGACCGGATGCATCACGGGTTCTGGAAGTACATGGACGCGGAGCACCGCAAGCACGAGCCCGGAAATCCGTACGAGACCGCGATCCTCGACTACCACCGCCACGTGGACGCACACCTCGCGACGCTGCTCGAGCACGCCGACGACGACACCGTCGTCTTCGTGCTCTCGGATCACGGCGCCAAGCGGCTCGACGGCGGCATCCGGATCAACGAGTGGCTGCGTCGCGAGGGACTGCTCGCGACGCTCGCCGAGCCGGCCGGCATCTCGTCCTTACGGGACGTCGGCGTCGACTGGTCGAAGACGACAGCCTGGGGCGAGGGCGGCTACTACGCCCGCGTCTTCCTCAACGTCGCAGGGCGCGAGCCCGAGGGCACCATCGCCCCCGAGGACTACGACGCCGTTCGCGACGATCTCGCGCGTCGGATCTCCGCGATCCCCGACGACGCCGGTAACTCGATCCCGACGGCGGTGTACAAGCCCGAGGAGCTCTACGGTGAGCCGAAGGGCGTCCCGCCGGACCTCATCGTCGTGTTCGGCGACCTCTACTGGCGCTCGGTCGGGACGATCGGAGGCGACGAAGGCATCCAAACGCTCGAGAACGACACGGGCCCGGACGACGCGAACCACGCACAGGACGGGCTCTACGTTGTCGCAGGGCCGGGCATCGAAGCCGCCGGCCGCAACGACGCGCACCTGCTCGACATCGCCCCGACGGTGCTCGACATCCTCGGGATCGAGCAGCCCGCTGGACTACGCGGACGCAGCCTCGTGCCCGCCCTCGCGGGCTGAGCCGGCGTCGAGCTCGCGCTCGACGGTCTCGACGAGCTCGAGATGGAGCTCGAGGTACCTGCGAAGGAACTCGATCACGAGGAGGAGGTACTTGCTGCGGTGGGGCAACGCCTGCGCGGTCTCCACGCTCTCGTCGAGACGGCCCATCAGGTCCGCGACGTCCTCCCGGAGCGTGAGCATGCTCTCGCGCGTGACGGCCTCTCCCACCAGGTCGCAGAGGAGGAGTCGGAGGAGCGGGTCGCTCTTGAGCGGCGTGAAGCGAACGGGCGTCTCCGCGTACGCACGGAGCGCGTCGAGCCCCTGCTCGGTGAGGGCGTACACGGTCCGGTCGCGGGTCTTGCCGGGCTCCCGCCGCGCGTCGAGGTAGCCGAGGCTCGCGAGCCGCTTCGGCTCCGTGTAGTACTGGCTCTCGCCGGCCCAGTCGAGCATGCGCCCGCGGCGAGCCAGGCGGAGGAGGTCGTGCGCGCCCGCGCCGCCGTGACCGACGAGCCCGAGGATCTCGTAGGAGAAGAGGCTCAGCTGCTCGCTTGACTTACTACGTTTCATAGTTTATACCTATGAACCATAGTCTAAAGGAAGGAGCGGACATGGCATCCGCGACGCACGTGCAGGGAAGCGCCGAGCGCTGGGGCCCTCTGTGGGGGGCGCGTCCCGCCGACTGGGCCGTGAACGAGGACCTCCAGCTGCCGACGTACGAGGCCGCTCTCGAGCGCGTCCCGGTGGAGCCCCATGATCGAGTGCTCGACGTCGGTTGCGGTGCGGGCGCGTTCCTTCGTCTCGTGGCGGAGGGCGGCGCGGAGCCGCACGGGCTCGACGCCTCGGAGTCGCTCGTCGCGTTCGCCCGCGAGCGCCTGCCCGGGGCGGACCTCCGCGTCGGCGAGATGGAGGCGCTGCCCTGGGACGACGACACGTTCGACGTCGTGACGGGCTTCAACTCCTTCTTCTTCGCGAACGACATGGTGGCTGCGCTCCGCGAAGCGGGCAGAGTCGCGAAACCGGGAGCGCCAGTGGTCGTCCAGGTCTGGGGCGCACACGAGCGCTGCGATCTCGAGGCGATGAAGCAGTTCGTGAGGCCGTTCATGCCGCCGCGCCCGCCCGACGCGCCGCCGGATCCGGACTTCTCGGAGCCGGGCGCGCTCGAGGAACTCGCCGCTCGCGCCGGCCTCGCACCGCAGAGCGCGTTCGACACGACCTGGACGATCACGTATCCCGATGCGGAGACGCTCGGGCGCGCCGCCGTCGCCGTGGCAGGCATCGCGACGCTCGTAGGGCCGGACCGCGAGCCCGAGCTGAAGGCGGCGATCGTCGAGGGGCTCGCTCCGTTCCGGCACGCCGACGGCAGCTACCGCTTCTCGAACGAGTTCCGGTTCCTCGTCGCGTCAGCCTGAGGCGCGATCGCTTTCCAGCGCCCGGAAGGTCACTCGACCGGCCGGAGGTCGCTCGCGACGGCCGCAGCTCCGATGTTCCCGGCCTCGCCGTCACGGTCGCCGGGAGCGAGCGGTCGAACCGTCACCTCCAGCTCGACCCGCTGCCGGTGCGCGGGGCCCCAGGGGCTCGTTCGTACCGGGCACCACACGTCGAGCCGGCCAGTACCGTCCTCGATGACGATGAGGTACCCGGCTCCCCCGCCTCCGAGCTGCACGATCTCACCCCTGATGCGGCCCGCAACCGGGCCGGCCCCTGCCGTGGCCACGAGCTCCGCCACGGTGTACGTCGCGCCCAGCGGTGTGCGGCTCGCGGGGTCGATTCCGGCAGACGCGAGCCAGTGTGCGGGCCATCCGGAAGGATCGGCGCCGATCCGGAGCGACGCGCCGTAGGTGGCGCGGAGGGAGGGGTCAGCGAGGCGAGCGCGTTGCTTCGCTTCCCCCCGGGAGCGGAGAAGTGCGGGCTGGGCGCCTGCCGAATGAGCGCCCTCTTCGACGAGCTCCGCATAGACCTCCACGAGGTCGGTGAGGCTCGGGTACTCGACCTGCATGTCGCCCGAATGGGAGACGACGACCCCGCCTGCGGTCCACTCGCTCTGAAGCTCGACCGACCACTGCGTCTCCGAGTGCCTCGCGATCGGGAAGAGCAAGGGCGGGCCGAACACCATCGGGAGCTCCGGCTCGAGGTTGAGGCGATACGCCTCGAGAGCAACCGCGGGCGGACTGAGCGAGCCCATGTTCCAGCCGCTGACGGGGAACGCGTCCTGCTCGACCCGCACGCGCTCCCAGAACCGGGCGAGGTCGGCGGGCAGCAGGTACGGCGAGACGGCGGCGGCGATCTCGGCGACCACGCCGGTGTCCGTCGCCGGCTCGAGGGGCCCGAGCCCGGCCGCGCGGAGGGCGGCGTCCAGCCGGTCGATCGCGAGATCGAGTGCAGAGGGATCGGTCATGGTGGACCGCTCGGATCGTACGAGGGCACGTGCTTCGGAACGGGTTGCGCGCGAGACACCGTCACTACAATCCGCCGCGCTCATGAACGTCGTCGTCTACGTCTCCGACGCGCTGCGCACGGACCACCTCGGCTGCTACGGCGCGCGCTGGACCAACACGAAGACGATCGACGAGCTCGCCGCGGGAGGCGTGCGCTACGCGCAGGCGATCAGCGCCGCGCCGTGGACGGCCCCGTCGACGACCTCGATCGTCACCGGGATGTACGCGCACCACCACGGCTACCTGCACTGGGACGCGACACTCGACCCGTCGATCGAGACCGTCTTTCGCGCGTTCGGCGCGCACGGCTACGAAGTCGGGAGCTTCGTCTTCGACGAGAACTACCTCTTCAAGGACCTGCCGGAGGCGAACGTCCTCGGCACGTCGGAGACCCTCGAAGGCGCGTTCGACTTCATGCGCGCTAACCGGGACAAGCCGTTCCTCTTGTACGTCCACAACTGGGCGACTCACTCCCCGTACGAGGTCGTCCACGCGGACCGCAAGAACTGGCTCGCCGCCAAGCAGGAAGTCATCGAGGGCATCCAGTCCGATTCGGCGGTCGCGCTCGAGGCGATGCGAGAGGGGTACCGGAAGGCGGTCGAGCGCCAGTCGGAGGTGCTCGTCGCGTCCTTCGTCGACGAGCTCGAGTCGCTCGGCCTGCGCGAGAGCACCGTCTTCGCCTTCCTCTCGGACCACGGCGAGTCGTGGGGGGAGCGCTTCCCGTCGAAGGAGGACGTGAAGGGCGTCTACCACATGCACGGCGCGACGCTCTACGACGAGATCGTCCAGGTGCCGCTGATCCTCTCCGCGCCGGGGCGCCTCGATCCCGCCGTCGTGGAGTCGCAGGTGCGCACCGTGGATCTCGTCCCGACGCTGCTCGAGCTCGCTGGCCTTCCCGCGCGCGAGACGGATGGCGAGTCGCTGCTCGACGTCGACGGCGACCGCGCCGCGGTGATCGCGGGAACGGACATGGGAGCCCTGACGAAGCTCGCCATACGGCAACCGCCGTGGAAGCTCGTGCTCGACGTGGAGAGCGGGGAGGAGGAGGCCTTCCGGCTCGATGTCGATCCGCGCGAGCTCGCGCCGCGCGACGACGCTCCACCCGAGCTGCGAAGTCTCGTCTTCTCCGAGCTGGAGAGCGCCGAGCGCCACGAGCTGACGGAGGAGGAAGAGGCCACCGTCGCGAAGCGGCTGTCCGACCTCGGATATCTCTGATGACCGGCCTGGCGACCTTCTACGAGCGGATGTTCTTCATCCGCCGCTTCGAGGAGACGCTCCTCGACCTCTTCTCGCTCGGCAAGCTCGTCGGGACGACGCACACGTACATCGGGCAGGAGGCGAACGCGGTCGGCGTCATCGACCACCTCGACCCGGACGTCGACACGATCTTCTCGAACCACCGCTGCCACGGGCACTACCTCGCGTACACCGACGACGCATTCGGGCTGTTGTGCGAAGTGATGGGCAAGGCGCCCGGCGTCTGCGGTGGCAAGGGCGGCAGCCAGCACCTGTGCAAGGGAAACTTCTATTCGAACGGTGTGCTGGGGAGCATCGTCCCGGTCGCGACCGGGATCGCGCTCGCGGAGAAGCGGAAGGGCTCGGGCGCCATATCCACCGTCTTCCTCGGTGACGGCGCGCTCGGCGAGGGCGTCACGTACGAGTCGCTCAACATCGCGTCTCTCTGGAAGTTGCCGGTCCTCTTCGTCATCGAGAACAACCACTACGCTCAGTCGACGCCGATCGAGCTCGAGCTCGCCGGCTCGATCCCGGCACGTGGCGCAGCTTTCGGCGTCGAGGTCGACGAGCTCGACACGACCGACGTCGAGGAGGTCACCGAAGCCGCGGGGCGGGCGATCGGGCGGATTCGCGAGACCGGCGAGCCGTTCTTCCTCGTCCTCCACACGTATCGCTTCAGTCCCCACTCGAAGTCGGACGACCAGCGCGACCCGGCGGAGATCGAGGAGCGCCGCACGCGCGACCCGCTGCTCGTCGCAGGCGCGCGGCTCGCGGACGACGAGCGCACGGCGATCGAGGCCCGCTGCGAGGAGCGGCTCGCCGAGACCGTCGAGGCTGCGGATGCGGCGCCGGCAGCGACGCCCGGAGTCGCCGCATGAGCGCGACCGCGCAGTCGAAGCGCGGCGTTCAGGCCCTGAACGAGGCGCTGCACGCGATCTTCGCCGAGCGCGACGACGTCGTCCTCTTCGGCGAGGACGTGCTCGACCCGTACGGCGGTGCGTTCAAGGTGACGGCCGGCCTCAGCGACGCGTATCCCGACCGGGTGCTGACGACCCCGATCAGTGAGGCCTCGCTCTTCGGCGTCGCGGCCGGGATGGCGCTCCGCGGCCAGCGCCCGATCCTCGAGATCATGTTCGGCGACTTCGTCGCGCTCGGGCTCGACCAGGTCGTGAACGGGATCTCGAAGTTCCGCGAGATGTACGACGACCAGGTCACGGTGCCGCTCGTCGTGCGTGCGCCGATGGGCGCAAGGCGCGGCTACGGGCCGACGCACTCGCAGTCGCTCGAGAAGCTCCTCCTCGGCATCCCGAACATCTGCGTCGTCGCCGCGAGCGAGTGTCATGACGTCGGGGCGCTGCTCGCCGCCGCCGTCGAGGACGAGCGCCCGGTGTTCTTCGTCGAGAACAAGCTCCTGTACGGGCGGGTGATCCGTCGGCCCGAGGACGGCCACGTCGGAGAGCTCGCGGTGCGCGAGTCCGGCGACCCGTATCCCGCGCTCACCTTCTCCGCGACCGACTTCACGGAAGGCACTGCGACGATCGTGACCTACGGCGGGATGCTCCCGATCGTCCTCGACGCCGTGACCGAGCTCGTGCTCGAACACGAGATCTTCTGCGAGGTCGTCGCGCTCTCCCAGCTCGTTCCAATGGAGCTCGACGCCGTGCTCGAGTCCGTCGCCCGCACGGGCGCGCTCGTCACCGCGGAGGAGGGCACGCTGACGGGAGGATTCGGCGCCGAGATCGCGGCCCGCGTGCAGGACGCGGCCTGGAGCGACCTGCGGGTGCCCGTTCAGCGCATCGCCGCGCGAGACGGGATCATCCCCTCGGCGCGGCCGCTCGAGGACGCGATGCTTCCGAGCGTCGAGGACGTCGTCTCGACCGTGCTCGCCCTCGAGGGCGCTCGCTAGTGCTCGAGATCCTCCTCACCCGCGAGGACGCGAACACCGAGTACGCGCTCCTCGCGGAGTGGCTCGTGCCGGATCGTTCCGAGGTCGCGGCTGGGCAGCCGGTCTGCGTCGTCGAGACGACGAAGGCGACGGTCGAGGTCGAGTCGCCGGGAGCCGGGACGATCGTCCAGCTCTTCGCCGAGGACGTCGAGGTCGAGCTGGGCAAGACGATCGCGTACGTCGCCGAGTCGGCCGACGAGCTCGCAGCGCTCGACGCGAAGACCGAGGCGAAACCGGCGCCGAAGCTCGCCGAAGGCGACCGCAAGGCGACGCGGAAGGCGGTGGAGCTCGCGGAGCTGCACGGCATCGACCTCGCCGAGATCGACAAGCGCGGCTTCATCACCGAGAAGGATGTGGAGCAGCTCGTCGCGCAGAGGAAGGCGTCCGCCGCGCCCGCGTCGAGCCCGGCACTTGCAGGGGTCTCGACGGCGGGCGTGTCGCTGCCCGACACGTTCGATCCTGGCTCGGTCGCGGGCACGCTCGAGCCGTTGTCCTACGAGCGGCTCGTCCGCGAGCAGGACGCGTTCCGCGCGCTCTCGCCCGAGGACAAGGTGCGCGCGCTTCGCGAGTACGGGGCCGTCGTCGGAGACGGAGTGGAGCTCGGCGACGGCTCGCTCGTGGTCGCGCCTCGCATCGTCATCTCCGACGGTGTTCGGCTCGGCCCGCGCGCGACCGTCGTCTGCGAGGAGGCGTTCGCCGTCGGCGCGCTCACGCAGTTCGGCGCCGACCTCGAGCTGCGCTGTGGTCGAGCGTTCCTCGGCGCGGGTATCTGGGGGGGCCGCTCCGTGCGGTTCGGCGGCGGCGGCCACCGCGACCCCTGGGCGACGCTCGCGGTCGGCGATCTCGCGTTCGTCGGCGACGAGGCGTTCGTGAACGTGGGCCGGCCGGTGCTCATCGGCCGCGAGGTGTTCCTGACGATGCGCTCGATGATCGTGACGCACAACATCGGCCACTCGGTGCTCGAAGGGTTCGAGAACCGTTTTGCGCCCGTCGTCCTCGAGGATCGCTCGCAGGTCGGCCTCGGCGCGGTGCTGTACGCCGGAGCGCGCATCGGTGCCGAGGCGATCGTCGCGTCGAACTCGTACGTCGTTGGCGAGATTCCGCCGGGCTCGTTCGCCATCGGCGTCCCGGCCAAGGCGACGGGCAGCTCACGCCACAAGCTGTCCGATGCGAGACGCACCGAGCTCGCCCGGCGCTTCGTGGACGATCTCCACGAACTGCTCGTGTTGCGGGGCCGTGAGGTGTCGGCGATCGAGCGCGACGGCTTCGAGATCGAGGGGACGCGCGTCTCGTTC